>NZ_JBHWUW010000045.1:0-74712 GCF_042737245.1 Streptomyces sp. NPDC060002
CGCCCCGGTCCGTACGGACCGGGGCGCCCCTTCGTGCCGGATGTGCGGGTCAGCCGGTGTTGCGCAGGCCCGCGGCGACGCCGTTGACGGTGAGGAGCAGGGCACGGGCGAGGAGCGGGTCGGGCTCGGCTCCCGCGGCGGCGGCGTCACGCTGGCGCTTGAGCAGCGTGACCTGGAGGTAGGAGATGGGGTCGAGGTAGGCGTCGCGGATGGTGAAGGTCTGCTTGAGCACGGGGGTGGCGTCGAGCAGTTCCGGTTCGCCGGTGATCTTCAGTACCTCGGCGACGGTGAGGGCGTGCTCGGCCTTGATCCGGTCGAAGACGTGCTTCAGGTTGTCGGGGACGAGGGTGTCGACGTAGTGCTGGGCGATGCGCAGGTCGGTCTTCGCGAGGGTCATCTCGACGTTCGAGACGAAGTTCTGGAAGAAGTGCCACTGGTCGCGCATCTCGTCCAGGACGGTGTCGAGGCCGGCGTCGCGCAGCGCCTTGAGCCCCGAGCCGACGCCGAACCAGCCGGGGACGATCTGGCGGGACTGGGTCCAGCCGAACACCCACGGGATGGCGCGCAGGCCGTCGAGCCCTGCACCGGAGTCGGGCCTGCGGGACGGGCGTGATCCGAGGTGCAGGTCGGCGAGCTGGTCGACCGGGGTGGAGGCGAAGAAGTAGGGCGGGAGGTCGGGGTCCTCGACGAGGGTGCGGTAGGCGTCGTGGGCGGCGTCCGAGACGACGTCCATGGCGGCGTCCCAGCGGGCGAGGGCCTCGTCGGACTGGCGGGGGGCGGTGTGCAGGGCGGAGGCCTGCAAGGTCGCGGCGACCGTCAGTTCCAGGTTCTCCCTGGCCAGGGAGGGGATGAGGTACTTGTCGGAGATGACCTCGCCCTGTTCTGTGACCTTGATCTCGCCCTCCAGGGTGCCCCAGGGCTGGGCGAGGATGGCGTCGTGGGAGGGGCCGCCGCCGCGGCCGACGGTGCCGCCGCGGCCGTGGAACAGCCTCAGCCGGACGCCGTAGCGGTGGGCGACGTCGCGCAGTCGGCGCTGGGCGCGGTGGATCTCCCACTGGCTGGTGGTGATGCCGCCGAACTTCGAGGAGTCGGAGTAGCCGAGCATGACCTCCTGGACGTCTCCGCGCAGCGCGACGAGGCGCCGGTAGGAGGGGTCGGAGAGCATGTCCTCGAGGATGGTGTCGGCGGCCTTCAGCTCGTCCGTGGTCTCCAGGAGCGGCACGATGCCGATCTTCGCCCAGCCGGCGTGCAGGTCGACGAGGCCGGCCTCGCGGGCCAGGACCGCCGCCGCGAACACGTCGTCGGCGCCCTGGCACATCGAGATGATGTACGACTCGATGACCTCGGGGCCGAAGACTTCCAGGGCCCGCTTGACGGTGAGGAAGACCCCGAGGGTCTTCTCGCCGGCGGCGTCGACGGGTGCCGGGGAGGGGGCGAGCGGCCGGCGGGAGCGCAGTTCCTTGGCGAGCAGCTTCGTGCGGTACTCGCGGGGCATGTCGGTGTAGCGCCAGGACTCCTCGCCGAGACGGTCGAAGAGCTGACCGAGGGCGTGGTGGTGGGCGTCGGCGTGCTCGCGGACGTCCATGGTGGCGAGCTGGAGGCCGAACGCGGCGAGGGTGCGGATGGTGCGGTTCATCCGGCCGTCGGCGAACAGAGCGCCGCGGTGCTCGCGCAGGGAGGTCTGGATGAGGGTGAGGTCCGCGAGGAGCTCGCTGGTGCCGAGGTAGTCGCGCCCGGCCTCGTGGGGGATGCCCTTGGCGAGGCGCTGCTTGGTGTTCTCGAGCTTCTGCCGGATGCAGGTGGCCTTGAGCCGGTAGGGCTCTTCGGCGTTGAGGCGCTTGTAGCGGGGGCTGATCTCGGGCAGCCGTTCGAGGTCGCCCTTCAGCGACTCCAGGAGTTCCTCGGTTGCGCCGGTGTAGCGGATGGAGTTGGAGAGGAAGCCGCGGAGCTCGTCGATCATGTCCAGCGCGTCGTTGATGCCGTGCTCGTGCTGGAGGATGAGAACGTCCCAGGTCACCTGGGGGGTGACGTTGGGGTTGCCGTCGCGGTCGCCGCCGATCCAGGTGCCGAAGGTGAGCGGGCGGGTGTTCTCGGGGAGCTTGACGCCGACCCGCTCCAGTTCGGCGGTGAGGTCCTCCAGGACGTCGCCCACGGCGCCCGCGTGGAGTTCGTCGAGGTAGTAGATGGCGTTGCGGGCCTCGTCGGCGGGCTCGGGGCGTACGACCCTGAGCTCGTCGGTCTGCCAGACGAGGTCGATGTTCTCGGCCAGGCGGGTGTCGTAGCGGCGGCGGTCGGCCTCGATGACGGGGGTCTCGAGGAGCGCGGCGATGCGCCGGAGCTTGTTCAGTACCGACCGGCGCGCGGCTTCGGTGGGGTGCGCCGTGAACACGGGGCGAACGTTGAGGTGGCGGACCGTCTGGTGGACGTGTTCGGGGTCGACGTCCTTGAGGCGGTCGGCGGTGCGGGCGAGCAGGCCGCCCTCGGCGGCGCGGCGCTCGCGCAGTTCGCGGCCGCGGTGGACCTGCTCGGTGACGTTGGCGAGGTGGAAGTAGGTGGAGAAGGCGCGGACCAGCTTGGCCGCGGTCTCCAGTTCGATGCCACGCAGCAGTTCGGCGGCGGCTTCGCCGTCCTCGCGGGTGAGGCGGCGGACCTTCTCGACCAGGTCGAGAAGCTCCGGGCCTTCCTGCCGGACGAGGGTCTCGCCGAGGAGGTCCCCCAGTCGGCGGATGTCGGCGCGCAGCTCGGTGCTGGTCGTTGCGGTGGCCTGGCCAAGGTCGTCGGCACTGCTCACAGGTGCGGCTCCTTGCAGTGTTGAAGCTCGTCCGGGAGGGAACCCGGACTCCGGCCCCGCGGCGGGCGTCGCATAGGGGCCGGACATCCGGGAAGAAAACAGAGCGGACCGCGCTGTCCGACTGTCTCCAAGGATAGGTGTCCATGGGGACGCGCAGGTTGGCGGGCTCTTGCCGCCCGGCAGGGCACTGCCATACTTACGATGCCGTAGGTTACGGAACCGTAGGGAGCGTGGCATTGGTTCGCTGTGTGACCTTCCGCGGTGTGCGGAACGACGGCATCTCCCTCATTCCAAGACCCCCCAGGGGACGCGCATGACCACAGGCAGCTCCAACGTGATCGATGACCCTTTGAAGGCGCCCGACGGCACCCCCCCGCCCTCCGCCACCCTGGGTGGCGAGCAGAAGCGTTCGATCGAGCAGATCATGCTGCTGATCTTCATCGTCGTCCCGTTCCTGGCGGTGCTGGCGGCGGTGCCGCTGGCGTGGGGCTGGGGGGTGAGCTGGCTCGACCTCGGTCTGCTGGTCTTCATGTACTTCCTCGGCTGCCACGGCATCACGATCGGTTTCCACCGCTACTTCACGCACGGTTCGTTCAAGGCGAAGCGGCCGCTCAGGATCGCGTTGGCGATCATGGGGTCGATGGCGGTGGAGGGGCCGGTCGTGCGCTGGGTGGCCGATCACCGCAAGCACCACAAGTTCTCCGACGCGGACGGTGACCCGCATTCGCCGTGGCGGTTCGGCGAGACGCTCCCGGCCCTGATGAAGGGCCTGTGGTGGGCCCACATCGCATGGATGTTCGACGAGGAGCAGACCTCGCAGGAGAAGTACGCGCCGGATCTGATCAAGGACCCGGCGATCCGCGCGGTGTCGCGGCAGTTCGTCTACTGGACGATCCTGTCGCTGGCGCTGCCGCCGCTGGTGGGCGGGCTGGTGACGATGTCCTGGTGGGGCGCGTTCACGGCGTTCTTGTGGGGCTCGCTGGTGCGCGTGGCCCTGCTGCACCACGTGACGTGGTCGATCAACTCGATCTGTCACGCGGTGGGCAAGCGCCCGTTCAAGTCGCGTGACCGCTCCGGCAACGTCTGGTGGCTGGCGGTCCTGTCCTGCGGCGAGTCCTGGCACAACCTGCACCACGCGGACCCGACCTCGGCGCGGCACGGCGTGATGCGGGGCCAGCTGGACTCCTCGGCGCGGTTCATCCGGTGGTTCGAGATGCTCGGGTGGGCCTACGACGTCCGCTGGCCGTCACGCTCGCGTATCGATTCGCGTCGCAACACGGGTGAGGACGACTCCCGACGGGGGAAGGCCACCGCCGAGGCGGCATGATTGACGGCGTGGCGACCGATCCCAGCAGTACCCCGAGCAACGAAGCCAAGCCGCGGCGCGCCCGGCGCACCCGTATGACGGGTGCGGAGAGGCGCCAGCAGCTGCTCGAGATCGGTCGCACCCTGTTCGCGGCGAAGGGTTTCGAGGGCACCTCGGTGGAGGAGATCGCGGCGAAGGCCGGGGTCTCCAAGCCGGTGGTGTACGAGCACTTCGGCGGCAAGGAGGGGCTGTACGCGGTCGTCGTGGACCGGGAGATGCGCCGGCTGCTGGACATGGTCACGTCGTCGCTGACGGCGGGCCACCCGCGCGAGCTCCTGGAACAGGCGGCGTTCGCGCTCCTCGACTACATCGAGGAGTACACGGACGGTTTCCGGATCCTGGTGCGGGACTCCCCCATCCCGCAGTCGACCGGGTCGTTCGCGTCCCTGATCTCCGACATCGCGACCCAGGTGGAGGACATCCTGGGCCGCGAGTTCAAGAGCCGCGGCTTCGACCCGAAGCTGGCCCCGCTGTACGCCCAGGCCCTGGTCGGCATGGTCGCCCTGACCGGTCAGTGGTGGCTGGACGTACGCCGCCCGAAGAAGGCGGAGGTGGCGGCCCACCTGGTGAACCTGTCCTGGCACGGGCTGGACGGGCTGGAAGCGAAGCCGCACCTGATAGGCCGCCGGAAGGCCTGACGGGACGGCGAAAGCGCATCGCCGTACGCGCATTCGGACGCGGCACACATGCGGGCGGGGCCCCGACCACGAAGGTCGGGACCCCGCCCGCATGTGTCCCCGACGCGCCGCGGCGCGTCGGTGCCTCGTCACGCCCTCAGTGCTTGAAGACGTCCTTGGTCTTCTCCTTAACCTGACGGGCGTCGCCCTTCGCCTGGTCGGCGCGTCCCTCGGCCTCCATCCGCTCGTTGCCCACGGTGCGGCCGATCGCTTCCTTCGCCTTGCCCTTGGCCTGTTCCATCTTCGCCTTGGACTTCTGCTCGCCTGCCACTGTCCATCACTCCCAGTCAGGTCTGCGGGTGGTCTCAAGACTGCGGGTGACCCGTCCGGAGCCCCTCAAACCCCGCTGACGGGCTCCAGGAACTCCAGCCGGTTGCCGACGGGGTCCCGGGCGTGGAAGCGGCGGTGTCCCGGCAGGTCCGCGTCCCAGGTGACCGGTGTGCCGCGGGCCTCCAGCCAGGCGGCGTACGCCTCGATCGCGGTGACCCGCAGCCCGGGGTGGGCCTTCGCGGACGGCCTGAAGCCGGCCTCGATCCCCAGATGCAGGTGCACGGCCCCCGCCCGGAACCAGCATCCCCCCTTCGCCGCGAGCACCGCCGGCTTGGGGACCTCGGTCATGCCCAGGGTGCCGGTGTAGAAGCGGCGCAGCAGGTCCTCGGAGCCGGGCGGGGCGGCGAGCTGCACATGGTCGAAGGTGGCCAGCACGTCAGGCCGCCTTCACGGCCACCGCGAACAGGCGGCGGAACGGCAGGACGGTGCCGTACTCCGCGCTCGGGTAGGCCTCGCGGAGCAGGTCGCGGTATTCGGTGACGAAGGCGTCGCGGGCCTCGGGGTCGTCGGCGAGGGCGTCGAGGGCGGGGCGCAGACCGGTGCCCTTGACCCAGTCGAGGACGGGGTCGTCGCCCTGGAGCACATGGAAGTAGGTGGTCGTCCAGACGTCGGTGGCGCAGCCGAGGCGGGCCAGCCGGTCGAGGTAGACGCCGGGGGCGTGGACGGAGTCCTCGTGGCGCAGGACGTGGCCGAGGCGGCCCTTCCAGCGGACGCCGTCGCCGAGCTCGCGCATGAGGGCGTGCAGGGGCGCGTCGATGTTGTGGGGGACCTGGAAGGCGAAGGTGCCGCCGGGGGCGAGGCCGTCCAGCCAGCCGGCGAAGGCGTCGAGGTGGCCGGGTACCCACTGGAGGGCGGCGTTCGAGACGAGCAGGTCGTACGTCTCCCCCGGCGTCCAGGTCGCGAGGTCGGCGTCGGCGAAGTCGAGGCGCCCGCCCGCGTGCGCCGCCGCGTCGGCGAGCATCCGGGGCGAGTTGTCGTAGCCGGTGACCCGGGCGGTGGTCCAGCGGTCGGCGAGGACGGCGGTGAGGGTGCCGGGGCCGCAGCCGAGGTCGGCGATGCGGGGCGGGTCGCCGGGCAGATCGGGAACGCGCGCGAGGAGGTCGCCGAAGGGCCGGGCGCGGTGGCCGGCGTGACGCAGGTACTGGGCGGGGTCCCAGGTGGGGTTCGTCGTCATGCCTGGTACTTTCCCCCGGCATTTATCTTGATGTCAAGAGACTCGACATCAAGAGACTTCACGTCGACACAACCACTACACTGATCGTCATGGAGGACGAGGTCGATCGGCTGGTCGCAGCGTGGCGCCGGGAGCGCCCGGACCTCGACGTGGAGCCGCTGGAAGTACTCAGCCGGGTGAGCAGACTGGCCCGGCACCTGGACCGCGCACGCCGTCTGGCGTTCTCCGAGCACCAGCTGGAGCCCTGGGAGTTCGACGTCCTGACGGCGCTCCGGCGGGCGGGGGCGCCCTACCAGCTCTCGCCCGGGCAGCTGCTGACACAGACGCTGGTGACCTCGGGCACGATGACGAACCGTATCGACCGGCTCGCGAAGAAGGGCCTGGTGGAGCGACTGCCGGACCCGACCGACCGCCGGGGTGTGCTCGTCCGCCTCACGGACGGCGGCAAGGACCGCGCCGATCAGGCCCTCGCCGGCCTGCTCGACCAGGAACGAGCGATCCTGGCCGAGCTCTCGAACGCCCAGCGCGGTGAACTGGCGGGCCTGCTACGCCAGCTGACCGCCCCGTTCGACAACATCCCCGGCTAGGTCCACCGGCCCCACCCCGGCCCGGCGCGCCAGCGCGACCGCGGCGAGGGTGGAGTGCACGCCCAGTTTGCCGAGGACGTTCTGCATATGGGTGCGGACGGTGTGCGGGGAGAGGAACAGCCGGTCGGCGACCGCCTTCCTGCCCAGTCCCGCGACCATGCAGCGCAGCACTTCCCGCTCCCTCGGGGTGAGCGACTCCACCAGCCGTTCGCTCTCGGTGCGATGCTTGCGGGCGGCCGTCAACTCCCGCAGGACGCCCGTGAGGAGCGCGGGCGGGAGGTGCGTCTCCTCCCGCAGTACGCCTCTGATGACGGTGAGCAGACGGGACAGCGAGCAGTCCTTCGCCACCCAGCCGGACGCCCCGGCCTGGAGGGCGAGGGCCGCGCGGCGCGGATCGTCCTTCTCGGCGAGGACGACGATCCGGATATGGGGCTGCGCGGCACGGACCCCCACGACCAGCGATATCCCGTCGACGAGCCCGTCCTCCCCCACCTCCCGCACGGGCACGGCGGGCCGTATGCCGGGCAGAGCGGCGCCCAGATCGGCGTCGACGAGCAGCACGTCGTACCGGCGCCCCTCGGCGGCCGCGCGCTCCAGGCTGCGCAGTGCCGCCGGGCCGCTGCCGGCCGCGGACACGTCGACGTCGGGCTCGGCGGCCAGTGCCGCGGCGAGCGACTCGGCGAAGATACGGTGGTCGTCGACGACCAGTACACGAATGCGAACCACGAAACCCCCTTCCCCAAGCTCCTTGACAGAGCCGGGGATACCCCAAGGTCCGGAGACGGAGAACGAAGACCGGCGCGGATACGACGCCCGGAGGGGATGTCACTGCCGCAACGGCCGCCGCCGTGCAGAGACTGCTACCCCCACCGCGGGCGCCGTACCCGACTGTCTCGCCCCCTGATCAGTACCGGCCCCCACCGGCACTGTTCACAGGGTAGGGCCGCGGGCGTACAGCGGAAGGCAAATTGCAGGATTGGTTCGGCCACCGCGCTTATGGTGTGCCGCATGTTTCGTCTTGAGACAGAAGTCGACAGGACTCGCCGCGATCTTCTCCGTTCGCGGCTTCTCGCCACCAACACCGAGGCCTCCCCGGTCCTGCGCGCACTACGCGGCACCCCCGCGGAACGCGAGTCGGCGCTGCACGTCTGGGCCACGGACCCCGACGGCGACCTGGCCGGCGGTCTGGTGGGCCACACCTGGACGGCCTGGCTGCACGTCACCTACCTCTGGGTCGACGCCCGGCACCGGGGCACGGGCCTGGGCAGCGCCCTCCTCGCCGAAGCGGAGCGCATCGCCCGCGAGCAGCGCGGCTGCGACCGCGTACGCCTGGAGACCTGGGACTTCCAGGCCCCGGAGTTCTACAGACGCCAGGGCTACGAGGTGGTGTGCACGATCGAGGACTACCCCCCGGGCCTGACGGAGTTCACCCTGACGAAAAGGCTGGGGCAGGCAAGCCCGTCTGGGGGTACCCCCTCTGGCGGAGCTTGAGGCCGAGGCAGTCCAGGCACAAGGGGGGTCTGGGGGCGCAGCCCCCAGGGACGGGAACGGGAAGGGGCGGCGGGGGCGAGATCCACTCGGCCACCCCCACCGCCCCGACGACGAAACTCAGCTCAGCCGACGCGCCCCTGCCGCGGGCACCGCCTCGAACACCCGCGGAGCCTTGTGCCCCGCGGCCGCGAACGCCTCCTCGACACCCTTGGTGAGCGTCTCGACGTCGGCGGCCTCGGCCAGCACGATCGCCGACCCGCCGAACCCGCCGCCGGTCATCCGCGCACCGAGCGCCCCGTGGGCGAGGGCGGTGTCGACGACGAGGTCCAGCTCGGGGCAGGAGACCCGGAAGTCGTCCCGGAGCGAGGCGTGACCCGCCGTCAGGATCGGGCCGACGGCACGGCTGTCACCGCCGGACTCCAGGAGGGCGACGACCTGTTCCACGCGCTGGTCCTCCGTCACCACATGGCGGACCAGGCGGCGGACCTCCTCCTCGTCGCCGAGCCGGGCGAGGGCCGCGTCCAGGTCGGCGTACGGGATGTCACGCAGCGCGTCGACGCCGAGGAGGGCGGCGCCCTTCTCGCAGCCGGCCCGCCGCTTGCCGTACTCGCCACCGCTGTGGGCGTGCGTGACCTGGGTGTCGACGACCAGCAGACGCAGGCCCTCGGCGGCCAGGTCGAGGGGGATCTGCTTCTGCGAGAGGTCGCGGGTGTCCAGGAACAGCGCGTGCCCG
This sequence comes from Streptomyces sp. NPDC060002, assembly GCF_042737245.1. Lineage (NCBI taxonomy): Bacteria > Bacillati > Actinomycetota > Actinomycetes > Kitasatosporales > Streptomycetaceae > Streptomyces > Streptomyces sp. NPDC060002. The sequence continues at coordinate 9,150 of NZ_JBHWUW010000045.1, forward strand.
GCCTCGCAGCACGCGGACGCCGTCTGGTCCATGATGCCGGTGGGCGCGCCGACGTAGACGTTCTCGGCGCGCTGGCACAGGCGGGCGAGCTGCCAGCCCTGGAGCCCGAGGTCGTAGAGGTCGTTCAGCGCCAGGGCCACGACGACCTCCAGTGCCGCGGAGGACGACAGACCCGCGCCCGACGGGACCGTCGAGGACAGATGGATGTCGGCGCCGGTCACCGGGTGGCCGGCCTCGCGCAGCGCCCAGACGACTCCGGCCGGGTACGCCGTCCAGTTGCCGTCGGACTCGGGCGCCAGGTCGGCCGGCCGCAGCTCGGCGACGCCGCTGTCGAGGTCGGCCGAGTGCAGCCGCAGCACGCCGTCCGTACGCCGTGAGACCGCCGCGACCGCGATGTGCGGCAGCGCGAAGGGCATCACGAAGCCGTCGTTGTAGTCGGTGTGCTCACCGATGAGGTTGACGCGGCCGGGCGCCGCCCAGACGCCCTCGGGCTCGGCCCCGTACAGCCGGACGAAACCCTCGCGAACTTCCTGTGCCCCCACTACGACTCCCTTGCGCTGCTTGCGATGTGCTGCGCGAACGCCCACGCGTCCGCGACGATACCCGCGAGATCCGCGCGGGACGGGTTCCAGCCCAGCCGCTCACGGGCGGTGGCCGCCGAGGCGACCAGGACGGCCGGGTCGCCCGCGCGGCGAGGGGCCACGACCTCGGGGATCGGGTGGCCGGTGACCTCTCGGACGGTCTCGATGACCTCGCGCACGGAGAAGCCGTTGCCGTTGCCGAGGTTGCAGATGAGGTGCTCGCCGGGCTCGGCGGCGGCGACGGCGAGGAGGTGGGCCTCGGCGAGGTCGGCGACGTGGATGTAGTCGCGGACGCAGGTGCCGTCGGGCGTCGGGTAGTCGTCGCCGAAGACGGAGATGGCCTCGCGGCGGCCCTGCGCGACCTGGAGGACGAGCGGGATGAGGTGCGACTCGGGGTCGTGGCGCTCGCCCTGCTCGCCGTAAGCGCCGGCCACGTTGAAGTACCGCAGGGAGACGGCGCCGAGCCCGTGGGCGGCGGCCTCGCCGCTGATCATGTGGTCGACGGCGAGCTTGGAGGCGCCGTAGGGGTTCGTGGGCCGCGTCGGCGCGCTCTCCACGATCGGGACCTGCTCCGGCTCGCCGTACGTCGCCGCCGTGGACGAGAAGACCAGCTTGCGCACGCCGGCCTCGCGCATGGCGCCGAGCAGGGCCATGGTGCCGCCGACGTTGTTGTCCCAGTACTTCTCGGGCTTGACGACGGACTCGCCGACCTGCGAGAACGCGGCGAAGTGGAGCACGGCGTCGAAGGAGCCGTCGAGCCACTTGGCGGCGTCGCGGATGTCGCCCTCGATGAACGAGGCACCCGCCGGGACGCCTTCGCGGAAACCGGTCGAGAGGTTGTCGAGGACGACGACCTCGTGGCCGGCCTCCAGCAGGTGCCGGGCGACCACGCTGCCGACGTAGCCCGCGCCACCCGTGACCAGATACTTGCCGCTCGTGCCGGCGGTGCCGCTCATGAACTCGCTACCTCTCGCAGTCGCTGGGCCGCGAACTCCGGCGGCACGTCGTTGATGAAGACGTTCATGCCTGATTCGGAGCCCGCGAGGAACTTCAGCTTGCCGGAAGTGCGGCGAACGGTGAAAAGCTCGAGATGGAGCGCGAAGTCGTCCCGGTTGACACCCTCGAACTCCTCCAGCGCGCCGAACGGCGCCTGGTGCCAGGCGGAGATGTAGGGCGTGGGCGGTTCACCTTCGCCGAAGATCCGGTCGAAGCGCCTCAAGAGTTCCAGATAGACCTGGGGGAACTCTGTGCGCGCCTCCTCGTCGAGGGCGAGCAGGTCCGGCACCCGGCGCCTCGGGTAGAGGTGCACCTCGTACGGCCAGTGCGCCGCGTAGGGCACGAACGCGACCCAGTGTTCACCCTCCAGGACGACCCGCCCGTCGGCGAGTTCACGCTCCAGGACGGCGTCGAACAGGTTCTCCCCGCCGGTCGCCTCCTTGTGCGCCGCGACCGAACGCAGCATCAGGGCGGTGCGCGGAGTGGTGAACGGGTAGGCGTAGATCTGCCCGTGCGGGTGACCCAGAGTCACGCCGATCTCGGCGCCTCGGTTCTCGAAGCAGAACACCTGTTCCACGGAGGGCAGATGAGACAGCTCGGACGTCCGGTCCGTCCACGCGTCGAGGACCAGTCGTGCCTGCTCCTCGGTGAGGTCGGCGAAGGACGCGTTGTGGTCGGAGGTGAAGCAGACCACCTCGCAGCGCCCGGAGTCGCCGGCCAGCGAGGGGAAACGGTTCTCGAACACGACGGCGTCGTACGACGAGTCCGGGATCTCGCTGAGCCGGTCGCCCTGGGAGGGGCAGAGCGGGCACTCGTCGGCCGGCGGGTGGTAGATGCGCCCCTGCCGGTGCGAGGCCACGGCGATGGAATCGCCGAGCAGGGGGTCCCGCCGTACCTCCGAAGTGGTGACCGTGGGGTCGAGCGGACGCCTGTCCACCGCGTCGCGCACCGAGTCGTCCCGCTGGTCGTAGTAGATCAGCTCACGACCGTCGGCCAAGCGGGTCGAGGTCTTCTTCACCGCGACTCTCCATCCGTACCTCTAGACCCGCAGACCTAGATCCGTACACCTAGCAAAGCTTCCAACAGAACCAAACACATAAAACCATAAACCCCCACGCGAGTCACCACCACAACCGAACAAAGAACACCAAACAAAGTGAGCAGGGCATGCGAACCCCCACAGACCCGGCCTACACGGCAGTACAGCTGGCGGCAGAGCTGCGGCTGCCGACGAACTGGCTCGACTACACGATCCTCGGCATCTACTTCGTCGTGGTGCTGGGCATCGGCTTCGCCGCCCGCAGATCGGTGAAGACCACCCTCGACTTCTTCCTCTCCGGACGCTCCCTGCCCGCCTGGATCACGGGCCTCGCGTTCGTCTCGGCCAACCTGGCCGCCACCGAGATCCTCGGCATGGCCGCCAACAGCGCGCAGTACGGCGCGTACACCGTCCACTGGTACTGGATCGGCGCCATCCCGGCGATGGTCTTCCTGGGCCTGGTGATGATGCCGTTCTACTACGGCAGCAAGGTCCGCTCCGTCCCCGAGTTCCTGCTGCTGCGCTTCGACCGGGGCGCCCACCTGCTGAGCTCGGCCCTGTTCGCCTTCGCGGCGATCCTGATCTCCGGCGTGAACCTGTACGCCCTCGCGATCGTCGTCGAGGCGCTGCTGGGCTGGCCGCAGTGGGTGGCGATCGTGGTCGCCGGCGCCTTCGTGCTGGCCTACATCACGCTCGGCGGCCTCTCCTCGGCGATCTACAACGAGGTCCTCCAGTTCTTCGTGATCCTGGCCGCGCTCATCCCGCTGTCGGTGCTCGGCCTGAAGAAGGTGGGAGGCTGGGACGGCCTGACGGACTCCCTGACGCAGGCCCACGGCGACGACTTCGTCACCGCGTGGGGCGGCACGGGCATCGGCAGCGACAACCCGCTCGGCGCGAACTGGCTGACCATCGTGCTGGGCCTCGGTTTCGTGCTGTCGTTCGGTTACTGGACGACGAACTTCGCCGAGGTGCAGCGCGCCCTGTCGGCGAAGAACCTGTCGGCGGCCCAGCGCACCCCGCTCATCGCCGCCTTCCCGAAGATCTTCATCGTCTTCCTGGTGATGATCCCGGGCCTGGTGGCGGCGGTGCTGGTCCCGAAGATCGGTACGGCCGACTCCGACCTCCAGTACAACGACGCGATCCCGTATCTCATGCAGGAACTGCTGCCGAACGGCGTACTGGGCATCGCGGTGACGGGCCTGCTGGCGGCGTTCATGGCGGGCATGGCGGCGAACGTCTCGTCGTTCAACACGGTGTTCACGACCGACATCTGGGCGAAGTACGTGGTGCGCGGGCGCGAGGACGCGTACTACGTCCGCTTCGGCCGCCTCATCACGGCGATCGGCGTGGCCGCGTCGGTGGGCACGGCGTTCCTCGCCTCCTCCTTCTCCAACATCATGAGCTACCTCCAGACTCTGTTCAGCTTCTTCAACGTGCCGATGTTCGTCGTCTTCATCGTCGGCATGTTCTGGAAGCGGGCGTCGAGGAAGTCGGGCTTCTGGGGCCTGCTCGCGGGCACGACGGCGGCGATGGTCAACTACTTCGTCCTCTACAAGCAGGACATCATCGGCATCCCCACCGACCAGGGCGCCAACTTCGTCTCCGCGATCGCGGGCTTCGTGGCGGGCGCGGTCGTCATGGTGGTGGTGTCGCTGTTCACGGCCCCCAAGACGGACGAGGAGCTCCAGGGCCTGGTCTACGGCACCGTCTCCCCCGGCATGGCCGAGCCGCCGGCGGCGGGCGACGACGCGTGGTACCGGCGCCCGGCCCTGCTGGGCTGGAGCGCGGTGATCCTGGCCGCCCTCTGCTACATCCCGTTCTCGTTCTGAGCCCGGTCGCGACTACTGCGGGAGACTGGAGAGACCATGTCCGAGCAATTCGAACCGTCTGAGCGCGCCGAGGCTGCCGAGCGGCTGCGGCGGGCGGGGTACTCCGAGGCCGACCTCCAGCGGGAGGTGACGGAACTCGAGGAGAAGTCCACGACCGCGGCCCGCATCTTCGACCTGCGGCGCATCATCGGCGGCCTGTTCGTCGTCTACGGCGTGATCGTCACGATCGCCGGGATCACGGACAGCGACGCGGAGATCGACAAGGCCCAGGGGATCAACATCAACCTGTGGACCGGCCTGGCCATGCTGGCCCTGGGCATCTTCTTCCTGGCCTGGCTGAAGCTGCGGCCCGTGGCGCCGGTCACCCCGACGCTGCCGCCGGAGGCGTTGGGCGGGGAGTCCCCGGAGTCCCGGGAGTTCCCGCGGGGCGAGTAGCGGCGCGGTTCGCGAGGTGAGCCGGCTCCGGGATCCGATCCGTCGGATCCCGGAGCCGGCTCAGTGCGTCTACTCGTGGTCGGCGACGTTCGCGTTGATGGCGTCGTCCCCGTTGTTGCAGATCTGCTGCGTCGCGTCCTGGTTCGACGAGAGGCCGAGCAGCGGGAGGTTCAGGTTCGGGATGTTGATGAGGCCGAACGAGATGTTCTCCACGTGGTTGGAGCACTCCCGGGAGTCCCCGTCCGAGCCGTAGACGGCGGCGGAGGCGAATCCGGCGCCGGCCATGCCGAGGCTTCCGATCATGGCGGCCACGAGAGCGGTGTTGCGGAGCTTGCGCATTGCGTACCCTTTTCCGTCTGGATGGCGTGCCTCACTACAGAGCGAGACGTTACGGTTACGCACCGTATGTCGTGATTATCCGCTTTGCACCACAGGCTGGGCCTTATGCCACCGCCAGCTCACACCAGACGAGCTTGCCGCGATGCCCCATCCGGGTCAGCGGCTGCCAGTGCCAGAGGTCCGAGCAGGCCCGGACGAGGGCCATCCCCCGGCCGCTCTCGGCGCCGGTCAGGTCCTCCAGCCGGCGCGGCGGCTCGGGCGGTTCGGGGTCCGCGTCCCAGGCGCCGATCTGAAGGACCCCGTCCCGGAAGCGCAGGCGCAGGCGCAGGCAGGCCGGGCCCTTGGTGTGCAGTACGGCGTTGGAGACCAGCTCCGAGGCGAGCAGCTCCGCTGTGTCCACGAGGTGGATCAGACCGTGCAGGGTGAGGATCAGGCGCAGGGTGCGGCGGCAGACCGTGACGGCGCGGGGGTCGCTGGGGATGTAGAGGGAGTACTCCCAGGGATCGGACATGCGTCAACTCCGAGTGACGTGAGGGGATTTACGCGCGGTGGCATTGCCGCAGCCGTCATGGCAGGACGGGGCGGTGCACTTCCGCAGCGTGCGCGGTGCGTCACCGACGGTATTTCCTAACATTAGGAAGCCGCAAGCGGTTGGCCTATCCTGACCCTCGAACGAGGGACGTCCCCAAAGCAGTTGAGGCGAGGAGGTGCGCCGCGTGCCACCCAAGAGGCATCTCACGGCCCGTAGGGTGCGACTGGGCGCTGAACTGCGCAAACTCCGCGAAGCGACGGGCATGAAGGCGCGGGAAGCCGCTGCGCTGCTCGGTGCCGACGCGGTCCAGATGAGCCAGATCGAGTCCGGCGTCGCGGGGGTGAGCCCGGAGCGTGTCCGCCGCCTGGCGGCCCATTACGCCTGCGCGGACGAGGCGTTGATCGAGGCCCTGATGGCCATGGCATCGGACCGGACACGCGGCTGGTGGGAGGAGTACCGGGGAGTCCTGCCGCCGGTGAACCTGGACCTGGCCGAGACGGAGCACCATGCGACCTTCCTGCGCGAAGTCGCGATCACATACGTTCCCGGGCTCTTCCAGACCCCTGAGTACGCCAGCGCGGTGTTCGGATACATGCGTCCGGAATTGCCCGAGAGCGAGCTGATCCCCCGGGTGGAACACCGCATGCGGAGACGCACTGTCATCGCGGACGACAACCCCACCTCGTACGAGGCGATCATCCACGAGTTCGCTCTACGCATCCGCGTGGCGGACCGGCACGTCTCCCGCGCTCAACTCCTGGAGATCCTGGGGCAGATCGAACACGAACACATCACCATGCGTGTCATCCCCACCGACCTCGACGGCTTCGGCGGCGCCGGAGCCTCGATGATGTACATGGGCGGTCCGGTACCCCAACTCGACACCGGACTAAGGGAAGGCGCGACCGGCACCGCGTTCATCGACGCCGAACCCCAACTCACCACGCTTCGAACGCTTTTCCGTAAGGTGGAGAAGGTGACGCTGGACCCCAAAGCGTCCCGGGACTTCGTCCACCGCTTGTCGAAGGAACTGTGAGGCGCACCCCATGACCCAGGCCCTGCATTGGCAGAAGTCCACATTCTCGGGTGGCGCCGAGGGCAACGCCTGCGTCGAACTCGCCGTGTCCTGGCAGAAGTCGACGTTCTCCGACGGCGGCGAAGGGAACACGTGCGTCGAACTCGCCGCCTCCCCCGCCCCCGCGGCCCTTCACCTTCGAGAGAGTGACACCCCGGAAACGGCCCTCACCGCCACGCCCGCCGCCCTAGCTCACCTCCTGGCGGGGATACGTACCGGCCTCGCGCCTCAGCGGACGACGTCGAAGACGTTCTTCTGAAGGCCGTTGGCGTAGGCCTCGTGCTCGACGAGCTTCAGCTTCTGGGTGTCCTTGTCCGTGGCGCTGAAGAGCCGCTTGCCGGCTCCGAGCAGGAGCGGGAAGACGAGCAGGTGGTAGCGGTCGATCAGGCCGGCGTCCGAGAGGGCCTGGTTGAGGGAGGCGCTGCCGTGGACGATGATCGGGCCGCCCTCGGTCGCCTTCAGCGCGGCGACGTCGTCGAGCGAGCGCAGGATCGTCGTCTCGCCCCAGTTCGACACCAGGTCGTCCTCGGTGAGGGTGGTGGAGACGACGTACTTCGGCATCACCTTGTAGTCGGCGAAGTCCGCCATGTCGGGCCACACGGGGCTGAACGCCTCGTAGCTGGTCCGGCCCAGCAGCATCGCGGTGGCCTCGGTCTGCTCCCGGCCCTTGATCTCGAAGGCCTCGGGCAGGAACTCGACGTCCTTGAAGGTCCATCCGGCGTTCCGGTAACCGGGCTCGCCGCCCGGTGCCTCGACGACACCGTCGAGCGAGATGAATGCGGTGCTGATCAGGGTGCGCATGTGAGGTCCTCGGGGTGTCGGGGCGTCGCCGTCGGTTCAGTCATGATCTCTGACCGCGGATCACGGCGAAACTCATCGGCGCCCGTCAGAGATCGGCGCCGCAGCCGGCGATGTCACCGCTGCGGGCCGCCGCCACCAGGGCGATCGTCAGGGTCGCCGACCAGGTGAGGAAGTGGATCGACGGCGGGTAGCTCGCGAGGGTGTAGCCGTCTCCGGTCAGGGCGGCGACGGAGAGGGCCGCGACCGGCAGCCCGGCGGTGAGTGCCGCGAGCAGGCCCCGCAGCGGCGGGCGTGCGAGCAGCCGGCGGGGGGCGAGCGCCAGGGCGAGACCGGTTGCGGCTCCCAGCGTGATGCCCACCGTCATGGCGGCCAGTACCGCGTAGGCGCTCGCCACGGTGAGCAGCCAGGCGCTCGTCCCGTGGCCGCCGGCCAGGAAGACGAACGCCGCCACCAGGCACAAGGTGCCGACGATCCCCGCGGGCCACATGCCGATCAGCGCGCCGAGGCGCACACCCCGCCCGACGACCGTGCGGACGGTCATGCGAGACCGCCGGCCGCGTCCCCCGTGTTCCGGGACGTGTGCGGCAGTGGTCCCGCGCGGTCCAGCAGGCCTGTGCGGGCCGCCAGGGCCGCCGCCTCCAGGCGGGAGCCGACGCCCAGTTTCATCAGGACCCGCTGGACGTGCGTGCGGGCCGTGGAGGGGGCGATGCCCATGCCGGCGGCGATCAGGCGGGTGTCCTCGCCGTCGGCGACCCGGACCAGGACCTCCACCTCGCGGGGCGTGAGCATCTGGAGCAGCCGCTGGCCTTCGTCGTCCGGCTGGGCCGCCGGGTTCAGGAGTTCGCTGAACGCGCCTTGCAGCAGCGTCGGAGCCACCGCCGCCTCGCCCGCCCGTGCCTTCATGATGGCCCGCTCGACGCCCTCTATGCGCTCGTCGTGGCGTACGTAGCCGGAGGCGCCGGCGGCGAAGGCCGCCGCGATGCCGCGGGGGCTCGGTACCGGGCCGAGGACCAGGACCGCCACCTGTGGCCGCTCCCGCTTGATGCGGACCACCGGGTCGAAGATGCCCGGCTCGGCCGGGACCGCCGTACCCAGCAGACACACCTCCGGGGCGCGGGTGATCACCAGCTCCGCCGCGCCCGCGGCCGGTGCCGCCGCGGCGAGCACCCGGTGCCCCCGCAGTTTGAGCGCCGAGGCCAGTGCCTCGGCGAGCAGTCGGTGGTCGTCGACCACCATCAGCCGCACTCCCAACGAGCAACCCCCCAGTCCCCCCATGGATGCCCACACGGACTCACACGGACCCTCGCGGACCAACAAAGGGTGCCCCCCGGCACCCCGTTCTTCATGCCCCCGGAAGCTACACGCTTGTTCGACGTCGCGCTCCCCCTACTGGTGAGAAGTGCCCCGGATCGCCGAAATTCCTCACATTCGAGGGTCATGAGCGATAAGTGAACGGCCCCGCCCCTGAACAGGGACGGGGCCGTCACGGCGATTAAGACGATCAGCTGCCCGCACCGAAGGCGACCGCGAGGTACTGCGGATCACCGCTCGAGAGCGAGCCGTCGTCGGCGTACACCTCGGACATGAACAGGCGTCCCTGGGAGAAGAGGACCTCGGAGTACTCCGGGGACATGCTGGTCTCCAGGTCGTGCACCGCGTCCGTGGCCGGGTTCTCCAGCAGCTTGGTCTCCTTGAAGGAGCCTCCGGCGATGCTGACGACCTGGCCGCCCTTGTCGTACGGCGGCCGCTTGTAGGCGATCAGGTTGCTGCCGTCCATGCGCAGCGGGTAGATCGTGTAGCCGTCGCCGGCGTCCGCGCGCTGGCCGGTCTGCTTGCCGGTGGTCAGGTCGAAGGCGATGACCTCGTTGGTCCGGCTGTAGTCGCCGGTGCCGTCGTGCTCCTCGGTCGGGACGTAGATCCGGTCGTTGCCGACGGCCAGGCCCGTGCAGGCCTCGATCCTGGTGATGCCCTCGCAGTCGGCCGCGTACTGGTCGCCCGGGACCGAGATGCGGGTGCGCAGCTTGCCGGTCTTGTTGTCGATGGAGAAGAAGTCCGAGATGCCACTGCCGTCACCGGCGCTGTCACCGACGTCGGCGGCCACCACCAGCGGGTCGCTGGACACGACGGACGCGTATTCGATGCCCGTGGCCAGCTTGTACTCGGAGATCACCTTGCCGGACACCGGGTCGATGGTCTGGATGTGCAGCTCGGGGTTGTCGTACGCGCCGCACTTGCGGACCGCCACCAGCTTCGGGCCGCCGCCGTAGCCGGCGTCGTAGCAGGTGTCCGCGGGCTTCGGCGACCACAGCACCTTGCCGGAGTCGATGTCGAAGGCGGCGCCGCCGTTGGTGCTGCCGAGGGCGACCGTGTTCCCGCTGACCGTGACGTTGTTGAAACTGATCGGGTAGTCACCGGAGTTGACGGTCTTCTTCCACAGCTGCTTGCCCGCGGCGAGGTCTATCGCCGCGACCTGGTCGCAGGCGGCCGTGTCGGTGGCGCTCGCCTGGAAGGTGACCGCCGTGCGGTAGTCGTCGGTGGCGAACCTGCTGGCCTCGCACACCGGGCCGGGCAGCGGGACCGACCAGAGCTTGGTGCCCTTGTCCAGGTCGTAGCCGGCGACCTCGTTGACGCCCGTCTTCACGTACGCCTTGTCGGTCAGCCAGGAGCCCTTGACGCCGACGCTGTCGTCCTTCTTGACCACGGGCATCGGGACCTTGAAGAGGACGTCCGAGGCAGGGTCGGCCGGCACCTTCTCCGTGCCGCCGGAGGACGTGCCGCCGGTGCCTCCCGTGCCACCGGTGTCACCCCCGCCGCCGGTCGGGCCCGCGGTGTCCGCCTCCTCCTTCTTGCCGCTGTCGCTCGACTTCGAGTACCAGACGCCGCCGCCGACGATCAGCGCGATCGCGACGACCGCCCCGATGATGATCGCCACCTGCGCGTTGAACTTCTTGCCGGCGCCGGCGCCCGGTCCCTGTCCGGGGCCGCCGGCCTGCGAGTGCATGGGCATGGTGGGCTGCCCCGGGTAGCCGTAACCCGCCTGAGCGGCCGGATAGCCCGGCTGCCCCGGCTGACCCGGGTAGCCGTAACCGGGCTGCTGGCCGTACGGGGGCGTCGGCTGACCGTAGGGGCCGGGCGGCGCGGGCTGACCGTACGCGGAGGGCGCGGGCGCGCCCGGCTGGGCCGGATAGCCGTAACCGGGGTTGGCGGCCGGGGGCGTCGGCCCGCCCGGCGCCTGCGGGTAGCCGTACCCCGGCTGGGGCTGCTGCGGGGGCGGCCCGGACGGGGCCGGGGGCGGAGGCGTCTGCGGAGGCTGGGGAGCCTGGGGAGGCTGAGCCGCCGGGGTCGGGGGCGCCTGCGGTGCCTGGCCCGGCTGGGGTGCCTGGCCCGGCTGGGGTGCCTGCGGGTAGCCGTAGCCCGGCTGCGGGGCCTTCGCCAGACTGGGGGCGGGAGGCTGCGGCGCGGCGTCCCGCGGTGCCGCCTCCTTGGGCACGGCGTCCTGCGGAGGCGTGTCCTGCGGCGGCTCGGGCGGGCCGAAACCGCCCTGCTGCGGCTGCTGCGAGGGCTGGTTCGGCGGTGGGGGCGGCGGCTGGGTCATGGTGTGGATACCTCGGGAGAACGCTCGGAAAGCTCGGGCGGACGGGGCGGGGACGTCGACGGGGCGGGGAAGGCGGTGGGTCGCCTCACTTGCCGTAGGCGAGCATCAGCTTCTCCTTCGTGTCGTCGTTGCCCGTCAGCCGGGTGGAGGAGAGGTAGAGGCGCCCGCCGACCCAGGCGAGGTCGCGCGAGTAGAAGCCGTCCTCGATCTCGGCCGTGCTCTCGGGAAGCTGCATCAGCGTCGTCGGCGTGTGGGCGGACCCGGCTGTCGGGATGCCCACCACCCGGCCGGCCGCGTCGTACGACGGCTCGACGTACGCGACGAGGTTGCCGCCCTCGGCCTTCACCGGCAGCATCGCCTCCTCGGTCGGGGACTTCACCCGCCACTTCTCCTTGCCGGTGGAGAGGTCGATCGCCACGATCTCGTTGGGGCCGCTGCTCGACTCGGTCGGCAGGTAGAGCGTGTTCGCGTCGGAGGCCGTGCCCGTGCAGCCCGTGAGGTTGCGCTGCAGGAAGCCGGAGTCGCACTCGGGCGCGAAGTCCTCGTCGAAGCCGACCTGCGAGCGGTAGGAGCCGTCCGGCCTGAACGTGGCGATGTTCCAGGTGTTCTTGTCCTCGTTGGTGCTGTAGACCACCAACGGGTCGACCGAGTACGTCTTCGCGACCGACCAGCCCTTGTCGAACTTCTGGGTCCACTTGGCCTTGCCGGTCGCCGGGTCCAGTTCCTGGATCTCGTCGTGCTCGTTGGCCTCGGTCGCGTCGCAGGACGCCACCGCGATCAGCCGGGTCCCGCCCGCGAACGCCGTCGGGAAGCAGGCGTCGCCGTACTTCTGCTTGTCGTACAGCTTCTTGCCGGTGCGGACGTCGTACGCCGTGCCGGACTGCGAGCGGCCCACCATCAGGGTGTTGCCGGCCAGCGACAGCTCGATGCTGATGGCGCTGTCGAACAGCGCGCCGTCCGCGACCACGCCCTTCCAGCCCCTGGCGCCGGTGCCGAGGTCGATCTGCTGGAGCTGGTTGCACTTGGCGCGGTCGCTGGTGCCGCTCATGTACGCCACGACGACCTTGTCGTCCGCCGTCTTCTGCGGGGTGACCGCGCAGATCTTCTGCGGCAGGGCGATGGTGTCCCAGGTGGGCTTGCCGTCGCCGACGTTGTACGCGACGACCTCCTTGTACGCCGCCTTCACGGCCGTCTTGGAGGTGATCCACATGCCGGGTGCGTCGGCGCCGGAGGCGGGCGCGTCGGGCGCCTCCTTATACCAGAGCACCTTCGCCTCGCCGGCCTTGCGGTCCGCGTTGAAGTCCTCGGTGTCCGCACCGCCGTCGCCGCTGCCGTCACCGGGGTTCGCCGGTGCGCCGCTCGACGTGGCCTTGCCGTCGTCGCTCGGTCCGGCGACCGGCTTCTTGCCGCCCTCGTCGTCGCCGTTCGTGACCGCGAACACCGTCCCGCCGATCACCAGCAGCGCCGCCACCGCGGCCCCGACCACCAGCGCGGGCCGCCCCTTGAAGGGGTTGCGCCCACCGGGCGGGGTACCGGTAGCGCCGGGCGCGCCGGGGAACTGGGGCGGCTGCGGATAGCCGTAACCGGGCTGCTGACCGTAGGGTCCGCTCGGCTGACCGTACGGCCCCTGCTGGGCGTAGGGGCCCGGCTGAGCGTACGAGCCCGGCTGCGGCGGCTGACCGTAGGGACCGGGCAGCGGCGGCTGGCCGTACGGGCCGGGCTGCTGCGGCTGTTGCTGCGGATAGCCGTAACCCGGCTGCGGCGGCTGGGCGGGCGGGCCCTGGGGCGGCTGCGGCGGTATCCGGGGCGCGCCGAAACCCCCCTGTGGCGGCTGCGGCGCCTGTGGTGCCTGTGGCTGTTGCGGCTGGTCCTGCGGTGCTCCGAAACCACCCTGCTGCGGCGGCTGATTGGGCGGCTGAGCCATCAGCGTGTTCCCCCTATGTCACTGGTTTTTAGCCACGCCCCCAGGTCAGTGACCCGCCCGGAGCCGTCTTCAGAAAGTTCTCAGACGGCTCTTTCTATCACCCGTGACGGACGGCTCCCGGGGCCGATCCAGCCCTGTTCCCAAGGGAGGACCGGCCCGTGATGCCGTCGTTATGCGCCTTCACGCACCCTTCACGCGTCCTCGGCGAGTTCCAGCCACCGCAGCTCCAGTTCCTCGCGCTCGCCCACCAGTCCCCGCAGCCCGGCGTCGAGTTCGGCGACCTTCTCGAAGTCGGTGGCGTTGTCGGCGATCTGGGCGTGCAGCTTGGACTCCTTCTCGGAAACCTTGTCCAACTGCCGCTCGATCTTCTGGAGTTCCTTCTTGGCGGCGCGCTGGTCGGCGGCGCTCTTCTCGGCCACGGGCTTCGCGACGGCCGCCGGAGCCGAGGCCGCCGCGGTCTCCTCCATGCGCTGCCGGCGCTCGATGTACTCGTCGATGCCGCGCGGGAGCATCCGCAGGGCCGCGTCGCCGAGGAGCGCGAAGACCCGGTCCGTGGTCCGCTCGACGAAGAAACGGTCGTGGGAGATGACGATCATCGAGCCGGGCCAGCCGTCGAGGAGGTCCTCGAGCTGGGTGAGGGTCTCGATGTCGAGGTCGTTGGTGGGCTCGTCGAGGAAGAGGACGTTCGGCTCGTCCATGAGGAGGCGCAGGATCTGCAGGCGGCGGCGCTCACCGCCCGACAGGTCCCCGACCGGCGTCCACTGCTTGTCCTTGTTGAAGCCGAACGTCTCGCAGAGCTGCCCGGCGGTCAGCTCGCGCCCCTTGCCCAGGTCGACGCGCTCACGCACCTGCTGGACGGCCTCCAGGACCCGCAGACCGGGATCGAGCTCGGCGACCTCCTGGGAGAGGTAGGCGAGCTTGACCGTCTTGCCGACGACGACCCGGCCGGCCGCGGGCTGCACCTCGCCCTCGCTGCGGGCGGCCTCGGCCAGGGCCCGCAGCAGGGAGGTCTTGCCGGCGCCGTTGACGCCGACCAGGCCGATGCGGTCACCGGGGCCGAGGTGCCAGGTGATGTGCTTGAGCAGCACCTTGGGACCGGCCTGGACGGTGATGTCCTCCAGGTCGAAGACCGTCCTGCCGAGGCGCGAGGACGCGAACTTCATCAGCTCGCTGCTGTCGCGGGGCGGCGGCACGTCCTTGATGAGCTCGTTGGCGGCCTCGACGCGGAACCGCGGCTTGGACGTCCGCGCGGGCGCGCCGCGGCGCAGCCAGGCGAGCTCCTTGCGGACCAGGTTCTGCCGCTTGACCTCCTCGGTCGCGGCGATGCGCTCACGCTCCGCGCGCGCGAAGACGTAGTCGGAGTAGCCGCCCTCGTACTCGTGCACGTCGCCGCGCTGCACGTCCCACATGCGCGTGCAGACCTGGTCGAGGAACCAGCGGTCGTGGGTGACGCAGACGAGCGCGGAGCGGCGCTCGCGCAGATGCCGGGCCAGCCAGGAGATGCCCTCGACGTCGAGGTGGTTGGTCGGCTCGTCCAGGACGATCAGGTCCTGTTCCTCGATCAGCAGCTTGGCGAGCGCGATCCGGCGGCGCTCACCGCCGGAGAGCGGACCGATGACGGTGTCCAGGCCCTGCGGGAACCCGGGCAGGTCGAGCCCACCGAAGAGCCCGGTGAGCACGTCGCGGACCTTGGCGTTGCCGGCCCACTCGTGGTCGGCCATGTCCCGGATGACCTCGTGCCGTACGGTCGCGGCCGAGTCGAGCGAGTCGTGCTGGGTGAGCACGCCCAGGCGTACCCCGCCGGAGTGCGTGACCCGGCCGGAGTCCGTCTCCTCCAGCTTGGCGAGCATGCGGATCAGCGTGGTCTTTCCGTCGCCGTTGCGGCCGACGACGCCGATCCGGTCCCCTTCGGACACGCCGAGCGAGATTCCGTCGAGGAGGGCACGGGTCCCGTACACCTTGCTGACGTTCTCGACATTGACCAGATTGACGGCCATTTCTCTCCTGCCACGGGGGATGCTCGACCCTCCAGGGTAGTCGGCGCGGCGGACGCGCTCGGGTGCCCGGCTTGTTTCGCGGCCCCGAGGGCGTCAGCGGCTTCCGGCAGAGCGCGCGATCGTCGTGCGCGCCGCCCACGAGCGGCGCGTGCGCGAGCCGCTCACGCCCCCCGGATGTCGGCGAACGGAAGCTGCCTCCCGCCGAGCGACGAACGGTTGCACACGCCGGGCGGACACCGCCTCGCGTACGCCGGGGCGGGCGAAGGCGGGCGGGCCGGGCGGCCCGGAGACGGACGTGAGCGCGTCAGACCGGACGGGACCGTCACTCCGGCTCGGCGACCCTCGGTTCGCAGACCCCTGGTTCACAGACCCCCGGTTCACAGACCCCCGGATCGGAGACCCCCGGATCGGAGGCCTTCGGTTCGGAGACCCCCGGTTCGGAGACCCCCGGTTCGGAGACCCCCGGTTCGGAGACCTTCGGTTCGGAAAGCCTCGGTCCGCGGGCCTCCGGGTGGCGCTCCTCGTAGCGCCACATCGCCCGCAGGAGGCCGTCGTCCGGCCCGCCGTCGACGTCGAGGGGCCGCAGCCCGCGCTCGGCGGCCACACAGCGCGGGTCGTCGCGCTGCGCGAGCCCGTAGGCGGCGTGCACCCGGGTGTCCCGCAGCTCGTCGCCGAGGAGTCCGGCGAGCACGTCGGTGATGCCGGGCGCCTCGGCGGGGCAGTGCGCCAGCCAGCGGGCCGCCCGCTCGCGCACCCGGGGGTCGGGGTCGCGCGCCAGCGTGTACAGGACGTCGAGCTTCTCGCGCGGCACGCGCGCACGCGCGGGTTCCCGGCTCAGGGTGTCGGGCACCTCCAGGCGTACCCGCGGGTCGGGATGCCCGGCGTAGGACAGACCGACGGGCTCGATGATCTCCCCGTTCCCGGCCGAGTCGCCCTCCTCGCTCAGCCCGGACAGCACCAGGGCGAGCACCTCGGGGTCCGGTTCCTCCAGGGCCCAGGGCAGGAACACCTCGGGCGCGAGTTTGTAGACCACGGATCCCGGCCGCGAGAACAGGCCGCCGAACCCGATGACGAGGCACCGCAGCACGTCCGCGGCGAAGAGTCGGTGCAGTCGGTCGGGATGCGCGCTCAGCGCCTGGGCGGCGCCCCAGGTCTCCTCGTCCAGCCGGCCGGCGAGGAGACAGACGGAGTCGGACCAGACGTTGTGGTCCCGGTCCGGGCGGGTGAGCGCCCGCGCGAGCAGCTCGTCGAACGACGTACGGATCCGGAAGCGCTCCTCCAGCACGGTGAGGACGCCCGGATGACCGTCCCACACGGTCTGCCCGCCGAGCGAGTACCGCTCGTGGTGGGCGTACCAGGGATCGACCCGCACCGTGCCCCGTTCGAGCGGCCCGGCCGCTCCGGCCCTGCGCCGCAGCTCGGTCTCGAGGTCTGCCTCGGCCCAGTACCGCGCGCGTGCCAGCAGGTCGGCCCGCGCGTCGGCGTCGAGGTGCACGAGGTCGGGGAGCAGCGCGGTGACCATCCACGAGCAGCCGCCGTCCACCGCCCGGGTCAGCGCGGTGTCGCCGCCGGGCAACCCGGGATCCCCTCCCGGCGCCCCGCCCGGCGACCGCAGCGGGTCGGCGCCGGCCCTGATCAGCTCCCCGGCGACCGGTTCGTCGTAGGCCGCCACGGCCACGCAGAGCGGGGGAACGCCGTCGGCCGGGTCGCGGGCGTTCGGATCCGCCCCGCCCTCCAGCAGCTCCCGAACCGCGTCGGCGTCACCCCGCCGAACGGCCGCGACGAGTTCCGTCGACCCCATGCGCATACCTCCCCCTGCCGGTCTCGCGATGCGACCGGCCGAGGGAGCCTAGAGGGCGCGGGGCGCCCGGGGCAGCCGAATTACGGCCGGGACCTGGCGACCGACGACCGGGGCGGCCGCGTCAAGGCCGGTCCCCCACGACCGTCGCGCCCGGCGCCGGTCCCGCCGCCACCCGCACGCTCCTGCAGGTGCCCGACGTGCGCAGCGCCTCCGCGATCTTCTCCGCGGCGGCGGTGTCGCGGGCGAGGAACGCGGTGGTCGGGCCCGAGCCCGAGACGAGCGTGGCGAGGGCGCCGGCCGCGTGGCCCGCGGCGAGGCTGTCGGCGAGTTCGGGGAAGAGCGACAGCGCGGCCGGCTGGAGGTCGTTGGAGACGGTGGCCGCGAGGGCGTCCGGGTCGCCCTCGGCCAGGGCGTCGAGGAGGTGCCGGGAGGCCACCGGCTCGGGGAGGTCCCGGCCCTCCGCCAGCCGGTCGAACTCCCGGAACACCGACGGGGTCGACAGCCCCCGCTCGGCCATCGCGAACACCCAGTGGAACGTGCCGCCGACCTCCAGCGGCGTCAGCTTCTCGCCGCGCCCGGTACCGAGGGCCGCCCCGCCGACCAGGCTGAACGGCACATCGCTGCCCAACTCTGCGCAGATCTCGAGGAGTTCGTCACGCGTGGCGCCGGTGCCCCACAGCGCGTCGCAGGCCAGCAGCGCGCCCGCGCCGTCCGCGCTGCCGCCCGCCATGCCCCCGGCGACGGGGATGTCCTTGGCGATGTGGAGATGCACGTCGGGCGCACGGCCGTACCGCTCGGCCAGCGTGATCGCGGCCCGCGCCGCCAGGTTCGTACGGTCCAGGGGGACCTGGCCGGCGTCCGGGCCCTCGCAGGTGACGCGGAGCGCGTCGGCCGGGGCCACCGTGACCTGGTCGTAGAGGCCGACCGCGAGGAAGACGTTCGCCAGGTCGTGGAAGCCGTCCGCGCGGGCGGCGCCCACCGCGAGCTGCACGTTGACCTTGGCGGGCACCCGCACGGTGACGCTCACTCGGAGTCCTTCCGCTTCGGGGATCCGAGGGAGGCCGGGGAGGCGAGGGAGGCCGGGGATCCGGCGGGTGTCTCCCGGTCCGGCGCGGCCTCGGCGATGCGGGCGAACTCCTCGACCGTGAGGGCCTCGCCGCGCGCCTGCGGCGAGACGCCGGCCGCCACGAGGGCCTCCTCCGCCCGCGCCGCGGAGCCCGCCCATCCGGCGAGCGCGGCCCGCAGGGTCTTGCGCCGCTGGGCGAACGCCGCGTCGACGACGGCGAAGACCTCGCGCCGCGACGCCGTGGTCCTGATCGGCTCGGTCCGCCGCACCAGCGACACCAGCCCGCTGTCCACGTTCGGCGCGGGCCAGAAGACCTTGCGCCCGATGGCGCCGGCCCGCTTGACCTCGGCGTACCAGTTGGCCTTGACGGACGGCACGCCGTACACCTTCGAGCCGGGCCCGGCGGCGAGCCGGTCGGCGACCTCCGACTGGACCATGACGAGGGTGCGCTCGATGCTCGGGAAGGTCTCCAGCATGTGCAGCAGCACGGGCACGGCCACGTTGTACGGCAGGTTCGCGACCAGCGCGGTCGGGGCGGGGCCGGGCAGTTCGGTCACCCGCATCGCGTCGCAGTGCACCAGCGCGAAGCGCTCCGCGCGCTCGGGCATGCGCGCCGCGATCGTCGCGGGCAGCGCGCCGGCCAGGACGTCGTCGATCTCGACGGCGGTGACCCGGTCGGCGGTCTCCAGCAGCGCCAGGGTGAGGGAGCCGAGCCCGGGGCCGACCTCGACGACCACGTCGTCGGGCCGGACCTCCGCGGTGCGGACGATACGGCGGACCGTGTTCGCGTCGATCACGAAGTTCTGACCGCGCTGTTTGGTGGGCCGCACGCCGAGGACCGCCGCCAGCTCACGGATGTCGGCGGGGCCCAGGAGGGCGTCGGGGGCGGGGCTGGTGCTCACGGGACAAGGGTACGGGGGCGCACGGACACCGTCCGCCGCCGCACCTCTCATCCGTGCAGCCGCGTCCCGCAGTGCGGCCAGGGACTCGCCCCGCGTCGCACGTACAGTTTCTTCGCGCGGAGCGTCTGTTCCGCCGCCGGGGCGTCCTGGGGCCGTCCGCTGCCGCCGAGGCTCTGCCAGGTGCGGGTGTCGAACTGGTACAGCCCGCCGTACGTGCCCGAGGGGTCGACGGCGTTCGGCCGGCCGCCCGACTCGCAGACCGCGAGGCTCCGCCAGTCCAGGCCGTCGGCGCCGCGCACGGACGCCGGCAGCGGCTTCGTCCCGACCTTCACCACCTGGTCGCGCGGTTCGCGCACGAGCTCGTCGCGGATCCGCCGCGGTGTCTGCCGTACGCCGTTGACGGTGCGCAGGGAGTACGTGATCCGGCGCAGGCCGGGCCGTCCGGCCCGCTCCACCACCTCCGTGCCCTTGAACAGCGAGGAGTCGTCGGTGCGGCGCACGTCGTACGGGATCGCCTCCTCCCGCACCTCCTTGGTGCCGGTGATCCGCAGCACGGTGACGGTCTGCCCGTCGCGCGGGAAGCTGCCGGACGCGACGGACGTGGTGTCCTGGCCGCGCAGGGTGATCCCGGCCGCGGCCACCGCCTCGCCCACGGTCGCCGCGTTGGTGCGGATGGTGCGGGCCCGGCCGTCGGCCATGACCGTGACCGAGCGTTCGGTGCGTACGTCCAGCGCGAGCCCCGCGCGTCCGATCGGCTGGGAACGCGGGACGGACATGTACGCGCCCTCCGCGCGCACCCCGAGCTGCTGGAGCGCCTCCTGCACGGTGTGCGCCGTCGTCCACACCTCCTGCCGGTGTCCGTCCAGGGTGAGCCGGACGGGCCGCCCGTACTGCACCGCGATCTCCTCGCCGCTGGTGAGGGCGGTACCGGGGGCGGGCGCCACCACGTCGTGCGCGCCCACCCGCACGCCTTCCTCCGCGAGGAGTTCGGTCACGTCGTCGGCGAAGGTGTGCAGCGTGCGCGGCTTGCCGTCCACGGTCAGCTCGACCGCCTTGTCCTCGGCGACGAAGGCGGTGGTGCCGCCGGCCAGAAAGGCCACGACGAGTGCCTGCGGGACCAGCCGGCGGATCGTGGACTCCGGGCGCTCCGCGAAGCGCGTCCTGCGCCGACGCGCCGCCCGCCCCGCATCCCGCCCCGCGTCCTGTCCCGCGTCCTGCCGCGGCAGCGGCGACTGCTGGGGAAGCACCGGGCCGGTGAGCTGGACCGTCTCGGCGTACTGGGCGGCTCCGGCGAGCTGAACGGTCTCGGCGTACTGGGCGGCCCCGGCGAGCTGAACCGTCTCGGCGTAGGGACTGGCCCCGGCGAACGGGACCGGCTCGGCGAACGGGACCGGCTCGGGGAGCTGGAGGGTCGCCGGAGGCTCGGGCGGTGCCTCGTACGCCTCGTACGCGGGCCGGTACGTGTCGTCGTACGTCCCGGGCGCCGCGTACACGCCGTACGCGATCGTCTCGGCGTTGTGCAGGTCGGCGTACGACCCGCCACCGCCGTACGGCTCGTACTCGAAGTACTGCGAGTTGCTCACGCCGACACTCCAGGGGAGGGGTCCGGATCGGGCCCCCAGAACCTAGCGGAGCGACGGTCACTCTCCAAAGTGGCACGGCTACCGAGAGTTGTGTTCGACGGGTGCCGGATGCGCTCAGTAGTCGAACGCGCGTGCGGTGTTCGCGCCGAGGGCGGTGGCCAGGGTGTCCTCGTCGATGTTCCGTACGGCGGCCATGGCGCGCACCGTGACCGGGACCAGATACGGGGCGTTGGGCCGTCCGCGGTAGGGCGCCGGGGTCAGGAAGGGGGCGTCGGTCTCCACCAGGAGCAGCTCCAGCGGGGCCACGGCGACGGCGTCCCGGAGCTGCTGGGCGTTCTTGAAGGTGACGTTGCCGGCGAAGGACATGAAGTATCCGGCGCGGGCGCAGATCCCGGCCATCTCGGCGTCGCCGGAGTAGCAGTGGAAGACGGTGCGCTCGGGGGCGCCCTCCTCCTTCAGGACGCGCAGGACGTCGGCGTGGGCGTCGCGGTCGTGGATGACCAGGGCCTTGCCGTGCCGCTTGGCCATCTCGATGTGGGCGCGGAAGGAGCTCTCCTGGGCTTCCTTGCCCTCGGGGCCGGTGCGGAAGTAGTCGAGTCCCGTCTCGCCGACGCCCTTGACGTGCGCGAGCGCGGCCAGGCGGTCGATCTCGGCGAGCGCCTCGTCGAGCGCCTGCGCGCCGCCCGGCGTCCGCGCGCCCTGGCGGGACCATCCGTCGGGGTCCCCGTGCACGATGCGCGGCGCCTCGTTCGGATGCAGGGCGACCGCGGCGTGGACACTGCCGTGGGCCGCCGCCGTCTCGGCCGCCCACCGGGAACCCCGTACGTCGCAGCCGACCTGGACGACCGTCGTCACACCGACCGACGCGGCTTTCGCGAGGGCCTCCTCCACCGTGCCCGACTGCATGTCGAGGTGGGTGTGGGAGTCGGCGACCGGCACCCCGAGGGGGGCCGGAAGCGGCGGCGCGGCGCTCTTGTCGGCGTTCGAAGGCATGCCCCGATCCTACGGAAGGGGCACGCCCTCCCTGTCCGGCCGGCTAGCTCGCCTTGCGGAACGGGTGCAGAAGGTCGGACAGGTGCCAGTGGTGCTGCTGCGGCACCTCGGACTGCGGGTCGGACTGCGGGTCGGACGGCTCCCCGGCCGCCGCGACCGGCGCCCGGACCGGTCCCGCCGGGGACGCCTTGTGCGGACGGGCCGCGCTGAGCACCGACGACACCTGCCCCGCCCGCATGATGCGCACGACGTGCCCGTCGCAGTTCTGGCACGCGGGGCGACTGAGCGGCGACGGCACGACCCGCCCGTTCGCCACGTAGAGGACGAACTCGTGACCGTCGGCGTCGGTGTGGTGCTCTATCTCGAAGGCCTGCTCCCAGCCGTGCCCACAACGCATGCAGGCGAAGGAGTACGACTCGTTGACGACGGCGCTCGCGCCGCCGCGGAGGCCGGTCTGCCCTGTGATCTCACTCATGACCGCTCCTGTGGTCCGCCGGTGGGACGGGTCGAGTCCCGTCATCCAGTGGACGCCTCACCCGGAGCGAATGCACTCGACCTGTGCACTGTTGAAGCCGATTTGGGCGTCCCTTGCCACAACGCCCGGTGCCCTTTGCCCGCGCATGGGGCGCACGCTCAGACGACATGCGCCCTGCTCAGAGGGGGTGTGAGTCCCTTCACAACACCCGAGCAACAACCGTCCCACCGCCCCACCGTCACACCGTCACACCGCCGCACCGCCACACCGTCACACCGCCGCACCGCCGCACCGCCACGGCTTTGCGCTGACGGCGGTCACAGTTCCCCGGCGTTCTTCGCCGCCACCACCGCGTCGAACACCTCCCGCTTCGGCAGCCCCACCTCCGCCGCCACCGCCACGATGGCCTCCTTACGGCGCTCGCCCGCCTCCTCGCGCACCCGCACCCGCCGCACCAGCTCCGCCGCGTCGAACTCCTCGGGCCCGCGCTCGGGCGCCCCGGTGACGACGACGGTGATCTCGCCCCGCACGCCCTCGGCCGCCCACTCCGCCAGCTCGCCGAGCGGACCGCGCTTCACCTCTTCGTACGTCTTCGTCAGCTCCCGGCACACGGCGGCCCGCCGGTCCGCGCCGAACACCTCGGCCATCGCGGCGAGGGTGTCGTCGAGCCGGTGCGGGGCCTCGAAGTACACGAGGGTCCGGCGTTCCTGCGCGACCTCCCGCAGCCGGGACAGCCGCTCCCCCGCCTTCCTCGGCAGGAACCCCTCGAAGCAGAACCGGTCGACGGGCAGCCCGGACAGGGCCAGCGCGGTGAGCACCGCGGACGGCCCGGGGACGGCGGTGACCCGGATGTCCTGCTCCACGGCCGCGGCGACCAGCCGGTACCCGGGGTCGGAGACCGACGGCATCCCGGCGTCGGTGACGAGCAGCACCCGCGCGCCGCCCACCAGCTCCACGACCAGCTCAGGGGTACGGGCGGACTCGTTGCCCTCGAAGTAGGAGACGACACGCCCCTTGGGCGTCACCCCGAGCGCCTGGGTCAGCCGCCGCAGCCGGCGCGTGTCCTCGGCGGCGATCACGTCGGCGCCGGCCAGCTCCTCGGCGAGCCGGGGCGGGGCGTCGGACACGTCACCGATGGGAGTACCGGCAAGAACGAGGATTCCGGGCGTAGCTGTCACGTTTCCATCCTCGCAGGGCCGGGCCCCACTCGATCGACCAGGCCGGTTAGGGCCCATGCACGGGACTCACACAGACCTGTTCCCTACGATGGCGCGGTGACCAGTACCGCGTCCTCCATGGACTCCACGGACTACCGGCAGGGCCGGACGCCGCCCGATCAGCGGCCGTCGTGGCAGCAACGGCTGCGCCGTTTCGGATACACGGCGGAGCCCTCCGCCGACGTCCGGGAGCGGCTGGTGCCGCCGTTCGCGCAGCCCAGCCCCCGGTTGTGGCAGGCGCTGGGCCTTCCGCCCGTGTGGGCTGACCGGATCGGGCGCTGGTCGTCCTGGGGCGGTCCGCTGCTGGTCACGCTGCTGGCGGGCGTGCTCCGCTTCTGGCACCTGGGCAGCCCCAAGGCGGTGATATTCGACGAGACGTACTACGCCAAGGACGCGTGGGCGGTCGTCCACCGCGGGTTCGAGGTCAACTGGGACAAGAACGCCAACGACGTCATCCTCTCCTCCGGCGGGCACGTCACGATCCCGGCGGACGCGGCCTACGTCGTGCATCCGCCGGTCGGCAAGTACGTGATCGGGCTGGGCGAACTGCTCTTCGGGTTCGACCCGTTCGGCTGGCGGTTCATGACGGCGGTGCTCGGCACGCTCAGTGTCCTGCTGCTGTGCCGGATCGGCCGCCGGATCTTCCGCTCCACCTTCCTGGGCTGTCTGGCGGGCGCCCTGATGGCGGTCGACGGGCTCGCCTTCGTGATGAGCCGCACCTCGCTGCTCGACGGCGTGCTGATGTTCTTCGTACTGGCGGCGTTCGGCTGCCTGGTGGTCGACCGGGACAAGGCACGCGAGAAACTCGCCGCCGCGCTCCCACCCGACGTGGACGGCCGCTACCGCCCCGACCCGCACATCGCGGAGACCACCCGCCTGGGCCTGCGCCCGTGGCGCTGGGGGGCGGGCCTGATGCTGGGCCTGGCCATCGGCACGAAGTGGAACGGCCTCTACATCCTGGTCGCGTTCTGCCTGATGGCGGTGTTGTGGGACGTCGGCTCCCGCAAGGTGGCGGGCGCCCGCCGCCCGTACCTGGCGGTGCTGAAGCGCGACACGGGCTTCGCGTTCCTGGCCACGGTCCCGGTCGCGCTGGCCACCTACCTGGTGTCGTGGACCGGCTGGATCCTGTCCGCCGCCGACGGCAAGGGCGGCTACTACCGCAACTGGGCCGCCACCGACGGCAAGGGCGGCGACTGGACCTGGCTGTTCCCCGACTGGTGGCGCAGCCTGTGGCACTACGAGCACGAGGTCTACGAGTTCCACACCCACCTCACCTCGCCGCACACGTACCAGTCGAACCCGTGGAGCTGGCTCGTCCTCGGCCGCCCGGTCTCGTACTTCTACGAGTCCCCCGCCCCCGGCGCGGACGGCTGCCCGACCGACGCGGGCGAGAAGTGCGCCCGCGAGGTCCTCGCGATCGGCACCCCGCTGCTGTGGTGGGCGGCCTGCTTCGCGCTCGCCTACGTCCTGTGGCGCTGGCTCTTCCGCCGCGACTGGCGGGCCGGCGCGATCGTCTGCGGCATCGCGGCCGGCTACCTGCCGTGGTTCATGTACCAGGAACGCACGATCTTCCTCTTCTACGCCGTCGTCTTCCTGCCCTTCCTGTGCCTGGCGGTGGCGATGATGATCGGCGCGCTCGTCGGCCCACCGGGCTCCACCGACACCCGCCGCGTGGCAGGCGCCACCGGCGCGGGCGTCCTCGTCCTCCTCATCGCCTGGAACTTCGTCTACTTCTGGCCCCTGTACACCGGCCAGGCCATCCCGATCGACGACTGGCGCTCGCGAATGTGGCTCGATACGTGGGTCTAGCTGGGCTGACACACCACGATGACCACGACTGGCATTCAGTCGTCGTGGTCATCGTCGGCCGTTGACGGCCTCTCCGGGCCTCCTCAGGGGCCCCGGAGGCGGCCCGGGTTCGTGGCCACCGCAGACTGCGGCGCACAACTCCATCGCACCCGCCCTCGCGACCCCTTCGGCCGACAGATGACCGGACTGGGCCATGCCCTCCTCACTGGGGTGGTCCACTTGTGGTGAATGCACAGATAAGAGAGGTGGTGCAGCGTGGATCCGGTGTCGGTGGGATTGCTCGCGGCGTTGGCGGGTGGCGCCGGCGGGGAAGTCGGTCGGCAAGCGTGGGCCGGCCTCGGCTCGCTGGTGCGGCGTCCGTTCCGACGAGCCGAGGACTCTGGTGCTCCGGCAGTGAGCTCGGGTGAAGCCGAACTGGCGCGACTGGTTCGAACGCCGGGCGATCTGGCCCACGCCCAGGCACTCAGTACCGTGCTGGCAGTACGGGCGGCCGTGGACACAGACTTCCACCTGGCGCTACAGCGATGGCATGAGCAGGCGAAGCTCGTGGATGCGGGTGCCGGTGGCACGCACAACGCCATCAGCGGAGGCACCTTTCACGGGCCAGTGCTGCAAGGCAGGAACTTCTCCGGGAACTCGTTCGTCACTGGATCCGACCCTTCTCACCCTCCTGTTCCCCCGTCCGCGCCACCGGGTGCCTCATAGGCGCGGAAGCGGAGTGGTCAGCGGGACCGCAGGACCGGAGAGCTGCGTACGGACGCGGGCAGCACCGTCGTTGTCCAGCAGCCGTTCGTAGAGACGGAGCGCGTCCCGCCAGTTCTCCAGTGCCGATTCCTTCTGACCGATCTCGTACGTGGCGGTCCCCAGGGTCTCAAGGAGCCACGCCTCGCCAGGATGGTCCCCGATGTCGCGGGAATTACCGAGCGCCTGCCTCAAGCAGTCGATCGACTCGGGCATTTTGCGCTGCCGTAAGAAGGCATAGGCCAGCCGGGCCAGAGCAATACCGAAACCGAAACGGTCACCCGTCTCGCGGAACACTTCGGCGGCGTCTCTGCAGTAGGGTACCGACTCCTCGAACCTGTTCAGCCGCTGGCAGGTTGCCCCCATGCTCTGGAGAGCGAATCCCTCCGCATTGCGGTGACCGGTCCTGCGGGACAGGCCCAATGCCTCGCGGAGATGGACGAAGGATTCGTCGTATCGTTCCAGAGCGGCGCAGACGCTCCCCAGGTTGACCAGTATGATCTCCCCATCCCAGCCCAGCGCCCGATAGCCGTCGAGAGCCCGGCGCTGGTGCTCATACGATTCCTCGAAACGGCCCTGGTAGTAGTAGGCGCCCCCGATACCCCGGTTCAGTTCGGCCTCTGCCTGAGCGTCGTTCACCGACCGGGCGGCGTCGAGGCCGGCCGTATGAGTGGCGACCCAGGCACGGAAGGGATTTCGGCGCTGGAAGTACGGCTGAAGTACCACAGGCAGCCAACAGGCCACGTCGTCGCGACCTTCCTCTGCGGCTTGCCCTATCGCCGCCTCAATGTTGGCCAGTTCGGCATCGCACCACGCCAACGCCTCCCTGTGACCTGTGAATACAGGAGCGGAAGCGGGTGGGAGGCCGAATTCGGAGGGCAACATGAGCGGGGTCCGGGGCCGGCCGACCGTGAGCACGGTCCTGGCCGCCGAAGTGGCGTGCAAATACCACAGGAGCACTCGCTCCACGGCCTCCTTACGGGCCGCCCCCGACTCGTCCGCGATGGCGCGCTCGCCGGCGTAGACCCGTAGCAGGTCGTGGAATCGATAACGGCCGTCGGCGGGTTCTTCAATGAGATGAACGGCCGCCACTCCGTCAACAAGTCTGCGCGTGGCGACCGTACCCGTTCCGGTCAGCGCCGCGATGGCGTCGATGGACATATCAGGACCGGCATGCAGACCCGAGAGTCTGAAAGTACGGGCCAGTTCAGGGCGAAGAGCGCGATATGACCAAGAGAACACGTTGCGCACCGCAGTCGTCTCGTCATCGCCGGCAGCCAAGACATCCAACCGGTTGTCCTCGCCGGCGAGAGTCTGCGCAAGTTCGGCAAGCGGCCTACGCGGATGTGCCGCCAAATACTCGGCCGTGATCCGCAGTGCCAGTGGAAGGTGCGCACAGAATTGGGCGATGCGTATGGCCGCTTCCGACTCGGCGGCAATGCGGTCCGGGCCGACGATCTTGCCCAGCAGCATGCTTGCCTCATCCGGGGCCAGCAGATCCAGGTGGACTCGGAACGCGTCGTCGCGGGCGACGAGTCCGGCCAGCCGACTACGGCTTGTGATCACGACCAGCGGCCCCCGCGAACCGGGCAGCATGGGGCGTACCTGCTCGGCACTGTTGGCGTTGTCGAGAACGATCAGCATCCGCCGTCCGTCCACCAGCGTGCGGAACATGGCCGCCCGCGACTCGACCTCCCGCGGGATGCGCTCGGGCGCCGTACCCAGGGCAGTCAGAAATCCGTCGAGCACGTCCCCGGGCAGAAGCGGCCTGCCCGGGCCATATCCCTGAAGATTCACATACAGATCCCCATCGGGGAACCGGTCCCTCACCCGATGCGCCCAGTGGACGGCGAGCGCCGTCTTCCCCACGCCGGCCGCCCCCGCGATAGCGGAGACAATCATGGTGACGGACCGCGATGTCGACTCGTCAAGCAGTGAGTCGAGGGCCGACATATCGCGGCGCCGCCCCGTGAAGCAGGAGACGTCACGCGGCAGCTGACGAGGCCTCGGCGTCTGCGCCCCGCCGGAATGCAGATGGATCGTGTTGCCTTGGAAGTCCCGTCCTTGTACAGCACCCGCACCCACGCCCGACACCTGATTACGCGCGCCGTCCCCCGACAACGGATCTCGCACCAGTTCCCCCTTGCCGGATATCGCCCACTTCGCATGCTGTGCCTGCCCCATCTCACCGGCAACGTTCCGCCCTGACAAGACCGCACCGCGCCGGCTCCGGCCGCATGCCCATCCGCACACAGGGGCGCGCCGCAGCGACTCGTGGCGCTTGTGCGACACGGCCCGTTCAGCGGGCGGCGCGCTGTGCAGCGACACCAAGGGTGCGTACACAGCCCTGGCCGAAGGCGGACGGTGCGCCCGATCGGCCTTCATCGGCGTGACATGCGGGACCCCGGAGGCGTCACAGTGACAGGCAGGCCATCCCGATCGACGACTGGCGTTCACGTATGTGGCTGGATACGTGGGTCTAACGATTGCGGCAACTCTCGCCCCACGCTCCACCCTTTCCGCTTACTGTGAGGCCGAGGGGACCTTTCTGAACGCGTTCAGAAAGCCCCGCGGGGACAGTGACGGGGACAACGGGGAGGGCGAACATGCGCAAGGGGGCCAAAGCAGCCGTAGTCGGCTCGGTCTTCGCGGTGATGGTGGGCGGGGCCGGGTACGGGGCCTTCAACATCGTGAACGCGCTGAACGGGGGCGGGGGCGACGGGGCGGGGGGCGGCGATCCGGCGGTCGTGAAGACCGGGCCGCCCAGCGGGTCCGAGGTGAAGGACACGAGCGCCGAGTTCTTCGCGGCCTGGGAGAAGGGGCAGGCCGCGGTGGCCGCCGGTCTCACCGACAACGCGGAGAAGGCCGAGCCCCTGCTGGCCTCCTACGGCCAGTCGGCGCACATCACCGGCGTGAAGATCACACCGGGCGCCGCGGTGGGCGACAGCGTGCCGTTCTCGGTCAAGGCGACGGTGTCGTACGCAGGGAAGTCCAAGCCGCTCGGCTACAAGAGCGAGCTGACGGTCGTACGGGGCGTCACCACCGGTAAGGCGCTGGTGGACTGGGCGCCGTCGGTCGTCCACCCCGAGCTGAAGTCCATGGACGACACCCTGGTCACGGGCTCGTCGGCGGCGCCGACCATCGAGGCCGTGGACCGTGACGGCAAGGTGCTCACCAAGGAGAAGTACCCCTCCCTGGGGCCGATCCTGGACCAGCTGCGCGCCAAGTACGGGAGCAAGGCGGGCGGGACGGCGGGCGTCGAGCTGGCGATCAGACACGCCACCCAGGACACCGCCGACACCCCGCTGCTGACTCTCGCCGAGGGCAAGGCGGGCAAGGTGCCCACCACCCTCAGCGCCGACGTGCAGGCGGCCGCGGAGAAGGCGGTGCAGAAGTACAACCAGTCGTCGGTGGTGGCCGTCAAGCCGAGCACCGGTGAGGTGCTGGCGGTCGCCAACAACCGGACCGACGGCTGGAACG
Organism: Streptomyces sp. NPDC060002; assembly: GCF_042737245.1. Taxonomy (NCBI): domain Bacteria; kingdom Bacillati; phylum Actinomycetota; class Actinomycetes; order Kitasatosporales; family Streptomycetaceae; genus Streptomyces; species Streptomyces sp. NPDC060002. The sequence continues at coordinate 38,360 of NZ_JBHWUW010000045.1, forward strand.
CCGCGTTCCTGGGGGAGGTCGCTCCCGGCTCCACCATGAAGATCGTCAGCGCGGCCACCCTCATCGACAACGGCCTCACCACCGCGAACGGCCCCGCGCCCTGTCCGCCCTCGGCCGTCTCCGAGAGCCAGACCTTCCAGAACATCACCGGCATGAAGCCGAACGAGAACGCGACCCTCGCCGAGAGCTTCGCCCGCTCCTGCAACACGGCGTTCGTGAAGTTCGCGGACGAGGTGAAGGTCGACTCGCTGACGAACGAGGCCCGGGACCGCTTCGGGATCGGACTCGACTGGCAGACCGGTGTCCCGTCCTTCGACGGCTCCGTCCCGGCCGCCGGCGGCCCGGACACCGCGGCCGGTCTGATCGGCCAGGGCCAGGTCCAGATGAACCCGCTGAACATGGCGTCGGTCACGGCGACCGCGATGACGGGCGCCTTCCGGCAGCCGGTGATCGTGCCGCTCAGCCTCGACGGCCGCGAACCGGCACACGCGCGTGGCCTGTCGTCGAGCACCGTGCGGCAACTGCGCTCCATGATGAACCGCACCGCGACCAGCGGCACCGCGGCCGAGGTGATGGCCGGGCTGAGCGGCCGGATCGGCGCGAAGACCGGCTCCGCCGAGGTCGACGGGCAGAACAGGTCGGACAGCTGGTTCACGGGGTACCGGGGTGATGTCGCGGCCGCCGCGATGACCCAGGACGGCGGTCACGGAGTCGACGCGTCCGGCCCGATCGTCGTGGACGTGCTGCGGGCGGGCTGAACCGGCGGGACGGTCGCCGACAGCACGGTGACCGACGGCACGGTGACCGACGGCACAGTGACCGACGGCACGGTGACTGACGGCACAGTGACCGACGGCACGGTGGCTGACGTCACACGTGACGTCACCCTCACAGGACGGGACTCTAGGGTAGTAGCCGTCGTTGGGGTCAGTGAGGGCAACGAGGGCGGCTGGGCTGGGGGGAAGCCCCTGGGGATCCGGAGGATCTGGCAGTGGGCAAGAGAAGGCGCGTCGAAGAGCGGCGCAAGAAGCGGCGGCCCGCCGTCGCCGGCGGGATGATCGCCGTCGTGGTGGGCGGGGCGGGCATCGGCGTCTACGCGCTGTACGGCGGCGGAGCGGCGGCCGACGAGGGGTCGGCCGCGGCGGCCAACGGCAAGCAGGTACCGCGGGTCAGGGCCGACGCGCCGTCGGCGACCGAGGCGAAGAGCACGGCCACCCGGTTCCTGACGGCCTGGCAGCAGGGCAAGGTGTCCGGGGCGGCCGCCGCCACGGACGACTCCGCGGCCGCCACCGCCCTCCTGACCGGCTACACCAAGGACGCGCACGTCACGGGCGTCACCCTCACCGCCGGCAAGGCCGCCGGGGCCAAGGTCCCGTTCTCCGTGAAGGGCACGGTGAAGTACAAGGGCGTCAGCAAGCCGCTCACGTACGACAGCACGCTCACCGTCGTCCGTAACCCGAGGAACGGCAAGGCGCAGGTCGACTGGCACGCGTCCGTAGTCCACCCGGACCTCCAGGACGGCGACACGCTCGTCACCGGTGAGTCCGGCACTCCGCCGGTCAAGGCCGTCGACAGCGCGGGCGGCGAGCTCACCGCCGCCCGGTACCCCTCCCTGGAGCCGGTCCTGGACGGGCTGCGGGAGAAGTACGGCAAGAAGGCGGGCGGCAAGGCGGGCGTGGAGCTCCAGGTCGTCCGCGGCAAGGCGTCGAAGGCGAAGAAGGCCTCCGACAAGACGCTGCTGGAGCTCAGCAAGGGCACTCCGGGCACCGTGAGGACCACGCTGAGCCCTACCCTCCAGGCGGCCGCCGAGCAGCAGGTGGCGAAGACCGCGCGCTCGTCGGTCGTCGTGATGCGCCCCTCCACGGGCGAGATCCTCGCGGTGGCCAACGCGAGCCACGGCTTCAACACCGCGTTCAACGGCTCGCTCGCGCCCGGCTCCACGATGAAGGTCATCACCTCGTCGCTCCTCATCGAGAAGGACCTGGCGTCGGCGGACAAGACGCACCCCTGCCCGAAGACGTTCACCTACGGCGGCTGGAAGTTCCACAACGACGACGACTTCCAGATCACCGGCGGCACCTTCAAGGCGAGCTTCGCGCGATCCTGCAACACCGCCTTCATCAGCCAGGCGCCCGAGCTGGACAACGACAGCCTGACCAAGCAGGCGCAGCAGGTCTTCGGTCTGTCGATGAACGACTGGGCGATCGGCGTCCCGTCCTTCGACGGCTCGGTGCCGGTGCAGTCGGCGGCCCAGATGGCGGCGTCGCTGATCGGTCAGGGCGGGGTCCGGATGAACCCGCTGAACATGGCCTCGGTCGCCTCCACCGTGAAGGCGGGCGCCTTCCACCAGCCGTATCTGGTCGCCCCGTCCGTGGACGACCGCACGCTGGCGACGGCCTCGCGCACGATGTCGTCGTCCACGGTGTCGCAGCTGCGGGAGCTGATGAACTACACCGCCGCGGCCGGCACCGCCGCCGAGGCGATGTCCGGTCTGGGCCCCGACTACGGCGCCAAGACGGGCTCGGCCGAGGTCGACAACCAGGACAAGCCCAACGGCTGGTTCACCGCCTACCGAGGCGACCTCGCGGCCGCGGGCGTCGTACAGGCGGGCGGGCACGGCGGCGACACGGCCGGACCGATCGTGGCGTCACTGCTGCGCATGGGCGACTGACACCCCGGCCGCAACGCCCGCCGACCCGATCCCCGGCTAGTGCGTGACGGGCTGCTGCGCCGTCGCCATATAGGTGCGGCGCAGGAACCGCACCAGCGTCTTCGACTCGAACTGGACGACCGAGACGCCGTGCGGGGAGTGGAACTCGACGACGGTCTGGACGCGCCCGCACGGCCACACCCGTACCTCGCCGGTACCGGTCGGGGCGCGCAGCCCCTGTTCGAGGAGGGCGCGGGAGAACGTCCACTCGCGCCGGTCGGGCAGCCCGACACGAACCGCTCGGGGGTCCTCGGGGTCATAGCGCAGGACGACGGGTACGGCCTTGCGTTCTTCCTCGGCCTGGTCGGCGTCGGTGACGATGTGGGCTCGCGCGTACTGTTCGACTACGGACATCGGCCGACCCTCTCACGCAGCGTGACCTGTACGGAAGCTGTGCGTCCACTCCCCTTCCAATGTCGCATATTTTGCGGATTGCGCTCCTCCGCGCAGGCATATCTCACATGTGCGATACACGGGGTCCGGTGCGCGCCACCGGTACGGACCTGCCACGAGCGCGAAGAGACAACCTGCTCGCTCTTGCGAACCGTTCGCATTAAGCCACTATCATCGACGGGTGCACGTACCCGACGGATTCATCGACGCCCCGACCTCCGCCGTGACCGCAGTCGTCGCAGCCGGCGCCATCGCCGTGAGCCTGCGCGGCGCGCGCCGCGAGCTCGACGACCGCACCGCGCCGCTGGCCGGCCTGGTGGCGGCGTTCATCTTCGCCGTGCAGATGCTGAACTTCCCCGTCGCGGCGGGGACCAGCGGCCATCTGCTCGGCGGCGCGCTCGCCGCGATACTCGTGGGCCCCTGCACAGGCGTCCTGTGCGTGTCCGTGGTCCTGCTGATGCAGGGCATCCTCTTCGCCGACGGCGGTCTGACCGCGCTCGGCGTGAACATCACCGACATGGCGATCGTGACGACCGTCGTGGCGTACGCCGTCTTCCGCGGCCTGGTGAAGGTGCTGCCCCGCGGCCGCCGGTCCATCACGGCCGCGTCCTTCGTCGCCGCCGTGCTGTCCGTGCCCGCCGCCGCCGTGGCCTTCACGCTCATCTACTGGATCGGCGGCACCACCGACGTGTCGATCGGCAAGGTGGCGACCGCGATGATCGGCGTGCATGTGCTGATCGGCATCGGCGAGGCCGTGATCACCGCGCTGACCGTGGGCGCCGTCGTCGCCGTACGGCCGGATCTCGTCCACGGCGCGCGCGATCTGCGGCAGAAGCTCCAGCTGCGGGTGCACGGCGAGCTCGTCGACGCTCCGGCGGCCGAGGAGGCGCCGGCCGGCGCACGCACGGCACCCGTGGCGGCGCGCACCTCGCGGCGCACGCTGTGGGTGACGGGTCTGGTCACCTCCCTCGTCCTGGCCGGCTTCGTCAGCTTCTACGCCTCCGCGAACCCCGACGGCCTGGAGAAGGTCGCCGCCGACAAGGGCATCGACGCGAAGGCCGAGAAGCACGCGTCCGCCGACTCCCCGCTCGCCGACTACGGCGTCGAGGACGTGACGAACGCCCGGCTGTCCGGCGGTCTCGCGGGCGTGATCGGCGTAGGGACGACCGTCGTCGCGGGCAGCGCGGTGTTCTGGGCGGTGCGCAGGCGCCGGACGGGTGACGACGTGTCACCGACGGCCGTAGAGAACGTCTGACGTCATGGGCGCAGGACACGCGCACCGGCTCTACCGGCACGGGCACTCGCCCGTGCACGGCCTGCCGCCGCACACCAAGCTCGCCGCCGTCTTCGCCTTCGTGGTGGTCGTGGTGTCGACGCCGCGCGAGGCGATGTGGGCGTTCGGCCTGTACGCCGTCCTGCTGGCCTTCGCCGCGCACCACGCGCGCGTGCCCGCCGGTTTCCTGCTCAAACGGCTGCTGATCGAGGTGCCGTTCGTCGCGTTCGCGGTGCTGATGCCGTTCGTGGCGGAGGGCGAGCGGGTGGACGTCCTCGGCCTGTCGCTCAGCGTCAACGGCCTGTGGGGCGCCTGGAACGTCCTCGCGAAGGGCACCCTGGGCGTCGCCGCCTCCGTCCTGCTGGCGTCCACCACGGAGCTGCGTGAACTGCTCCTCGGCCTCCAGCGGCTGCGGCTGCCGCCGCTGCTCGTGCAGATCGCGTCCTTCATGATCCGCTACGGCGACGTCATCACGGACGAGATGAGGCGCATGCGGATCGCCCGGGAGTCGCGCGGGTTCGAGGCGCGGGGCGTACGGCACTGGGGGGTGCTCGCGAAGTCGGCGGGCGCGCTGTTCATCCGTTCCTACGAGCGCGGCGAGCGCGTACATCTGGCCATGATCAGCCGGGGGTACGCCGGTTCGATGCCGGTGATCGACGAGGTGACCGCGTCGCGGGCACAGTGGTCGTACGCGCTGACCCTCCCGTTCGCCGCCCTCCTGGTCTGCGTGTTGGGATGGTCCCTGTGACTGACGCCGTGACGCCCGCCGTGCCGCCCTCGCCCTCCCTGGAAGTGGCCGGCCTGGCCTTCGCCTACCCCGACGGCCACCAGGCCCTGTTCGGCGTGGACTTCTCCGTCGCACGGGGCGAGCGGGTCGCGCTGCTCGGCCCCAACGGCGCCGGCAAGACGACCCTCGTGCTGCACCTCAACGGCATCCTGACCGGCGGCGCGGGCACCGTGACGGTGGCCGGGCTGCCCGTCGGCAAGCAGCACATGGCCGAGATCCGCCGCAAGGTCGGCATCGTCTTCCAGGACCCGGACGACCAGTTGTTCATGCCGACGGTCCGCGAGGACGTGGCGTTCGGACCGGCGGCGGCCGGGCTGAAGGGGGCCGCTCTGGAGGCGCGGGTCGACCACGCGCTCGAGCAGGTCGGCATGGCGGAGTTCAAGAACCGTCCGCCGCACCACCTGTCCTTCGGCCAGCGGCGCCGGGTGGCCGTCGCCACGGTGCTCGCGATGGAGCCGGAGATCCTCGTCCTGGACGAGCCGTCCTCCAACCTCGACCCCGCCTCGCGCCGTGAGCTGGCCGACATCATGCGGTCGTTGGACGTCACCGTACTCATGGTCACGCACGACCTGCCGTACGCCCTGGAGCTGTGCCCGCGCGCCCTCATCCTCAGTGAGGGCGTGATCGCGGCGGACGGCCGGACCGGCGGTCTGCTCGCCGACGACGCCCTCATGCGCGCCCATCGCCTGGAGTTGCCCTTCGGGTTCGACCCGCGCTCCGCAACAATGGGCGCGTGACGAACGAGGCACCCACCGCCGACGGCACGCTGCTCCTCGACGAGCAGCTGTGCTTCGCGCTGTACGCGGCCCAGCGCGCGGTGACAGCCGCTTACCGGCCGCTCCTGGACGAACTGGGGCTCACCTACCCCCAGTACCTCGTGCTGCTGGTCCTGTGGGAGCGCGGTGAGACGACCGTCAAGGAGCTGGCCACGGCCCTGCGCCTCGACTACGGCACGATGTCGCCGCTGCTGAAACGACTGGAGGCGGCGGGGCTCGTGCGCCGGGAGCGCTCGGCGCGGGACGAGCGCTCGGTGCTCGTCGCGTGCACCGGGCGCGGCCAGGAGCTGAAGGGGCGCGCGGAGCGCGTACCCGGCACCCTGCTCGCGACGACGGGGCTCGGGACGGCCGAGGTCACGCGGTTGCGCGAGGAACTGTGGGGGCTCGCGGAACGGGCGCAGGGCGCGGCGGACCGCACCCGCTGAACCCCGCGGCCGCCCGTGACGACTTCGCCTGCCCCCGCAACGCCCGCAACGACCTCATGGCAGCCCGGCCGCAGCCCGGCCGCCGTCCGGCCGCCGTTTCACCGCAGCCCGGCCGCCGTCCCGCCGCAGCCCGGTTGCCGTCTCGTCGGTTGAAGTTACCCCCGGTTACCACCCCCCTGGTAAGCGAGCGCCTACCTACCGGCCGGTACCTTGTGCACGATGTAATTGGGCAAAGCAATTGGGCAAGTTCCCGGGGGAGGTCCCGCCGTGACCGAAGGCAGCGCCGTCGACGGCGTCCACACCGTCGACACCCGTCCGACGAAGATCACATACGTCGCCGAGGCGACCGCCCACGGCGGCCGCGACGGGTACGTGACCAGCCAGGACGGCCAGATCGGGCTGAAGGTGGCGATGCCGCCGGAGCTGGGCGGCGACGGCAACGGCACCAACCCGGAGCAGCTCTTCGCGGCCGGCTACAGCGCCTGCTTCCACAACGCGCTGATCCTCGTCGGCAACCGCGCGGGCTTCGACCTCACCGGGTCCACGGTGGCGGCGAAGGTCGGGATCGGCCCCAACAAGACCAAGGGCTACGGGCTCGCCGTCGCGCTCAGCGTCTCGCTCCCCGTACTCGACCCGGAACTCGCCGGGAAGCTGGTGGACGCGGCGCACCAGGTCTGCCCGTACTCGAACGCCACCCGCGGCAACATCGACGTAACGATCATTCTCGGCTAGCGGAACGAAGGAATCGCAGGCTCGACGGGGGTGTTCCCCCAGGAGTTGAAGGCGATCTTCGAGAGGGCGTGGCGGGCGTGAACGTGAGCGGTGCGGTGGCCGAGGGCTTCGAGCCGGTCCGGGAGGCGTTCGTCCGCAACTTCGAGATGCTCGGGGACCGGGGCGCGGCGGTGGCCGTCTACCGGGACGGGCACAAGGTCGTCGACCTGTGGGGCGGCACACGAGACGTCGACGGCGGGGCCGGCGCCGCCGACGGGGCGCCCTGGGAACAGGGCACCGCGCAGATCGTGCGGTCGGCGACCAAGGGCGTCGCCGCCGCCGCGCTGCTGCTGCTGCACCAGCGCGGGGAACTGGACCTGGACGCGCCCGTGGGGGCGTACTGGCCGGAGTACAAGGCGGCGGGCAAGGAGCGGACGCTCGTGCGGCACCTGCTCGCGCACCGCGCCGGCGTACCCGTGCTGGACCGGCCGCTGACCCCCGCCGAAGCCGCCGACCCCGACCTCGGCGCGGCGGCGGTGGCGGCGCAGGCACCGGCCTGGGAGCCCGGGACGGACCACGGCTACCACGCGCAGACATACAGCTGGCTGACCGGCGAGCTGGTGCGGCGGATCACCGGGAGGACCATCGGCGAGTGGATCGCCGACGAGATCACCGGGCCCGTGGGGGCCGACCTGTGGCTCGGACTGCCGCAGGCGCAGCGCGCGCGAGTGGGGCGCGTGGGGCAGGTGGACGCGCCCGCGCAGAGCGGGGCGCTGCGGACCCGGCCCAAGCCGGCCGTCGTCGCCGCCTACGCCGATCCCGACTCGCTCACCCGCCGCGCCTTCGCCGCGATCACCCCGCTCCCCGACGAGAACGACCCCGCCTACCGGGCCGCGGCGCTCCCCGCATCCAACGGCATCGCCACCGCCGACGGCCTGGCCCGCTTCTACGCGTCGCTGATCGGCGAGGTGGCGGGCGGGGTGCGGCTGCTGCGGCCGGAGACGGTGGAACTGGCGCGCGGCGAGCAGTCCTCGGGCCCGGACAGGGTGCTCGTCGTGAACACCCGGTTCGGCCTCGGCCCCATGCTGCACGGAGCCGCGTCCCCGCTGCTGTCCCCCACCTCCTTCGGGCACCCGGGCCGCGGGGGCGCGCTCGGCCTCGCGGACCCCGAGTCGGGGGTCGCCTTCGGCTATGTCACCAACGGCTTCCGGACGAGCGTGACGGCTGACCCGCGCGCGCAGGCGCTGCTGCGGGCGGTGCGGACGGCCCTGGCCGCCGGACGCTGAGGCTCTCACGCGCTCACACGTTGATCGAGTGCGACCTGCGGCCCGAGTCGTCGTCGATCTCCACATGGGCCTTGGTCAGCAACCGCATGGCTATCTCGTTGAGGGCGCGGGCGCCGGCGATCTCCTCGCCGACCCGTGGCTGGTCGATGTCCACGTTGTGCCGGGTGGCATGCCCCTGGGTCCTGATCTCGGTCCCGTCGGGCAGGCGTACCAGCGCGACCGCGCGTGTGTGCCGGCCATCCTCCTCGAACTCCAGCTCGACATGCCATCCGACAGTGGTGTGCATAGTGGTCATGAGGTCACCTCCGGAAGTCCTCCTTCCAGAGTGCTCCTGAGAGCGGACGGACGCACCCAGTCGGCTCAGGGCAGCAGCCGCGTCCCGTCCGGCACGGCGATGCCGAACTCCTCGTCGAGGACCCGACGCGCCTCCGTCTCGTCCGTGAGCTCGCGCCGCTTGACGGAGCCGTCGGCGTGGGTCTCGGTGAGCAGCGGGCCGTCGAGGAGGAGATGGCGGTCGGGCGTGCTGCGCTGGACGTAGGCGCGGCTGCTGAACGGTGAGCGGGGGTTGGTGGCGATGTGCCAGTTGATCACTTCGAAGTCGGGCCGCTCGAACGGTTCGAGAGTGAAGGCGTACTGCGCCTGCCAGGCACCCCCGTCGGCCACCCCGGCCGTCTCGGGCACCCCGGCTGTCTCGGCCGCCCCGGCCGTCTCGGCCACCCCGGCCGCCCCGGCCGTCTCGAGCCCCTCGGCCACCCCGGCCGTCTCGGGCGCCTCGGCCGTCTCCGGCACCCCGGCCGCACCAGCCACCCCGGCCACCCCGACCGCCCCGACCGCCCCGGCTGTCTCGGCCACCCCGGCTGCCTCAGGCGCCTTGGGCACCCCGTTCGCCGCGTGCGCCCCGTTCGCCTGGAGCACCCACAGCTCCAGCGGGCCGCGGTGCGGGGCGTGGACGAGGCGATGGCGGCGGCCCGCGTCGTGGAACTCGGCGTCCGCGGTGAGCGGGACGGCTTCGAGCAGGGCTCCCCGGGCGCCGAAACCGACGTCGGCGAGGTACGGCCGCGGGTCGCCGGCAACCTCGACGAGGAGCGCCATATGGGTGCGGGGCCGGTCCTCGAACCGCTGCGCGCCCACGACGACCCGGGCCGTCAGCAGGGTCACTCCGAAGCCCAGCGCCTCCAGGACGGTCGCGAACAGCATGTTGTGCTCGTAGCAGTAGCCGCCGCGCCGGCCGCCCCGGACCAGCTTGGCGATCAGGTCCGCGGGGGCGAGCGAGGGGACCGTGCCGCGCAGCGGGTCCAGGTTCTCGAAGGGGATGGCGCGGCTGTGGGCCAGGTGGACACCCCGCAGGGTCGCCGCGTCGGCACGGCGTTCCCCCTCCCAGCCGATCCGCCGCAGATACGCGTCGAGTTCGTCGGGGCCGAACGCTGTCGTCTCGGGCATGACCTCACCCTAACCAGCCGGCCGCCGGACGAGCGGAGAAGACGGAGGAGAGGAAAGAGAGGGAGGGGAGGGGAGACGGACGAGACGGACGGGTGGCTCAGCCGGTGTGCAGCATCAGGCCGATACCGACGACGAGGAGTCCGGCGGCGACGAGCCGGGGCGCGCCGAACCGTTCCCTGAAGAACAGCGCGCCGATGGCCGCCCCGACGATGACCGACGATTCCCGCAGCGCGGCGATCGGCGCCAGTTCGGCGCGGGTCTGCGCCCACAGGACGAGCGCGTACGCGAGGACGGACAGCGCGGAGCCGAGGAGGCCCAGGGCGGCGTAGGGGCGCAGCACGGCGAGGGTCCGCCCGCGCCAGCGGTGGACGGCGTACGCCGGGATGACGGCCCCCTGCACGGCCATCAGCCAGGCGATGTACCCCAGGGAGGACCCGGAGGCGCGCACGCCGAGCCCGTCGACGACGGTGTACGCGGCGATGGTCAGCCCGGTCGCCAGCGCGGCACTGATCGCCGCCCAGTTCGGCCGCCGGCCGCGCAGTCCCCACAGGGCGACGCCGGTCAGCCCGGCGCAGGACAGCGCGACACCGGCGGCCGCCCAGCCGTCCGGCACCTCGTGCGCGAAGACGGCGGCGAGGACGGTGACGACGAGCGGCGCGGAGCCGCGCGCGATGGGGTAGGCCTGCCCGAAGTCGCCGAGCCGGAACGACCGCATCAGCAGCACGTAGTAGGCGATGTGGATCAGCGCGGAGGACAGCAGGTACGGCCACGCGCGGGCCGCCGGGAACGCGGTGAACGGCACCATCGCGAGCCCGATGAGCATGCCGCCGCCGGCGATCAGCGTGAACCCGACGAGTTTGTCGGTGATCCGGTGGGCGATGGCGTTCCAGCTGGCGTGGGTGATCGCGGCGAACAGGACGGCCGTGGTGACCAGCGGGGTCACGCGGTGTGCTCGCGCACGTCCACGAGGGTGGCGTCGGCGTGTTCGACGAGGTCTCCGGGCGCCATGGGGAAGACGACGTGCGGGTTCCCGGCGGCGGCCCACACGATGTCGTGCGCGAGCAGTTTCCGGTCGGCCAGCACCCGCGTCCGCGTCCGGTGCCCGAAGGGCGGCACGCCCCCGATCGCGTACCCGGTGGTCTCCCGTACGACGTCGGCGGCGACCCGGGTCACCTTCCGCGCGCCGAGTTCCCTGCGTACCAGCTCCAGGTCGACGCGCGAGGCCCCGTCCATCAGCACCAGCACCGGCACCCCGTCCGCCGCGAAGATCAGCGACTTGCAGATCTGGCTCAGCTCGCACCCGATCGCGGCGGCGGCCTCGGCGGCGGTCCGGGTCGCCTCGGGGAAGCGGCGGACCCGGGTGTGCAGCTGGTCGAGGCCCAGTTCCCGCAGCGCCTCGGCGAATCGGGGATGCGCGGCTGTCGTCGTCATGCACGGCACGCTAGCGGTCGGTGTACGGGGCACGCGAGCGGGTTGTCCCGCCTCACGATGCCGGCCCCGCGCGGAGCCGACGTACGTCCCGCACGAGCGCGTGCGAAGTGCTGAGAAGGATCACGACGGCGGCCCGGCATGACGATGACCCCGACCCTGGCCGACGGTGGAAAGGAAGCCGGTGAGGGCGCCCCGTCCCCACGGAGCCCTCACCGGCGGTCTTCAGGTGGACCGGTACGTCAGGCGCGTACCAGTTCCCGGTCCTCGTCGCCGTCCCGGGACGAGGCGGCGTCGGCCTGGGTCTTCAGGCCCTCGCCCTCGACGTCCACGTTGGGCAGGGCGCGGTCCAGCCACTTCGGCAGCCACCAGGCTTTCCTGCCGAGCAGGGCCAGCACCGCCGGCACGATCGCCATGCGCACGATGAACGCGTCGAAGAAGACGGCGATCGCGAGGCCGAAGCCGATCATCTTGATCATCGACTCGGTGGAGCTGATGAAGCCGCCGAAGACGGCCATCATGATGATCGCGGCTGCGGCCACCACCTTGGCGCTGTGCCGGAAGCCGGTGACGATGGCCTGGCTCGGGCTCTCGCCGTGGACGTACGCCTCCCGCATCCGGGTCACGAGGAACACCTCGTAGTCCATCGCGAGGCCGAAGACCACGCCCACCATGAAGATCGGCATCATCGACATGATCGGGCCGGTCTCCTCGACGCCGATCAGGCCGCTGAGCCAGCCCCACTGGAAGACCGCGACCACGGCGCCGAGCGCGGCGAGCACGCTGAGCAGGAAGCCGAGGGCCGCCTTCAGCGGGACCAGGATGGAGCGGAAGACCACGATCAGCAGCAGGAAGGCCAGACCGACGACCAGGCCCAGGTACGGGATCAGCGCGTCGTTGAGCTTCTGCGAGAAGTCGATGTTCATCGCGGTGGTACCGGTGACCAGCACCTGCGCGCCCGTCTCGGCCCTGACGTCGACGCCCTGGTCACGGATGGCGTGCACCAGGTCCTCGGTCTGGGTCGAGGACGGCTTGGAGCCCGGTATCACGGTGATCGTGGCGGTGTCGCCGGCCTTGTTGAACATCGCCGGGGTGACCGTCGCGACGTCCTCGAGGTCCTTGATCCCGTCGGTCACCGTGGTGGCCGCCGCCTTGGGGTCGTCGCTGTTCCTGGCGTCGACCACGATCATCAGGGGACCGTTGAAACCGGGGCCGAAGCCCTCCGACAGCAGGTCGTACGCCCGGCGCTGCGTCGTGGACGTCGGCTGCGAGCCGTCGTCTGGCAGGCCCAGCTCCAGCTGGGTGGCGGGGACGGCGACCGCGCCCAGACCGACCACGCCGAGCAGCAGCACGGCGGCCGGACGGCGGATGACGAAGCTCGCCCAGCGGACGCCCGGGCCGGGCTTGGCCTGCTTGCCCGGCCGGCCCTCCCCGCCGGTCCTGTCACCGGTCTTCTCGCCGGTCGGCCTGCGCTTCTCGCCCGTGGCCTTGACCTTCTTGCCGGCGTATCCGAGCAGCGCCGGGATCATGGTCAGCGCGATGAGGACGGCCACCACGACCGTGCCGGCCGCCGCGAGGCCCATCTTGGTCAGCATCGGCACGTTGACGACCGCGAGGCCCGCCAGGGCGATCACGACCGTGAGGCCGGCGAAGACCACCGCCGAGCCGGCGGTGCCGGTGGCGCGGCCGACCGCCTCCTCGCGGTCGCGGCCCTCGGCCAGTTCGCTCCGGTAGCGGGAGACGATGAACAGCGCGTAGTCGATGCCGACCGCGAGGCCGATCATCAGCGCGAGGGTGGAGGTGGTGTCGCCGAGGTCGAGCGCCTTGGCGAGGGCGGTGATGGTGGAGACGCCGATGCCGACGCCGATGATCGCCGTCAGCAGCGGCAGTCCGGCCGCGACCAGGGAGCCCAGGGTGATGACGAGGACGACGGCGGCGATCGCGAGACCGATGACCTCGCCGATCGCACCGGGCTCGGCCCCTGCCTGCAGGGCGTCACCTCCGACGTCCACGGTCAGTCCGGTGGCGCGGGCCTCGTCGCCGGCCGTCTCGAGGGCGTCCCTGGTCGAGTCCTTCAGCTCCATGCCGGGGGCGTCGTACTTCACCGACGTGTAGGCGACCGTGCCGTCCTTGCTCACCGCGTTCGTCGTGAACGGGTCGGTGACGGAGACGACCTCGGAGCCGTCGCCGAGCGCCTTGACGGTCTTCTCGACGGTCGCCTTGTTGGCGGCGTCCGTCATCTTCTGGCCCTCGGGCGCCTTGAAGACGATGCGTCCGGTCCCGCCGTCGGCGCTGGCTCCGGGGAAACGCTGTTCCAGCAGGTCGAAGGCCTTCTGGGCCTCGACACCCGGGATGGAGAAGGAGGTCGTGCCGGCGGCGGGCGCGGAGGCGGCGCCGACGCCGGCGAGGGTCAGCAGGGCCACCCATATCAGGGCGACGAAGTGGCGGCGCCGAAAGGCGAACCGGCCGAGTTTGTAAAGGAACGTGGCCACGGAGGCGTACTCCCGGTCAGGTCGTGGTGTGGGGACTCAAGGCCCCAAGGGCAGGGTTGACCAACCCGGCGGGGAGGGCAGGGGTGATCGGCCCGACGACGTGAGCGGTGACGTCAGGATGGGCGGACCGTGGGGACGGTCAGGTGGTGGTGGAGGCGCCGAGGGCAGGGAGGACCACGGCGTCGATGTACGAGAGGAGGAAGGCCTGCGTCGGCGGTTGTTCGTCGAGCATGGTGCGGGCGGCGAACGCGCCGATCATCATGTGCGGCACGAAGTCGAGCGCGGGGTTGTCCGCACGGACCTCGCCCCGGTCGATCGCCCGCTGGAGCACCTTGCGGAACTCCGCCATCTCCGGCTCGACGAGGTGTTCCTTGAACGCCTTCAGGAGGTCCGGGCTGCCATGGATCGCCATGGCCAGTCCTCGCATCAGCGCGGAGTTCTGCTCCATCTCGCAGTCGTCCGAACGCATGGTGAGGGCGTGCAGGTCGCCTCGGAGCGATCCGGTGTCGACACCGCCGGCGGAGGCGCCCGGCTTGTCGTGCCGCACCGCCTTCGCCACCAGCTCGGCCTTGCCGCCCCACTGGCGGTAGAGCGTCGCCTTGCTGGATCGGGTGCGGGTGGCGACGGCGTCCATGGTGAGGGCGTCGTAGCCGACCTCGCGGAGCAGGTCGAGCACGGCCCGGTACAGCTCGGCCTCGCGCTCGGGTGTGATGCGACTGCGACGCGCCGTTGCGATCTCAGTCATGCCACTCACCTTCCGGCTCCGTCGTAGCCAACTCGTCTCGTACACCATGAAGATACCCTGAGGAGTAGCGAAACGAAACCGTTTCGTACGTGTGCTGGCTCACGAACGTGAAGGGCGCATAAGACGGGCGCACGGCGAGCACATAAGTTGCCCGGCCCCATTCGCCGGAAAAGCATGGGGAGGTGAGCTATCTGCGTCTGCCCCACCTCAGTGGTGACCTGCTGTGCTTCGTGGCCGAGGACGACCTCTGGCTGGCCCCCCTGGCCGACCCCGGCCGCGCCTGGCGGCTCACCGTCGACCGCACCAAGGCCGGACACCCCCGGTTCTCCCCCGACGGAAGCATGATCGCGTACACGAGCTGGCGCAGTCTCGTCCCGGAGATCCATCTGGTGCCCGTGGACGGCGGACCGGGCCGGCGGCTGACGTACTGGGGCAGCTCCGACACCCAGGTCTGCGGCTGGACGCCCCCCGACCAGGACGGGAACACCGACATCCTCGCCGTCGCCTCCCACGGCGAGCCCTTCTCCTACTTCACCTGGGCCTACAAGGTCCCCACCGACGGCGCACCCGGCCGCAAGCTCCCCTGGGGCCCGGTCTCCGACCTCCAGAGCGCCGACATCGACGGCGAACGCAGAACCCTCCTGCTCACCGGCACCCCACCGCACGAACCCGCCGCCTGGAAGCGCTACCGGGGCGGGGCGACGGGCCGCCTGTGGCTGCACGGCCAGCGGCTCCTGGCCGACCTCGACGGGCATCTGCACTCCCCCCTCTTCGCCGGCGGACGGATCGCCTTCCTCTCCGACCACGAGGGTGTCGGCAACCTCTACTCCTGCGCCCACGACGGCTCCGACCTGCGCCGGCACACCGACCACGACGCCTTCTACGCCCGGCACGCCGCCGGCGACGGCACCCGGGTGGTGTACCAGTGCGCCGGGGACCTGTGGATCGTCGACGACCTCGCCGCCGGCTCCGAGCCGCGCCGGATCGACGTACGACTCGGCGGACCGCGCGCGGGGCGGCGGCCCTACCAGATCCCGGCCGCCCAGCACGTGGACGGCATCTCCGTGGACGAGACGGGACGGGCGAGCGCCGTCGTCGTACGCGGCAGCCTGTACTGGCTGACGCACCGGGACGGCCCCGCCCGGACGATCACCGACACCCCCGGGGTACGGGTGCGGCTGCCGGAGATGCTCGGCTCGGGCGGCCAGGTCGCCTATGTGACGGACGCCGAGGGCGAGGACGCCGTCGAGATCGCCCATCTCCCCCGGGCCACCGGCGACCGCGCACCCCGGAGGCTGGCCTCCGGACGGCTCGGGCGGGTGCTGGAGATGGTGTCCGACCCCGACGGCGAGCGGCTCGCCGTCGCCGCGCACGACGGACGGCTGCTCCTCATCACCGTGTCCGACGACGTCACCATGGCCGACGACATCACCGGGCCCGACGACACGGGCGCCGAGGACCCGGACGGCGCGGACCCGGACGGTGCGGACCCGGACGGTGCGGACCCGGCCGGTGCGGACCGGGACGGCGCGGACCCGGACGGCGCGGACCGGGACGGCGCGGACCCGGACGGCGCGGACCCGGACGGCGCGAACGCGGCTGATGCGAGCCCGGACGGCGCGAACGCGGACGGCGCGGTCACCGAGCTGATCTCGTCGGTCAACGGACCCGTGCGGGACCTGGCCTTCTCCCCCGACGGGAACTGGCTGACCTGGTCGCATCCGGGGATCGGCCGGTCGCTGCGGCAGATCAAGATGGCCCGCATCAAGGACCGGCTCATCGTCGACGTCACCAACGGCCGGTTCGAGGACGAGAACCCGGTCTTCACCCGGGACGGCCGCTACCTGGCCTTCCTCTCCTGGCGCGGTTTCGACCCCGTGTACGACGTACACACCGGCGACCTGTCCTTCCCGCTGGGCTGCCGCCCCTACCTGGTGCCGCTGTCGTCGGCGACCCCCTCCCCCTTCGCCCTGACCCCGGAGGGCCGGCCCGCCGCCGGAGGCCTGGACCCGGTGCAGGACGACGAGGGCGGCGACGGAGCCGTGACCGTCGAGATCGAGGGCCTGGAGAGCCGCGTCACGCCCTTCCCGGTACCGGCGTCCAAGTACTCGGCGCTCTACCCGGTGGCGGGCGGCGGTCTTGTGTGGCTGCGCTGGCCGATCTCGGGGGCGCTGGGCGAGACCTTCGCCAACCCGGACGACACCAGCGGACGGCCGACGCTCGAGTACTTCAACATCAGCAAGGCGAAGAAGTCCGAACTCGTCGACGATCTCGACTGGTTCGCGCTCAGCGGGGACGGCTCCCGGCTGGTCGTGGTCGACGAGGGCGACCTGCGGGCGGTGCCGTCGGCCGAGGCCGGGGACTCGGACTCCACGGTCTGGATCGACCTGCGGCGCATCCTGCACCAGGTGGACCCGAGCGCCGAGTGGCGTCAGTCGTACGAGGAGGCCGGACGGCTGATCCGCGCCTACTTCTGGGACCCGGGGATGTGCGGCATCGACTGGGACGCGATCCTCGACCAGTACCGGCCACTGGTCGGACGGGTCGCGTCACCCGACGAGTTCGCGGATCTGCTGCGTGAGGTGCTGGGCGAACTCGGCACGTCCCACGCGTACGTCACCGCCGCCCGCCGCAACGAGGGACCGCCGCACTACCAGCGTCTCCAGGGCCTGCTGGGCGCCAACTTCGTGCGCAGAGATGCCGGTTGGACCGTCCGGCGGATCCTGCCCGGCGACTCCTCCGACTCCAAGGCGCGTTCACCGCTGGCCGGCACCGGGATCCGGGACGGGGCGGTGCTCACCCACGTGGACGGCCGGCAGGTCGACCCGGCCACCGGCCCGTACCCGCTCCTCGCCGGCGCGGGCGGCACGACCGTGGAACTCACCTTCACCCCGGCCCAGGGCGAGGCGGGCCGCCCGCGCCGGGTGGCCGTGGTCCCGCTCACCGACGAACGCCCCCTGCGCTACCAGGACTGGGTGGCCAAACGGCGGGCCGTGGTCCACGAGTTGAGCGGCGGCCGGTGCGGCTATCTGCACATCCCCGACATGGGCGGCTCGGGCTGGGCCCAGTTCAACCGCGACCTGCGGATGGAGGTGTCCAGGCCCGCGCTGCTCGTGGACGTGCGCGGCAACGCGGGCGGGCACATCAGCGAGCTGGTGGTGGAGAAGCTGACGCGCACGATCCTGGGCTGGGACCTCACCCGCGACGCCCAGCCGGTGTCGTACGCCTCGAACGCGCCGAGGGGCCCGGTGGTGGCCCTGGCCGACGAGGCGACGTCCTCCGACGGCGACATGATCACGGCCGCCTTCAAGCTGCTGAAGCTGGGCCCGGTGGTCGGCCAGCGCACCTGGGGCGGCGTGGTCGGCATGACCGGCCGCCACCGGCTCGGCGACGGCACCGTCATCACCGTCCCGATGAACGCGGCCTGGTTCGACGCGTACGGCTGGTCCGTGGAGAACAAGGGAGTCACCCCCGACCTCGAGGTGCTGCGCACCCCGCTCGACTGGGCCGAGGGCCGCCACGCCCAACTCGACGACGCCGTACGGCTGGCCCTGGACCTCCTCGCCACCCGCCCCCCGGCGACCCCGCCGACCTACGACGACGTCCCCGACCGCTCCCGCCCCCGGCTGCCGCCCCGCACAGGGCGCTGAACGCAGAACGCAGGGGCGCCCTCCCGAGGGAGGGCGCCCCACGTCAACGGCGGTAGCCGAGATCAGCTACACGTCGAAGTCCTGGCCGATGCGCTCGTCGTCCTCGCGCCGCATACGCTCCGGCTGGCCGGGACGCTCACCGGACCGCTCGCCGGACCGCTCACCGGACCGCTCACCGGGACGCTCACCGGGACGCCCGTTGGAACGCTCACCGGGACGCTCTCCGGGCCGCTCACCGGGACGCTCGCCCGGGCGCTGCTTGCCACGCTGAGCCTGCTCCTTGGCCTGCTCGACCTTCTGCTTGGCCTGCTGCTTGAACTGCTCGGACTGGTCCTGGAACTTGTCCTTCATACCCATGTGGGTTCACTCCTGTGGGGAGATGAGGGGGGGTTGGGGCCCCTTGGTGGGGCCTCGACCAGATTCACACGGGCGCTCACGGCGCGCATGTCGATCAACTACGCTGCGTAGCCCTCGCCTGTTCGTCGGCGGAACCGCCCGCGCCCACCAGCCCCGTCCGCATCCCGTGCAGCCGGGGCGCGAACCGCTTCATCTCGCGCCGGCCCACCGTCCCGACGATCGCGGGAAGATAGCCGCGCACACCCTGCATCCCCCGCAGCCACCACTGTCCGTACACGTGCGACGAGCGCCGTTCGATCCCGGCCACGATCCGGTCGACGGCCGGCCCCAGCGGATACGTCTTGTTCGACGGCCACGGCAGCCGCTGCCTCAACTCCCGCATCACCTCGTCCTGATCGGCGCCCCGCACCATGTCGGTGTCGGTCCAGGACAGGTAGCCGACGCCGACCCGCACACCCTGGTGCCCGACCTCGGCCCGCAGACTGTGCGCGTACGCCTCCACACCCGACTTGGACGCGCAGTACGCGGTCATCATCGGCGCCGGGGTGATCGCGGCGAGCGAGGCGATCTGAAGCAGGTAGCCGCGGCTCTCCCGCAGCGGCGGCAGGAAGGCGCGGGCCGTGACCGCCGAGCCGATCAGGTTGACCTCGATGACCCGGCGCCAGGCCTCCGGGTCGGAGTCGGCGAACGGACCGCCGTTGGCGACACCGGCGTTGGCGACCACTATGTCCACCTTGCCGAAACGCTCCTTCACCTCCGCCGCGACCCGGGCCATCGCCTCGTGGTCGGTGACGTCGGCGTACCAGTGGTCACTGTCGCTGTGCAGCCGCTCGGAGACCTGCTTGAGCGCGTCCGGCTCCAGGCCGACCAGCGCGACCTTCGCACCGCGCGCCGAGAGCTTGCGGGCGAGCAGCTCTCCGACGCCCCGCGCGGCCCCGGTCACGACGGCGACCTGTCCTTCGAGACTGACCCTGCTCATGCGCCCTCCTTCAACTGTGCGTACGTGGTGACGAGTTCCCGGATCCGGCCGGTGACCAGGTCGGGTGCCTCGACCGGCGTCATATGGCCGAGGCCGGGCAGTTCGGTGAGGCCGACGCAACTCGGGAGCGCGGCGGCGATCCGGCGGGCGTGCACCGGCGGGGTAAGCCGGTCACCGGTGCCGACGATCACCGCTGTGGGCACGCGCAACTCCCGTACTCCGTGGTCGAGGTCGAGCAGGTTCAGCACGTGCGACCAGGTGTGCCGCACCTTGCGCGGGCAGGCGTGCACGATGCGGGCGCACGCGTCCACCATGTGCGGGGCGGATCCGGCGCCCATCGTGGCGTACCTGAGGATCCGCTTCGCGACCGGCGTGACCGGCCCGAGGGGCGCCCTCGAGCCGAGGATGTGCCGGGTCAGCCAGGTCCGCAACGGGCCCGGCCGCAGGGGCAGGAGAGTGGACTCGGCGACCAGTCCCGAAGCGCCGGTGCTGCACAGCAGGACGGCCGCCGCGTGTTCCTGGAACGTGTCCCTCGCGGCCGCCGCCAGCACCGTCATGCCGCCCATGGAGTGCCCGGCGATCACCGCCTTCTCACCGGGCGCGAGCGTCGCGGCGAGGACCGCTTCCAGGTCGTCGGCGAGGGTGTCCGTGCTGCACGCCGGGCTCGGCAGGGTGCGTCCGTGGCCGCGCTGGTCATAGGCGATGACCCGGTGGTCGGCGGCGAGGTCCCGGATCTGGGCCGCCCAGAACGCGGTCGAGCAGGTCCAGCCGTGGGCGAGGACGACGGCGGGCGCGGTCTCGGGCCCGTGGACCTCGACGTGCAGGAGCGTGCCGTCGGCGGAGACGGCGGTGAGCTCACGAGAGGGCACGCGGGACGTCCTGCCCGAGAGCTCGGCGGAGGCTTCGGCGGAGGACTCGGCAGACGGCTCGACAGATGGCTCGGCAGACGGCCCGGCAGACGACCTGCCGCCGAGCTCGGCAGACGGCCCGGCAGACGACCTGCCGCCGAGCTCGGCAGACGGCCCGGCAGACGACTTGCCGAAGGGCTTGGCGGAAGGCTTGCCGGATGAGGTCACGCCGTCACCTCGTCCGGCTCCTCGACGGCCCTCTTCACGGCGGGTGCGCGCAGGACCTCGTACTCCGCGAGGTCCACGCGCCGGGTGGCCCGCCGGAACTCGGCCGTGGTGCCCGGCCAGACGGTGGTGTTGCGGCCGTTCGCGTCCAGGTACCAGCTGGTGCAGCCGCCCGTGTTCCACACCGTCCGCCTCATCCGGTCCTGCACCCGGCGGTTCCACGCGTGCACGGCGCTCGGCCGGGCGTCCAGCGCCGCGCGCCCCCCGAGGACGTCGAGCTGGCGCAGATAGTCGGCCATGTAGTTCAGCTGGGACTCGATCATCAGGATCATGGAGGAGTTCCCGAGCCCGGTGTTGGGGCCGATGATCGTCATCCAGTTGGGGAAGCCGGCGGCGGAGGCACCGCGCAGCGCCTCCATGCCGTCCTTCCAGCTCTCCGCGAGCGTCCGCCCGCCGGCGCCCACCACCCGGTCGGCGATCGGCATGTCGGTGACGTGGAAGCCGGTGCCGAAGACGATCGCGTCGACCTCCGCCTCGCTGCCGTCGGCGGCGACCAGCGTGGACCCGCGGACCTCGCTCAGCCCGCTCGCGACGACGTCCACATTGGGCTGCGCGAGGGCCGGATAGTAGGTGCTGGACAGCAGGATCCGCTTGCAGCCGATGCGGTAGTCCGGGGTGAGCCTGGCGCGCAGGGCCGGGTCCTTGATGGCGCGGGCCATGTTCTGCTTGGCGAGCTGCTCGACCAGACCGAGCTGGTTCGGGTGCTTGGTGAACGCCTGGACCTGCAGTTCCCGGATGCCCCACAGCAGGCCGCGGCGCATCTTGGCCGTGACGGGCAGGGCCCGGTGCAGGCCACGCTCCGCGCCGCTGATCGCCCGGTCCACGCGGGGCATCACCCAGGGCGGGGTGCGCTGGAAGAGCGTCAGCCTGGAGACGTCGGGCTGGACGGCGGGCACGATCTGGATGGCCGAGGCACCGGTGCCGACCATGGCGACGCGCTGCCCGGTGAGGTCGGCGTCGTGGTCCCAGCGGGCCGAGTGGAAGACCTTGCCGGGGAAGGTGTCGAGGCCGGGGATCTCCGGGATCTTCGGGTCGGACAGCGGCCCGGTGGCCGACACGACGACGTCGGCGAAGTACCGCCCGCCGCTGGTCTCGATGTCCCAGCGCAGCTCCTGCGTGTCCCACGTCATCCGCAGCACCTCGGAGTCCAGCCGCAGCTGCGGACGGAGCCCGAAGACGTCCGTGACGTGCTCCAGATAGGCGCGGATGTGCTCCTGCCCGGAGAAGGTGCGCGGCCAGTCCGGGTTGGGCGCGAAGGAGAAGGAGTACAGGTGGGAGGGCACGTCACAGGCGCACCCCGGGTAGCCGTTGTCCCGCCAGGTCCCGCCGACGCTGCCCGCCCGCTCCAGGACGACGAAGTCGGTGATCCCCTCGCGGCGCAGCCGCACGGCCGCCCCCAGCCCACCGAAACCGGACCCGATCACCGCCACCCGTACGTGTTCGGTCATCCCGACACCTCCTAGCCGTGCGTACGACTCCGCGGACTCTGCCAGTGAACACTGGCGCAATGGGAGCGTAGAGCAGCTCCGTACCGATGGGTAGGGGCCGGGAGAGGGAAAGTTACCGGCGGTACAACATAGGCTTCGCCCGTGACGGAGAAGCGGGAGTACCGAACGGAGGAACTGGCCGGGGAGGCCGGCATCACGGTGCGCACCCTGCGCTTCTACCGCGAGCGCAAACTCCTCGCGCCACCCCGCCGCGAGGGCCGTATCGCCTGGTACGACGACCACCACCTGGCCCGCCTGCGCACGATCGCTGCGCTGCTGGAACGCGGCCACACCCTCACCGGCATCGCCGAGCTGGCGGACGCCCTCGATCACGGACGCGGCGTGGCCGACCTCCTCGGCGTCGGCGGCCCCACCGAGGAGGAGCCGGTCCGCCTGACCCCCGAGGAACTCGCCGCCCGCTTCGAGGGCCAGGTCACCACGGAGAACCTCGCCGCCGCCCTGGACCTCGGCTACCTGGGCACCGACGGCGACGAGATCGTCCACATCAGCCGCCGCCTGCTGGACGTCTCCTCCGCCCTGGTCCGCGAGGGCATCCCGCTCGCCGAGGTACTGGCGGCCGGCGTCCGGGTCCGCGAACACGCCGACGCCCTCGCCGCCCTCTTCACCGACCTGATTTTGCGCCACGCGACCGAGGCCGACCTGCCCCGCCTACGCCCCCTGGCACGCAGCGTCGTCGAGGCAGAACTCTCCCTCGCCCTGGACCGACGGCTGCACAAGACGCCCTAGAGGTCGCGACCGCAGTCGTGCTCGTGGTCGTGCGTGTGGTCGTACGCGTGGTCGTGCGTGTGGTCGTGCTCGCGGTGGTGATTGCGGTCATACCCAGGTCGTACCTGCGGTCGCCCTAGAGATCGCTCCGAAGGCCGCTCTAGAGGTCGTAGACCACCGTCACCGGAGCGTGGTCCGACCAGCGCTCGCCATGCGTGGCCGCCCGCTCCACGAACCCCTTGACGGCCTTGCCCGCGAGAGTGGGCGTCGAGACGTGCAGGTCGATCCTCCAACCTGAGTCATTCTCGAACGCCCGGCCCCGGTACGACCACCACGTGTACGGCCCCGCCACGTCCGGGTGCAGCGACCGTACGACGTCCACGTAGCCGCCGTCCTCCGCGGCGAAGACCTGGGTCAGCCAGTCGCGCTCCTCCGGAAGGAAGCCGGAGTTCTTGGTGTTGGAGCGCCAGTTCTTCAGGTCTGCCTGCTGGTGGGCGATGTTCCAGTCGCCCACCACGAGGACCTCGCGGCCGTCGGCGGCGGCACGGGCGCGCAGGTCCTTGAGGTGGGCCAGGAACTCGCCCATGAAGCGGACCTTCTCGTCCTGCCGGTCGGTGCCGACCTCGCCGGAGGGCAGATAGAGGGAGGCGATCGTCACACCGGGCAGGTCGGCCTCGACGTAACGGCCGCTGCCGTCGAACTCGGACGAGCCGAAGCCGACCCGGACGGCGTCCGGTTCACGGCGGCTGTAGAGGGAGACACCGGCGCGGCCCTTCGCCGCGGCCGGTGCGTGGGTGACGAACCAGCCCTCGGGAGCCCGGACCGTCTCCGGCAGTTGCCCCGGCTCGGCACGCACCTCCTGGAGGCACAGCACGTCGGCGGAGGTGTCCGCGAGCCACTCCACGAAGCCCTTCTTCGCGGCGGCACGCAGTCCATTCACGTTCACGGAGGTCACGGTCAGCACCCGGGCACGATACAGGCCCGGGCGCTGCGCCGACCTCCGGCGGATACCGGCACACTGGACCAGGTCCAGAATTCACTTTTCCAGGATTGTGCATACATCTACTGTGAGCAGCATGAATATACGTCCGGTCGCCTTCGACCACCCCGACGCGGTCAAGCTCAACGACGAGGTCCAGGCCGAGTACCACGAGCGCTACGGCGACGGCGGTGACGCCACGGTCCTGGAGCCGTCCGACTTCCAGCGGCCGCGCGGGGTCTATCTCATCGCGTACGACGAGCTGGACCGACCGGTGGCCACGGGCGGCTGGCGCGGCCAGGACGACGACGGCGAGGGGCACGAGGACGGCGACGCCGAGCTCAAGCGGATGTTCGTGATCCGGGAGATGCGGGGCAGAGGACTGGCCAAGCGGATGCTCACCGCGCTGGAGGAGGACGCGCGGGCGGCCGGCCGCGTCCGGATGGTCCTGGAGACCGGCACCGAGCAGCCCGAGGCCATCGCCCTGTACACCTCCAGCGGGTACGCGCCGTGCACGAAGTTCGGCTACTACCGCGAGTACGAGAACAGCCGCTGCTACGCCAAGCCGCTCGGCTCCTGAAGAACCTCAGCCCCTGAATCGGCCTCGACTTCTGAAGGACCACGGCTTCTGAAGGACCACGGCTCCTGAAGAGCCTCAGCCTCTGCAGAGCCTCAGCTTCTGAGGTAGGCGAGCACCGCCAGGACGCGGCGGTGGGTGTCGTGCGCCGGGGGCAGGTCCAGCTTGGCGAGGATGCCGCCGATGTGCTTGCCCACGGCCGCCTCCGACACCACCAGCTGACGGGCTATCGCACCGTTGGACCGCCCCTCCGCCACCAGCGCGAGCACCTCCCGCTCGCGCGGGGTGAGCCGGGCCAGCGGATCGCGGCGCCGGCGCAGCAGTTGCCGTACGACCTCCGGGTCGACGACCGTGCCGCCGGCCGCGACCTCGCGCAGCGCGTCCACGAACTCCTCCACCTGGCCGACGCGGTCCTTGAGCAGATAGCCCACGCCGGTGCCGTCGCCGGAGTCGAGGAGTTCGGCCGCGTACGCGCGCTGCACGTACTGGCTGAGGACGAGCACCGGCAGCCCGGGCCGCTCCGCGCGCAGCCCGACCGCCGCCCTCAGCCCCTCGTCCTGGAAGGCGGGCGGCATGCGGACGTCCGTCACGACGATGTCGGGCGCGTGGTCGGCGACCGCCTCCAGCAGGCCCGGCGCGTCGCCCACCGCCGCCACGACCTCGTGCCCGAAGCGGGTGAGGAGCGTCGTGAGGCCGTCGCGCAGCAGGACACCGTCCTCGGCGAGGACTACGCGGAGGCCTCGGCGACCGTTCCCGTCCGGTCGTCCGGCCCGCTCGGCTGACTCGGCTGACTCGGCGGGTTCGGCGGGCTCGCCTGACTCGGCGGATTCGGCTGGCTCGGCTGGCTCGGCGGGCTCGCCTGACTCGGCGGATTCGGCTGGCTCGGCTGGCTCGGCGGGCTCGGCTCGCAAGGGATCTCCACACGCAGCAGGGTCGGTCCGCCCGGCGGGCTGGTCAGGGTCAGTCTTCCATCGAGCACCGACACCCGGTCGGCGAGACCGGTGAGGCCGGTGCCGCGGGCACTGTCCGCGCCGCCGCGGCCGTCGTCGGCAACCTCCAGGACGAGCAGCCGCCCGCCCCGGTGCTCCGCACGCACGCGTGCGTGCTGCGCCCCGCTGTGCCGGGCCACGTTGGCCAGCGCCTCGCGGACCACGAAGTAGGCGGCGGCCTCCACGGCCTGCGGGAGCCGCGGGACCGGCCGGGCGAACTCCACGTCCACGGGGACGGGCGAGCGGTCGGCCGCGTCGGCGACGGCCGCCTCCAGGCCGTAGTCGGCGAGCACCTGGGGGTGGATGCCGTGGATCAGTTCACGCAGTTCCGCGAGGGCCGCGCCCGCCTCCTCGTGGGCGCGGGCGAGCTGCTCGGCGAGGGGGCCGCCGGGCGGGACGTCGAGACGGGCCAGTCCGAGGTTCATGGTGAGCGCGACCAGACGCTGCTGGGCGCCGTCGTGCAGATCGCGTTCGATCCGCCGGCGCTCCGACTCGAACGCGTCGACCAACCGCGCGCGCGAGCGCGTCAGTTCGACGACCCTGGCCCGCGGATCGCCCCCGCGCGGGGCGACGAGCAGCCGGGTCAGCGCGGCCCGTGCACCCGCCGCCGCCCCGAGGGCGTACCCGCCCACGACCAGCAGCAGCACACCCAGCGCGGCGGCGCCGAAGGCGGCCGGCCAGCCGGTCACCGTCCACACCTTGAGCACCTTCGTCTCACGGCCCCCGCCGGCCGTCGCCAGCAGCAGTGGGGCCGCGACCGTCGCGAGGGGGACGAACAGCGCGACGGTCAGCAGGAGCGCCTCGGCGGGCCAGAGAAGGCAGGCCGTGAGGAGGGTGTGGCCGAGTTCGCGCCAGGTGGCCCGTTCCCGGAGCCGGGTGGTGAGCCAGCTGCGCAGGCCCGGCGCGGCGGGCTCGAGATGCGCGCCGGGTGCGTCGTCCGCGTCGACGAGCCGCAGCCGGCGCCGCTCCAGGGCCGCCACCGGGAGCCCCGCGAAGGCGACGGCCGCGAGCAGCGGCAGCCCGACGAGGACCACCACGAGGACTCCGCCCACCGCCACCACCGCGACCAGCCCCACGAGGACGGCGGCTCCCGTGACCGCGCCCGTCAGCAGATAGGCGACGGCTCGCCAGGGCCACGGCGACAGCAGGTATCCCGGTCGGAACAAGGCCTGCCACACGTTTCGGGGTTGCATGCGGATCACCGTAGAAGGGGCGCCGCGCCGCGGCCATCGGCCTGACCGGAGGCCCGGGGGTATGCCTGGCCCTACCCCAGGTCTCGCCCCTGCCCGACAGACCGGACAGGGGCCCGCACGGTTTCGTAGGGGCATGACCACACACGCCGTCCAACTGACCTCCGTGAGCAGGCGATACGGTGCCGCGGGCACCGGGGTGACCGCGCTCGACGACGTCACCCTCGGCTTCCCCCGGGGCTCGTTCACCGCCGTCATGGGGCCGTCCGGCTCGGGCAAGTCGACGCTGCTCCAGTGCGCCGCCGGGCTGGACCGGCCGACCTCGGGGTCGGTGCGGATCGGCGGAACCGAACTGACCGGGCTGGGCGAGCGGCGGCTGACGCTGCTGCGCCGGGAGCGGATCGGCTTCGTCTTCCAGTCGTTCAACCTGCTGCCCGCCCTCACCGCCGAGCAGAACGTCGCCCTCCCGTTGCGGCTCGCCGGCCGCCGCCCGCCCAGGGCACAGGTCCTCGACGCCCTGCGGCAGGTCGGACTCGCCGACCGCGCCGGTCACCGCCCGGACCGGCTCTCCGGCGGCCAGCAGCAACGCGTCGCCCTGGCCCGCGCCGTGATCACCCGCCCGGAGGTCCTGTTCGGCGACGAACCGACCGGCGCGCTGGACTCCCGTACCGGCCGCGAGGTGCTGACCCTGCTGCGCTCCCTGGTCGACGAGGCCGGCCGGACGGTCGTCATGGTCACCCACGACCCGCTCGCCGCCTCCTACGCGGACCGGGTGGTCTTCCTGGTCGACGGCCGCGTCCACGGCGAACTCTCCGGCGCCGACGCGTCCGTGGCGGCGATCGCGGCCCGGCTGGCGGGGCTGGAGACCGCGGCCGACGGTGCCGCGCTCGCCTCGGCAGGTGCCGCGTGCTGAGCGTCGCGTGGCACACCCTGCGCGCCCGGTGGGCCGCCTTCGCCGGCAGTTTCGTCGCCCTCGCGCTCGGCGTCGCGCTGCTCACCGTGATGGGACAGGCGCTGGCCGCCTCACTGGACGCACCGGTGCGCGCCCCGGAACGGTTCGCGGCGGCGCCGGTGGTGGTCCTGGGCCAGGACACCCTGCGGGTCACGACCCCGGCCGGTGAGCGGACGAAGGAGCTGGCCCGGCCGCGCCCGGTGCCCGCCGGGACCGTCGCCGCGCTCCGCGCGCTCGGCCCGGTCACCGAGGACCGGTCCTTCCCGGTCCGGGCGTACGGCACTCCGGCCGCGCCGGGCGACCTGGTCGGCCACCCCTGGTCGACGGCCCGCTTCGCCCCCTACCGGCTGACCGCGGGCAGGGCCCCGGAAGCGGCCGGCGAGGTGGCGACCAGCGACGACTGGACGACCGTAGGCACCCGACTGCGCACCACTGGCGGCCCGTTGCACGTGGTCGGCACGGTCGAGGCAGGGACAGAACGCGGACTCGACTTCGAGCACGCCGTGTTCTATCCGGACGCCCAGGCCGCCCGACTGGCCCCGGAGTCGACCCAGCTGGTCGTGGAGGCGGACGCGGCGGCCGTACGGGCGGCGGTCACGGACGAGGACGTACGGATCCTCACCGGCGACGCCCGCCGGCTGGCCGACGCCGAACCGGGCCGGGACGCCGAGGCCCTGACGGCGCTGAACGCCCTGTTCGGCACGGCGGGCGGTGTGACCGCCTTCGTGTCCGTCTTCGTCGTGGCGTCGACCTTCGCCTTCGCGGTCGACCGGCGCCGCCGCGAGTTCGGGCTGCTGCGCACCGCCGGCGCGACCCCGGGCCAGATCCGGCGGACGGTCCTCGCGGAAGCCCTGCTGGTCGGCACGCTCGCCTCGGCGACGGGCTGCGTACTGGGCACGTACGGCGCACCGCACCTGGCCGAGCTGGTGGTCGACGGCGGCCTCGCACCGAAGTGGTACGCGATCGGCGGCCCTTCGGCCGGCGTCTGGCCGTACCACCTGGCCTTCTGGACGGGCCTGCTGGTCGCCCTGTGCGGTGCGCTCGCCGCGTCCTGGCGGGCCGGACGCACCGCCCCGGCCCAGGCGCTGCGTGAGGCCTCGGTCGACGGGCGCGCGCTGACCCGGGGACGGCGCGTGTGCGGTACGGCGCTGCTGCTCGCGGCCGTCGCGACCCTGGCGTACACGTTGGTGACCGACCCGGGCGAGCTGCTCCACCGCAAGTCGTACATCAGCCGTCCCATGCTGCTCATCACTGCGGTCGCGCTGCTCTCGCCCCTGACGGTACGTCCGCTGGTGCCCCGGCTGCCGGGCGCGGTGGGCCTGTTGGCGCGGGCCGGCGCGATCGCCGGGGTCCGCCGTACCGCCGCCGTGGCCGCGCCCGTCCTGGTCACCGTGGCGCTCGCGGGCTCCCTGCTGGGCGCGACTACGACGACGGGCGCGGCGCGGGCGGCGGAGGTGCGGCAGCAGACGGCCGCCGACTTCGTGGTGACACCGCGGGACGGAACGACCCTGCGGGCAGGGGCGCTCGACCGGCTCCGGCAGGTGCCCGGCACGGTCGTGTCGGCCGGTTCCGCCACCGCCGTGTTCACGCTGGAGGACGGTGTCGCGCTCGTGAAGTCCGAGGCCCGGGCGGCCGATCCGGCGCTGCTCGCCGCGACCGTACGGCTGCCGGTGACCGCCGGGCGGCTCTCCGACCTCGACGACGGGTCGATCGTCGTGACCGAGGAGTGGGCGCGGCACCGGGTGGGACAACGGGTGCGGGTGTGGCTCGGAGACGGTACGCCGAAGACCCTCCGGATCGCCGCCGTGCTCTCCATCGGCACCGGGGACAACGGCGCCTACGTCACCCCGGCCAACGCGGGCGGCGGGGGCGTGAACCGCGTGGACGTACGGGTGCGGGCGGGTGCGGACCCGACGGCGGTAGCGGCGCGGCTGCGGACCGTCGACGGGGTGCGGGTGATGAACAAGGCGCAGTGGGTGCGAGCAGCTCACCCGCAGACCAACCGGACGACCCGGCTCGGCATGCTGCTCGTCCTGGGCATCGCGCTTCTGTACACCGGCATCTCACTGGCGAACACCCTGGCCATGGCGGCCGCCGAACGCGGACCCGACCTGACGGCCCTACGGCTGGCCGGCGCCACAGCCGGCCAGCTACTGCGACTGGCGGCCGCGGAAGCACTGATCGCCGTAGCGGTAGGCGCACTGCTGGGCCTCCTGGTGACGGCCGTCAACCTGACCGGCCTGAGCGCCGCCCTGCACCTGCTCTCGGCCCCAGCGGCCATCGCCCCGCCCTGGCAGGCACTCACCTGGACGACGGCAGCATGCGCCCTGCTCGCGACCGTCACGGCACTGACATCGACGGCACCGGCACTACGTTCGGCCCGGCCATGAACCACCGCACCTGCCGCCACACCTGAACCACGGGCCACGACCGACCGGCCCACCGAATCCGAACACGACAGAGCCCCCGTCGGTTACCCGACGGGGGCTCTATGCTGCGTGGACCTGTGGGGATTTGAACCCCAGACCCCCTCGATGCGAACGAGGTGCGCTACCAGACTGCGCCACAGGCCCTTGCAACGAGTGAAACTCTAGCATCCCGGTCGGCCTGCCTGGAAATCCGTTCCCCGAGGCCGGACGCGGGATGCCGGGGCTCTCATTCGTTGGCGGCCAGCGGTCGCTCGCCGTCCTCGTACTGGTCGAACAGCGGGGTGCGGCCGCGTTCGCGCGAGCGTCGGGCCGAGGCCGCGCGCCGGGCGTCGCTCCGCTCGTCGCCGTCCGCTCCCCTGTCGTCCGCGCGGTCCGCCTCGTCGGATTCCCCGGCCGGTGCGTCCCCGGCGTCCGCCGCATCGTGCTCCGGCGCCACCGAACTCGAGCGGGCCGAGCTCCAGGCGTCCGGCGCCCCGAGGTCCACGTCGGAGGTCGCCCGGGGCGCGACCGGCGCGGTCACGTACGTCGGCAGCGGTACCGGTACCGGATCCCAGCTCTCGCCGTGGCCGGGCCGGCGCTGCCGCTCGCGCTGCTGGTCGACCCACTCCGCGTGATCGGTCTGCTCGACGAGCGCCCTGCGGTCCGCGGCGAGCGCCAGCAGACCCGGGTCGGTCTCCGGCTCGGGGGCCGCGTGCGGCTCCTCTGCGCCGGCGTCGGGGCCGGTGTCGACGGACGAGGCGTTCGCCGAGGCGGGCGCACGCCGGCGCGGCTGACGCTCACGCAGCCGCTGCGCGGCGACCTCGGCGCGCCTGCGGTCCATCTGGAAGGCGAAGCGGCGACGCTCCTGGGAGCGCAGGTACCCGATGTACGCGCTGAGCAGGACGGCGGGCACGCCGGGCGCCCACAGGAACGCGAGTCCGCCGACCGCCGCGACGATCGCGCCGAGCGTGAAGCCGAGGAAGAGCATCATGGTGGTGCGCCGACGGCGCGCGAGCGCCTTCGAGCGCTGGGCGCGCGCGGCGGACGCCTGCTCGGCGGGCGTACGCCTGGCGACCGGTGCCCGTCGGGCCGCCGGAGCGGCTCCCCCATCGCGTGCGGACTTGGCGCCCTGTGCGCGATGGTCGTGCGCGGGCTTGGCCGCCGGATCGCGCGCCGGTTCACGCGCCGCCTCCGGACGCCCCGACCCTCGCTCCTGACCGCGTTCCTGGACGCGCTCCTGAACCGGCGCCTTCACCTGCGGGCGAGTCGGAGGCATGGCGAAGGACCGGACGTCCACCGATGTGGTGACGGCGTCCGGGACGTCGGCGTCGGACTCCCCCTCCTCGGTGGAGCGCGCCCGCAGGTCCTTGGCGTACCGGCGCTCCATTCCCGCCCGTCCGGACAGCAGCCGGATGGCGGTGCTGAAGCGTTCAGTCGGACGGGCCTCGTTCAGCTCGTCCTGCCTACGGAGCCACATAGGCACCAAGTAGGCGGCCCAGGCCCCGACAATGACTGCGTAGATGAGGCCGCTGCTGCTCACGCCTCACACGGTAGAGGGGTTTGCGTGAGGCCATCCGCCAATTGGGCCGGTGTGTCGCACGATCTGGCTGATATTTCGAACTTTTTTTGCGACCGGTGCGATCAACCGATCATTTTCGAACATCCATTCGGCTGACCGGCTAATTCAATTGGACGCCTTCTGCGAGCGTGTGCGGCGCCACCGGTTCAGCAGGCCCTCCGGGACCTCCTCCGCCGTGAGGGCGAAGACGAGGTGGTCACGCCAGGCACCGTCGATGTGGAGATAGCGCGGCCGCAGCCCTTCCTCACGGAATCCGAGTTTCTCCACGACCCGGCGGCTCGGCCCGTTCTCGGGCCGAATGCAGACCTCGATGCGGTGCAGCCCGACGGTGCGGAAACAGTGGTCCACGATGAGCGCCACAGCCGTCGGCATCACACCGCGGCCGGCCACCGACTCGTCCACCCAGTAACCGACGTGCCCGGAGCACATCGACCCCCAGGTGATCCCGGCGACCGTCAACTGCCCGACGAGCCGCCCCTGGTACTCGATCACGAACGGCAGCATCCGGCCCGCGTTCGCCTCGGACCGCAGATGCCGGACCATCTGGCGGTAGGTCGGCCGGTGGGCGATCGGCCCGCTGGGCGCGGGCGGCGGGATGGTCGCCTCCCAGGGGCGCAGCCAGTCCCGGTTGCGCCGGTTGACCTCGCGCCAGGCCCGCTGGTCGCGCAGCTTTATGGGCCGCAGGACGATGTCGCCCTCCACCAGTTCCACGGGCCAGGATGAGCCGTTCAGCTGGCACCCCCGTGGCTGGGTCTGGGATGGTCGCCGCCACGGATCTGGTCGACGGCGTGGATCAGCAGGGGCTCCAGGACGGCCAGGCCGTCCTTCACCCCGCCGGTGGAACCCGGCAGGTTGACGATCAGCGTCCCGCCCGCCACTCCGGCCAGGCCGCGCGAGAGCGCCGCGGTGGGCACCTTCTCCCGGCCGTACGCCCGGATGGCCTCGGCGATGCCCGGCACCTCGTGGTCGATCACCGCGCGGGTCGCCTCGGGAGTGCGGTCGGTGGGCGAGATGCCGGTGCCGCCGGTGGTGACGACGGCGTCGTACCCGGCCTCGACGGCGGCCCGCAGCGCCGCCTCCACCGGGTCCCCGTCAGGGACGACCTGCGGCCCGTCGACGGCGAAGCCGAAGCCGCGCAGGCCCTCGGCGATCAGCGGGCCGCCCCGGTCCTCGTAGACGCCTGCGGCGGCCCGGTTGGAGGCCGTCACGACCAGTGCGCTGTACGGAGCGGGCAGGGCGCCGCCGGCGGACACGTCGCGTGTCATGTCCGGCTCCAGTCGCCCGACTTGCCGCCCGTCTTCTCCTCCACGCGCACGTCCGTGATGACCGCTCCCTTGTCGACCGCCTTCACCATGTCGATCACGGTGAGCGCGGCGACGGAGACCGCCGTGAGCGCCTCCATCTCGACGCCCGTGCGGTCCGTCGTCTTCACCGTGGCGGTGATCTCCACGGCGTCGTCCGCGACCGACACATCCAGTTTCACACCGGAGACGGCCAGGGGGTGGCACAGTGGGATCAGGTCCGGGGTGCGTTTGGCGCCCATGATGCCCGCGATCCGCGCGGTGGCCAGCGCGTCCCCCTTGGGTACCCCCTCGCCGCGCAGCAGCTCGACCACGCGGGGCGAGACGAGAACCCGCCCGCTGGCACGCGCGGTGCGCGCTGTGACGTCCTTGCCGGAAACGTCGACCATGCGGGCGGCGCCCACGTCGTCGATGTGCGTCAGTCGGTCCTGCGTACTCATGGTGGTGTGGCGCTCCCGGTCCGGGCCTGTTGTGCGCGACACGGTACCCCCAACCAGGAGGACTCAGCCGAGGAGGACCACCTCGACGTCGGCACCGGGCTCGACGGACTCCACGTCCTCGGGGACGACGATCAGCGAGTCGGCGTGCGCGAGGGCCGCGACCAGGTGGGAGCCGGCGCCCCCGACGGGGCGGACGGCGCCGTCGCTGTAGGTGGCGCGCAGGAACTGTCTGCGGCCCTTCGGCGAGGTCAGCGCCTTGTCCGCGATCAGCTTCGCGCGCGTGGTGGGCCGGTGGACGTCCTCGAGGCCCATAAGGGTCCGGATGGCGGGGCGGACGAACAGTTCGAACGAGACGTACGACGACACCGGGTTGCCCGGCAGGGCCAGCAGGGGGATGTGGTCGGGGCCGATGGAACCGAAGCCCTGGGGCTTGCCGGGCTGCATGGCCAGCTTGCGGAACTCGACCCCGCCGCCCGCCTCGTCCTCGTCGCAGACGTGCTCCAGGGCCTCCTTGACGACGTCGTACGCCCCGACGCTCACTCCGCCGGTGGTGACGACGAGGTCGGCGCGGACGAGCTGGTCCTCGATGGTGGAGCGGAGCGTCTCGGCGTCGTCGGCGACCGCGCCGACCCGGTAGGCGATGGCGCCGGCGTCCCGGGCGGCCGCGGTGAGGGCGAAGCTGTTGGAGTCGTAGATCTGGCCGCTGCCCAGCTCCTCGCCGGGCTGGACGAGTTCGCTGCCGGTGGACATCACGACCACGCGCGGGCGCGGGCGCACGCGTACGGCGCCCCGGCCGATCGCGGCGAGCAGGGCGATCTGGGGCGGTCCGAGGACGGTCCCGGCGTCGAGGGCCCGGTCCCCCGCCTTCACGTCGCTGCCCTTGGCGCGTACGTGCGCGCGTGCCTCGGCGGGCCGGTACACGCGCACGTGCCCCGAGGCCTGCTCGGGGGCGAGGCTGCGGGCACGCATCCCGCTGACCGGGCCCTCGCCTAGTCCGCCGTCGGTCCACTCCACGGGGACGACGGCCTCGGCCCCGGCCGGGAGCGGGGCGCCGGTCATGATCCGGGCGGCCTGACCGGGTCCCACGTACAGCAGGTCGGCCGCCTGTCCCGCCGCGACGTCCCCCACGACGTCCAGAGCCGCCGGGAACTCCTCGCTCGCGCCCGCGACATCCGCGACCCGCACCGCGTACCCGTCCATGGAGCTGTTGTCGAAGGGCGGCAGCGAGACCGGCACCATGACGTCGTCGACCAGGACGCACCCCTGGGCGTCGGGCAGTTGCAGCTCGATGGGTTCCAGGGGGCGGACGGTGGCGAGGATGTCCTCCAGGTGTTCGTCCACCGACCAGAGCTGGTCCTGGCCGGTGGGGCGGGGCGCGGCGGTGCTCAAAGTGGCTACATCTCCTCGGTGACGTAACTGCGAAGCCAGGACCGGAAGTCCGGACCCAGATCTTCACGTTCGCACGCGAGTCTGACAATGGCACGCAGGTAGTCGCCACGATCGCCGGTGTCATAGCGGCGGCCCTTGAAGACGACACCGTGGACGGGGCCGCCGATCTTCTCGTCCTGCGCGAGCTGCTGGAGGGCGTCGGTGAGCTGGATCTCGCCGCCGCGGCCGGGCTCGGTCTGCCGCAGTATGCCGAACACACTCGGGTCGAGGACGTAGCGTCCGATGATGGCGTAGTTCGACGGGGCGTCCGCCGGGTCCGGCTTCTCGACGAGGCCGGTCACCTTGACCACGTCGCCGTCCACGGTGGCCTCCACGGCCGCGCAGCCGTAGAGGTGGATCTGCTCGGGGGCGACCTCCATGAGCGCGACGACGCTGCCGCCGTGCAGCTCCTGCACCTCGATCATCCGCTGGAGGAGCGGGTCACGGGGGTCGATCAGGTCGTCGCCCAGCAGGACGGCGAAGGGCTCCTGCCCGACGTGCGGGGCCGCGCACAGGACGGCGTGTCCGAGGCCCTTGGGGTCGCCCTGGCGCACGTAGTGCATGGTCGCGAGGTCGCTGGACTGCTGGACCTTGGCGAGCCGGGCGGCATCGCCCTTCTTCTGTAGGGCCGACTCGAGTTCGTAGTTGCGGTCGAAGTGGTCCTCGAGGGGGCGTTTGTTGCGGCCTGTGACCATGAGGACGTCGTCGAGGCCGGCGGAGACGGCCTCCTCGACCACGTACTGGATAGCCGGCTTGTCCACGACCGGCAGCATCTCCTTGGGAGTGGCCTTGGTTGCCGGCAGGAACCGGGTGCCGAGACCGGCTGCGGGGATGACAGCCTTGCTGATCCTGGGGTGCGACTGCGTCATGTCGGCAACCTTATCCGGTGACTTTGAGAGAAATCTGTGGCTCCGGTTAATTAATGATCATATGAACGCATTGGAGCGTGTGGGAGATGAGCGGGAGCGACATATGAGCCACCTCGAAGGCGGACCAGAGTCTGACAAACGTATGTTGCGGCAAGGGTTCCTCGCCATGAGAAACAGGTTGACGCCCGATGACGTGCGCGCGGCGGCCGTCGCCCTGGCCGAGCAGGCCCTGGAACTGCCCGAGTTGACGCACGCGCGCACGGTGGCGGCGTACGTCTCCGTGGGTACCGAGCCCGGCACCCTGGCGCTGCTGGACGCGCTGCGCGCGCGGGGCGTGCGCGTGCTGCTCCCCGCGCTGCTGCCCGACAACGACCTGGACTGGGGCGCCTACACCGGCGAGCGCTCCCTCACGCGGGTCCTGCACGGCTCCAGGATGGCCCTCCTGGAGCCGGCCGGCGAGCGCCTCGGCCCGGACGCCGTGACGGCCGCCGACGTGGTGCTGCTGCCGGGCCTGGCGGTCGACGCGCGCGGTATGCGCCTGGGACGCGGCGGAGGGTCGTATGACCGCGTGCTGGCCCGGCTGGCGGCTTCCGGGGCCCGCCCCTCGCTGGTGGTGCTCCTGTACGACGCCGAGGTCGTCGAGCGCGTCCCCGGGGAGGCGCACGACCGGCCCGTGCACGCGGTGGTGACGCCCTCGGGAACGCGCCGCTTCACCTGACACCCGCGCCCCACACGGAAGGGGCCCTCCACGCGCGCGGGGGGGGGGCCGGGCGGGTGGGGGGGGGGCCGGGGGTGGGGGGCCCGGGGGGGGCGGGGGGGGTGGGGGGGGGGCGTATTAGAGGG
>NZ_JBHWUW010000046.1:0-72797 GCF_042737245.1 Streptomyces sp. NPDC060002
GGCCACGAGGCGTGGGCCCTCCGTCCTGCGCGTGTGTGTCAGGGGGCCGTGGGCTCCCGGACGGGTTCGGGTGCCGAGGCGACCGAAGCCGGGACCGTCGCGTGCAGGGGGGCGCGTGCGGCGGGCACGGTGACGGGCATGGGCCGGCTCGCGGGCACGCTCACCGTGGAGCGGGCCGCGGGGCGGATCACGGAACGGGGCGTGGAGCGGGCCACGGGGGCACGCGACGGCTTCGGTACCGGCACCGTCATGGCGACGAGCACGCCGAGCGCGACCGCGGCGACGACGACGACCGCGATGCCGGGGCCCGAACTCGTCTGTGACAGCAGCAGCATGGCGAGCGTCGAGCAGATGACGGTGCAGGAACCGTACGTGAGCTGTGCGACAGTCGGACGAGGCATGGCAATCGGTGTCCTCGGAAGCGGGGGCGGTCTCGACTCTATTCGCCTGCATGCCCGAGCGGGACCAGCGGTAAGCGTGACCTAACCCACGGTGCCGGTGCACAGGGGGCGCACGGAGTCATGACGTCCATCAAGTGGACTGTCCCGCGCGCCTGTCACGGCCTCCGCCACGTTACAGTCACATGTCCGCAATGCGAACACGCGCTCCCAATAATGCAGTTGACTTGTCCAAGTCAAGGTCTG
This sequence comes from Streptomyces sp. NPDC060002, assembly GCF_042737245.1. NCBI lineage: Bacteria > Bacillati > Actinomycetota > Actinomycetes > Kitasatosporales > Streptomycetaceae > Streptomyces > Streptomyces sp. NPDC060002. The sequence goes on from NZ_JBHWUW010000046.1 coordinate 645, forward strand.
TCTTTTCTCGTAAACCAGTAGTCAAATAGCGTCACTTGACTACACGCGTATAACAGCGCGCGGACCTTCCTTGACAGGGATCCCCCCTTTCCGCGCGTCCGGACGCGTGCGTGGGAGGACTTCAAGTGACCAGTAGATCCTGGACGTTCAGGACGGCCGCCACGGTCGTCGCCCTTGCGGCGGCCTCGGCGACCTTCTCGACGTTCGCCGTGGCACAGGCCGCCGACAACACCTCGGCGAAGGCCCCGGCGGTGGACCGGCAGGACCCGCAGCCGGCCAAGGCCAAGGAGCACGACTTCGACGGCCCGCTCAGCAAGACCCAGGAGGCGCAGCGCGAGGAGGCTCTCAAGCAGGTCATATCCGGCGAGGCGTCGGTCAAGGACCGGGACGGCTCGAAGGTCGTCCAGCTCAAGAGCCGTAAGGGCGACAGCAAGTACGTCGAGCTCGGCCGCGAGAAGACCGACAAGATCTTCACGATCCTCGTCGAGTTCGGTGACCAGGTCGACAGCCGCTACGGCGGCACGGCCGGCCCGCTGCACAACCAGATAGCCGCGCCGGACCGCAGCAAGGACAACTCCACCGCCTGGCAGGCGGACTACAACCAGAAGCACTTCCAGGAGCTGTACTTCGGCACCGGCAAGAACACCGAGTCGCTGAAGAAGTACTACGAGAAGCAGTCCTCGGGCCGCTACTCGGTCGAGGGCGAGGTGACCGACTGGGTCAAGGTCCCCTACAACGAGGCCCGGTACGGCTCCAACAACGCCTCCACCGGCGCCTGGTACGCGGTCCAGGACGGCGTGAACGCGTGGGTCGCCGAGCGTGCGGCGGCCGGCGCCACCGCCGCCGAGATCAAGGCGGAGCTGGCCGGGTTCGACCAGTGGGACCGCTACGACTACGACGGCGACGGCGACTTCAACGAGTCCGACGGCTACATCGACCACTTCCAGATCGTGCACGCCGGCGAGGACGAGTCCGCGGGCGGCGGCGCCCAGGGCGCGGACGCCATCTGGGCCCACCGCTGGTACGCCTTCGGCACCGACGCAGGCTCCACCGGCCCGGACACCAACAAGCTCGGCGGCACCCAGGTCGGCGACACCGGCATCTGGATCGGCGACTACACCATCCAGCCGGAGAACGGCGGACTCGGCGTCTACGCGCACGAGTACGGCCACGACCTCGGTCTGCCGGACGAGTACGACACCTCCGGCGGGGGCGAGAACTCCACCGGCTTCTGGACCCTGATGTCCTCCGGTTCCTGGCTCGGCACCGGCAAGGAGGCCATCGGCAACCTTCCCGGCGACATGAACGCCTGGGACAAGCTCCAGCTGGGCTGGCTGGACTACGACGTCGCCAAGGCGGGCGTGAAGTCCACCCACACACTCGGCGTCGCGGAGTACAACACCAAGAACGCCCAGGCCCTCGTGGTCCAGTTGCCGGAGAAGGAGGTCACCACAGAGGTGGTCGCCCCGGCCGAGGGCGCCACGCAGTGGTGGAGCGGCAGCGGTGACGACCTGCGCAACACCCTGACCCGCGCGGTCGACCTGACCGGCAGGACGTCGGCCTCGCTGTCCCTGGACGGCTGGTGGGACATCGAGCAGGACTACGACTACCTGTACACCGAGGTCTCCACCGACGGCGCCAACTGGACGCCGGTCGACGGCACTCTGGCCGACGGCAGCGCCGTCCCGCGCGACGGCAGCGGCAAGCCCGCCCTCACCGGCACGGTCGACGCCTACCAGAAGCTGACCTTCCCGCTGAACGCCTACGCGGGCCAGAAGATCAGCGTCCGCTTCCGCTACGCCACCGACGGCGGCGTGGCCCAGAAGGGCTTCGCGGCCGACGAGATCACGGTCACGGCGGACGGCGCCACGCTCTTCGCCGACAACGCGGAGACCGCGGACGCGGCTTGGACGGCGACCGGCTTCTCCCGCATCGGCGCGTCCATCACGGACGACTACGCCCAGTACTACATCGCCGAGAACCGCCAGTACGTGTCGTACGACAAGACCCTCAAGGTCGGCCCGTACAACTTCGGCTTCTCGACGACCCGTCCGGACTGGGTGGAGCACTACGCGTACCAGAACGGTCTGCTGATCTGGAAGTGGGACACCTCGCAGGCGGACGACAACACCAGCCAGCACCCGGGTGAGGGCCTGATCCTCCCGGTCGACTCGCACCCGACCGCGCTGAAGTGGGCCGACGGCTCCGTGATGAACGCCCGTCTGCAGAGCTTCGACTCGCCCTTCAGCCAGTACCGCACCGACGCGATCACGCTGCACAGGGCGGACGTCGCGGTCAAGATCAAGTCGCGTCCGGGTGTCCCGGTCTTCGACGACGGCAAGTCGACGTACTACGACGCGGCGACCCCGCTCGCGGGCGTCAAGGTCACTGACACCAACACCTCGATCAAGATCGTCAACGAGCCCCTCAGCGGCTCGACGATCAAGGTGAAGATCGGCCCGTCGACCAAGTAGTCGACGTTTCGGCAGGTCAGACGCGTATCGGCGGCAACCCCTGGCGGGTTGTCGCCGATCGTGTTTAGGTGCCTCCTGTGCCCTTCTTATTGACACCGACAGTGACGCCGACCTCGAGAGCGACCTCGGCGACGACCTCTATACCGACTCGCACGGGGGTGTGACCGCATGGCCGCAGGAGGCTTCTGCAAGCTGCCCGACGGCATGGTGGTGGTGGCGCTGAACCTGCCCAGCCCCACCGCCCGGGAGGGCCTGCCGGGCCCCTCCGCGGACGTCCGCGTGCTGGTCCACGCCCACAACCGGGCACGGGCCCTGACCAGGCTCCGCAATCTCGGCCTGCGCGCGGTCTACCTGCGCGGCAACGCGGCACCGCCCACCCCGGACGAGGTCACGGCGGTGCTCCACCACCCGGAAGGCCTGATCTGGCGCACGGCCCCTGACAACGGTGTCCCGATCGGCGTCGTGGTCGTACCGGAGCTGTGGCGCCCCATCCGGTCGCTGCTGCGGGGCGCGGCGGCGTAGGCGGAGCGCGGCGCGCGGCGGGGCGGCGGCGGCCCGACGGCGGCTGGGCGTGGGCGTGGGCGTAGGCGTGCGCGCGCCGGTCGTGTGGGCGCGGACGGCGCCTCAGTACGCCTCGACCACCCGCACGTCCTCCTCCGTGACCACCGCGTCCACGATGCGGAACGAGCGGAACTGGAACTCGCCCCCGCCGTCCGTGTCCGCCGTCGACACCAGCACGTAGTGCGCGCCGGGCTCGTTCGCGTACGAGATGTCCGTGCGGGACGGGTACGCCTCCGTGGCCGTGTGGGAGTGGTAGATGATCACCGGATCCTCGTCGCGGTCGTCCAGCTCGCGGTAGAGCTTGAACAGGTCGCCCGAGTCGAACTCGTAGAACGTGGGTGACATGGCCGCGTTCAGCATCGGGATGAAGCGCTCCGGGCGGTCCGAGCCCGCCGGGCCCGCGACCACGCCGCACGCCTCGTCGGGGTGGTCCTTGCGCGCGTGGGCGACGATCTGGTCGTGCAGGGCCTGGGTGATGGTCAGCATGGTCGCCAGGATAAGCAAAGGGGCCGCCCCGTACCGGTGGGTGGTACGGAACGGCCCACATCGCGGACGTCCTGAGCGGCTGCCGCAGGGGGCGCCACGAGTGCTCCCTGCGGCCGGACGTCCCGGGGATGGTCGACGGGTCGGTCAGCCGACCTTCTCGAACTCCGGCTCGCGCCGGGCGGTGATCTCCGGGTTGCGGCCCTTCAGGACCGCCCAGCCGATGCCGAGCGCGACCGCCCAGCCCGCCATCACGTACAGGCAGACCCGGGAGTCGGCGTCGTACGCGATCAGGCCGGTGACGAAGAGCAGGAAGACGATGGCCACCCAGCTGAACGCCGAGCCGCCCGGGGCCGGGAAGGACGAGGCGGGCAGCCGGCCCGCGACGACCGCGCGGCGGTAGAGGACGTGACTGATCAGGATCATCAGCCAGGTCCAGATGCCGGCCGCGGTGGCCACCGAGGTGACGTAGCCGAAGGCCTTCTCCGGGACGACGTAGTTCAGGATCACGCCGATGCCCATGAAGAGGACCGAGACCGTGATGCCGAAGGCGGGGGTCTTGGTCGACGACAGCTTCCGGAAGACCGCGGGGGCCTCGCCGCTGTCGGCCAGGTTCCGCAGCATGCGGCCCGTGGAGTACATGCCCGAGTTGCAGGAGGACAGGGCCGCCGTCAGCACGACGAAGTTCACGATGCCGGCGCCCGCCGGGATGCCGATCTTCGCGAACGCCTCGACGAACGGGCTCACGCCCGGCGCGAACTCCGTCCACTTCACGACGCAGAGGATGACCGTGAGCGCGCCGACGTAGAACAGCGCGATGCGCCACGGCAGGGTGTTGATCGCCTTCGGGAGCGTCTTCTCCGGGTCCTGCGACTCGCCCGCCGTGACGCCGACCAGCTCGACCGCGAGGTAGGCGAACATGACGCCCTGGAGGGTCATCAGGGACGAGCCGACGCCCTTGGGGAAGAAGCCGTCGAAGGCCCACAGGTTGGAGACCGCGGCTGTGTCGCCGGCGCTGCTGAAGCCGAACGTGAGGACGCCGAGGCCGATGACGATCATGCCGATGAGCGCGGTGACCTTCACCATCGAGAACCAGAACTCCAGCTCACCGAAGAGCTTCACGGAGATCAGGTTGACCCCGAAGAGGATCACCAGGAAGACCAGTGCGGTCACCCACTGGGGGACGGCCGGGAACCAGTAGTTGACGTAGATCGCGGCGGCCGTGAGCTCGGCCATACCGGTGACGACCCACATCAGCCAGTACGTCCAGCCGGTGAAGTAGCCGAAGAACGGGCCGAGGAACTCGCGCGAGTACTCCGCGAAGGAGCCCGAGACCGGGCGGTAGAGCAGCAGCTCGCCCAGCGCCCGCATGATGAAGAAGATGATCCCGCCCGCGACGGCGTACATCAGGATGAGACTGGGACCGGCCTTGGCGATGTTCGCCCCGGCGCCCAGGAAGAGCCCGACGCCGATGGCGCCGCCGATCGCGATCATCTGGACCTGGCGGCTGCCGAGTCCGCGCTCGTACCCCTCTTCGGGAGTGTCAGTGACAGTGGTGTCAGTGACCTTCTCAGAGGTCATGTGTGGTGCGCCTTTCTCCATGCCGAACCGGGCCTCTCGTCGGCCTCGGATCGGGTTTCGATCCCCCCGGATTGATGGAGCGATGCCTGGCCGGCGATCAACCGGCTCGGTGGCGCACCCGGCCGAACATTCGGGTGGTGTTCGCCGGGCGGTCGTGAAGATTTATCACGCCCGCAATATTGATCAGCCGAGCGGTCTGTGGCGCACGACACAAGAAGAAGCGGATGAACGAGACACAAAGAGGACACTCCCGGCCGTCGCGTTGATGCGATCGTTATCCGGATTTGAGCGTCCTCTGAGCGAACAAGAATGCGCACGAACCACCGCATAAGAGCTATGCGGAAGGGCTGCGTGGAAGGGCTACGGCAGAAGAGTCGTCACGAGCGTCTCCTGGAGGCCGCCCAGCCACAGGTACGCCATCACCATCGGCTTGCGCGGGTCCTCGTCCGGCAGCCGGTAGAGGAGGTCGGTGTCGTCCTCGTCGGTGATCTCCAGGCGGGAGCCGATCGCGAGCCGCAGGTCGTTCAGCGCGCGGAGCCACTGCTGGGACTCCTGCGGCGTCAGCTTCAGCACCGCCCCGCCCGCACCGGCCGCCTCGGAGGCCAGCGCGTCCAGCGAGCGGACCACCGCGAGGGCGTTCTCGCGCTTGCCGGCCCGCAGGTCGTTCTCGGTGTAGCGGCGGAACTCGGCGGAGTGCGCCTTCTGCTCGTCCGCCCGCGCGGGCCCCGGGGTGCCCTCCGGGTCGGTGTAGGCGTCCGGGAAGAGGCGGCGCAGCACCGGGTCGGCGGGGGGCTCGCTCGGTCCCTCGGCGAAGAGTTCGGCGAGCGGGTCGTCGGGGGCGTCCTCGGCGGGGCCGGGGCCGATGAGCTCCAGGAGCTGCACGGCCAGCGACCGGATGATGGAGATCTCGACGTCGTCGAGTGCGACGGCCGCGCCGCCGCCGGGGAGCGGTTCGAAGTGTCCAGGCATAGGAGGGCAGGCTACTTCCGGTCCTGCTGGAGGGTGGCCCACAGGCCGTAACCGTGCATGGCCTGCACGTCGCGTTCCATCTCCTCGCGCGAGCCGCTGGAGACGACCGCCCGGCCCTTGTGGTGGACGTCCATCATGAGCTTGGTGGCCTTGTCCTTGGTGTACCCGAAGTACGACTGGAAGACGTACGTCACGTAGCTCATGAGGTTGACCGGGTCGTTGTGGACGATCGTGACCCACGGGACGTCCGGCTCGGGTACGGCGAAGACCTCCTCCGCCGACTCGGTGCGTTCGATCTCAAGGGGAGCGGGTGACGTCACAAGCCCAATGCTGCCACGCATCCGGGAAATCGTCACACCGACGAAAAGGGAGTACGATCCATTGCCATGAACACAGCGGACCTTGGGCTGCCGGAAGAAGAAGGGCGCGAAGCGCATCGTCAGGAGGGTGGTGGTGGGCGCCGGGTGGGCGTCCCGTCGACGGCGCTCTTCACGGACCAGTACGAACTGACGATGCTCCAGGCCGCCCTGAAAGCGGGCACGGCCGAACGGCGCAGCGTGTTCGAGGTCTTCACCCGGCGGTTGCCGGACGGCCGGCGCTACGGCGTCGTCGCGGGCACCGGGCGGGTCCTGGACGCCGTCGAGAACCTCCGCTTCGACGCCGACGTCCTCGGCTTCCTCCGGGAGCGGAACATCGTCGACGAGGAGACCCTCGACCGGCTCGCCGGATACCGCTTCTCGGGTGACATCTGGGGCTACCCGGAGGGCGAGGTCTACTTCCCGGGCTCGCCGATCATGCGGGTCGAGGGCTCCTTCGCCGAGTGCGTGCTCCTCGAGACCGTGATCCTCTCCATCCTCAACCACGACTCCGCGATCGCGGCCGCCGCCTCCCGGATGTCCTCCGCCGCGGGTGAGCGCCCCCTGATCGAGATGGGCGCCCGCCGCACCCACGAACTGGCCGCGGTCGCCGCCGCCCGCGCCGCCTACGTCGGCGGCTTCGCCACCACCTCCGACCTGGCCGCCGGCTTCCGCTACGGCATCCCCACGGTGGGCACCAGCGCCCACGCCTTCACCCTCCTCCACGACAGCGAGCGCGACGCCTTCCAGGCCCAGGTCGACTCGCTCGGCCGGGGCACCACCCTGCTCGTGGACACGTACGACGTCGCCGAGGCCGTCCGGACGGCCGTCGAGGTCGCCGGCCCCGAGCTCGGCGCGGTCCGCATCGACTCAGGCGACCTGCTCCTCGTGGCCCACCGGGTGCGCCAGCAGCTCGACGAGCTCGGCGCGACGAACACCCGGATCGTCGTCACCTCCGACCTCGACGAGTACGCCATCGCCTCGCTGGCCGCGGCCCCCGTCGACGCGTACGGCGTCGGCACCCAGCTGGTGACCGGTTCCGGGCACCCGACCTGCTCGATGGTCTACAAACTGGTCGCCCGCGCGGGATCCGCCGACCCGCAGGATCCCTTGGTGCCGGTGGCGAAGAAGTCCTCCGGCGGCAAGACCTCCATCGGCGGCCGCAAATGGGCGGCGCGCCGGCCCGACGCGTACGGGGTGGCCGAGGCCGAGGTCGTCGGCACCGGGGCCGTCCCCGCCGGACTGGCCGACCACCAGCTGCTCGTCCAGCTGGTCAAGGGCGGCGAGGTCCTCGGCCGCGAGCCCCTGGACACCGCCCGCGACCGCCACGCCGCGGCCCGCGCCGGCCTGCCCCTCTCCGCGAACCAGCTGTCGCGCGGGGAACCCGTCATTCCCACGGAGTATGTACAGGGCCTGTCGGGTAACTAGGGCGTGTGCCCGGCGCATACCGGGCGACGCCCCCTCCCGCGGGGCCGACAAAGTCTCTAGGCTCAATTACTTCACCCTCAGTCGAAGGACACCGACCATGCGCCGCGCCTTGATCGTCGTAGACGTGCAGAACGACTTCTGCGAGGGAGGCAGCCTCGCGGTGACCGGTGGCGCCGATGTGGCCGCCGCCATCACCGAGCTGATCGGGCAGGCGCCCGCCGGATACCGGCATGTGGTGGCCACCCGCGACCACCACATCGCGCCCGGCGGTCACTTCGCCGACAACCCCGACTACGTGCACTCCTGGCCCGCGCACTGCGTGGCGGGCACGGAGGGCGTCGGCTTCCACCCCAACTTCGCGCCCGCCGTCGCCTCCGGCGCCATCGACGCCGTCTTCGACAAGGGCGCCTACGCGGCCGCGTACAGCGGCTTCGAGGGCGCCGACGAGAACGGCGCCGGCCTGGGCGACTGGCTGCGGGACCGCCAGATCGACGAGGTGGACGTCGTCGGCATCGCGACCGACCACTGCGTACGCGCCACCGCCCTGGACGCCGCCCGCGAGGGCTTCCGCACCCAGGTCCTGCTGGACCTCACCGCCGGCGTGGCCAAGGAGAGCACCGACCGGGCTCTGGAGGAACTGCGCGCGGCTGGCGTGGAACTGACAGGGAAGCCGGTCGTGTAGGACAGGCCCCGGTCCCGGCGCCACCCGCCGCCCGCCGGTTACCGTTTCCGTAAGGTGTACGCACAACTCGCCCCAACGGAGATGGTGTTGACGCAACGCTCGCACGTACGGCGGCCCACGCTCGAAGACGTCGCCCGGCAGTCGGGAGTCTCGAAGTCGACCGTGTCCCGGGTGATCAACGGGGAGGCCCGGGTACGGGCTGAGGTCGTCGACCGGGTCCGTCAGGTGATCTCCGAGCTGGGGTACGTCCCCAACCAGGGGGCCCGGCAACTCGTCACCCACCGCACCGACGCCGTCGCCGTGGTCGCCGCCCAGCCCGAGAACCGGCTCTTCATCGACCCCTTCTTCGACCTCCTCCTGCGCGGCATCCGCCGCGAACTCGCGCTCCACGGCGCCCAGGCCGTCCTGCTGTTCCTGGAGGAGCCCGACGACTACACGCGCGTGGCCGACTACCTCGGCGGCGGCCACGTCGACGGCGCGATCCTGTTCTCCCTGCGCCCCGGCGACCGGCTGGCCGAGATCATCGACCGGCTCGGCCTCCCGGCCGTGTTCGGCGGCCGCCCGCTGCTGCGCGACGGCGACCCCGTACGGCCCGGCCAGGCCCATGTCGACGGCGACAACCGGGGCGGCGCCCGGCTGGCCGTCCAGCACCTGGTCTCCCTCGGGCGCCGGCGGATCGCGACCGTCGCCGGGCCCTACGACCAGGAGAACTCCGCCGCGGACCGGCTCGCCGGGTACCGGGACGTCCTGCGTGACCCCGTGACGCCGCACCTCGTCGAGCGGGCCGACTACACCCGGCAGGGCGGCGCCGACGGCATGGCCGCGCTGCTGGACCGCCACCCCGACCTCGACGCCGTGTTCGTCGCCTCCGACCTCATGGCGTCCGGCGCCCTCCAGACCCTGCGGGAGCGCGGCCGCAGGGTCCCCGAGGACGTGGCCGTCGTCGGCTTCGACGACCTCACCTCCATCGCCGAGACGACCGACCCGCCGCTCACCACCGTCCACCAGGACATCGAGGAGATGGGCCGGCTGATGGCTCGGCTGCTGCTCGCCCGGGAAGACGCGCCGGACATGTCACCGGACGGCAGACCGGACGACTCATCGGACGGCTCACCGGACGGACCCTCCGTGATCGTCCCCACCCGCCTGGTACGCCGCGCGTCGGCCTGACGGAGCGGCGAGATCTCACTCCCCGGCCCCATACCGTCCGCGATGTGGGATCACATTCCAGAAGCCGGACCGGGAATCGATACGATGAGCCCATGGTTCTGAACGACGTGAGCGAGAGGACGCCGGGCGCACTGCTCGTGGCGCGGCTGCACGTCGACCTGTGCAGGCTCGCCAGCGCCATCTGTTGACGCACACCCGCCGCCGTACGGCCGTGAGCCGATGGGGGTACCACCCGCGCGAGCGCAGCCGAGCGTGGGGGAGCCACACGCACGAACCCGCGCTGCCCACACCTTCCGACAGGAGCCCTGAGCCATGGCCATCGAGGTCCGCATCCCCACCATCCTCCGCCAGTACACCGACGGTCAGAAGGCGGTGGAGGGCACCGGTGACACCCTCGCCGGCCTGTTCACCGACCTCGAGACCCGGCACGCGGGCATCCACGCCCGCATCGTGGACGACGGAAAGCTGCGCCGCTTCGTCAACGTGTACCTGAACGACGAGGACGTCCGCTTCGTCGATGGCATCGACACCAAGCTGACCGACGGCGACACCGTGACCATCCTGCCGGCCGTGGCCGGCGGCATGGCCTGATCGGCCGCCGACCCCCATGCGTTACGACTCCCCGCTGGCCGCGGTGGGCAACACCCCTCTGGTGCGCCTGCCGCGGCTCTCGCCGTCCGCCGACGTCCGCATCTGGGCGAAGCTCGAGGACCGCAACCCCACCGGCTCGGTCAAGGACCGCCCCGCCCTGCACATGGTCGAGCAGGCGGAGAAGGACGGCCGCCTCACCCCCGGCTGCACCATCCTGGAACCGACGAGCGGCAACACCGGCATCTCCCTCGCCATGGCGGCCAGGCTCAAGGGCTACCGCATGGTCTGCGTGATGCCCGAGAACACCTCGCAGGAGCGCCGGGAACTGCTCGCCATGTGGGGCGCCGAGATCGTCCCCTCCCCGGCCGCGGGCGGCTCCAACACCGCGGTCCGCGTCGCCAAGGAGCTCGCCGCCGAGCACCCCGACTGGGTGATGCTCTACCAGTACGGCAACCCCGACAACGCCGGCGCCCACTACGCCACCACCGGCCCCGAGATCCTCGCGGACCTCCCGTCCATCACCCACTTCGTCGCCGGTCTCGGCACGACGGGCACGCTGATGGGCGTCGGCCGGTTCCTCCGCGAGAACAAGCCGGACGTGAAGATCGTCGCCGCCGAGCCGCGCTACGACGACCTGGTCTACGGCCTGCGCAACCTGGACGAGGGCTTCGTACCCGAGCTGTACGACGCCTCCGTCCTCACCACCCGCTTCTCGGTCGGCTCGGCGGACGCCGTGACCCGCACCCGGGAACTCCTCCAGCAGGAGGGCATCTTCGCGGGCGTCTCCACCGGAGCCGCCCTGCACGCGGCGATCGGCGTCGGCAACAAGGCGCTGAAGGCGGGGGAGAGCGCCGACATCGCGTTCGTCGTGGCGGACGGCGGCTGGAAGTACCTGTCGACGGGCGTCTACACCGCGGCCACCACGGAGGAAGCGATCGAGACCCTCCAGGGCCAGCTCTGGGCGTAGGGTTTCAGGTAGCCAGGTGACGGACCTGGTCCCACAGGACCGGGTCCACCACACCCACCCTGCGCCGGAAGTCGCTCATCCGGATCTGGCGCAACTCGTCCGTCTCCAGGAAACTCGGCCGCCCCTGCGCGTCCCCCACGGCACCCGGCGGCAGCGGGATCACGCCGGCCCGCTCGTCGTGGTACTTGCTGGTGATCTTCGCGACGGTGGCGCGGTCACCGCGCACCATGAGCACCAGACACGGCCGGTCCTTCGCTCCAGGGCCGTCCTCGAAGGGCACGTCCGCCCACCAGATCTCCGCGGGCTGGGGACGGTCGGCGATGCCGCGGCCCCGGGTCGACCGGCCCGAAGGCCGGCCCGTCTGCCGACCGGTCTTCCGGCCCGTCGCCCGGCCCGGCGGCCGGGTTCCGCGCCGCTGGGGCCGTCGCCCCCGCCCCCAGCCGTCCACGAGCGTCGCGACCAGCGCGAGCAGTATCACCGCCGCGAGCGCGAGCCACCAGGACGTGTCCATACGACGACGTTACCGGCGCGTGCACGCCCCCGCGCGCCCCATCCCCACTTCACTTGCCCCCGGTCCAGCCGAACCGGTGACACCACAGGTGAGTTCGCCCACAACGGCCCCTGGCGGAGGAGCGACCCGGGGTTTTGCGCCTTACGCTCGACGCACCGCACGACCCCCGTCGCCCCATTTAACGATCATTCGTTCCACGATCCGTCCCCCGGACCTCACCCGGTACTTCTCGGTTTCCCGCCAGCGGAGGTTTCGCCTTCATGAAGCTCACCGTCGTCGGCTGCTCGGGGTCGTTCCCGTCCGCGGAATCGGCCTGCTCGAGCTACCTCCTCGAGGCCGACGGCTTCCGGCTGCTTCTCGACATGGGCAACGGCGCCCTGGGCGAGCTGCAGCGCCACTGCGGTCTCTACGACCTCGACGCGATCTTCCTGAGTCATCTGCACGCCGACCACTGCATCGACATGTGCGCCTACTTCGTCGCGCGCTACTACCGGCACGACGGCGGCCGCTGCGACCCCATCCCGGTCTACGGCCCGGAGGGCACGGAGCACCGCCTGACCACGGCCTACGCCGACACCCCGTCGGCCTCCTCGATGAGCGAGGTCTTCGACTTCCACACGGTCAAGCCGTCCACCTTCGACATCGGCCCGTTCACCGTGCACACCGAACGAGTGGCGCACCCGGTGGAGGCGTACGGCATCCGCGTCGAACACGGCGGCAGGTCGCTGACCTACTCCGGCGACACCGGCATCAGCCCCGCGCTGGACGAACTCGCCCGCGACACCGACCTCTTCCTGTGCGAGGCCGCTTTCACGCACGGCAAGGAGAGCATCCCCGACCTGCACCTCAACGGCCGCGAAGCCGGCGAGACGGCGAGCAGGGCGGGCGCGAGGAAGCTCGTGCTGACCCACATCCCGCCGTGGACGGACCCCCGGGTCAACCTGGCGGACGCCCGCGCGGTGTTCGACGGCCCGGTGGAACTGGCCGCGCCGAGGCTGACGTACGAGATCTAGACCCCGTGCGACGCAGAAGGCGCAGAAGGCCCCCGGAGCGGTTCAGGGCGGTTCAGGGCTCCGGGGGCCTTCGCATGTCCTGCACGGGCGTGCTGCGTGCCTACGCCTTGGTGAGGTCCTCGACCTCCTCCTCGGGCTCACGGCCCGGGGTGGGGAGGTTCCACCTGATGATGGCGAAGCGGAACGTGGCGTAGTAGATCGCGGCGAAGACCAGGCCGATGGGGATGATCAGCCAGGGCTTGGTGGCGAGGTTCCAGTTGAGGGCGTAGTCGATGAAGCCCGCGGAGAAGTTGAAGCCGTCGTGGACTCCCAGCCCCCATGTGACCGCCATGGAGACGGCGGTCAGCACCGCGTGGATCACGTAGAGCAGCGGGGCGATGAACATGAACGAGAACTCGATCGGCTCGGTCACGCCGGTCACGAACGAGGTCAGGGCGAGCGAGACCATCATGCCCATCACGGCCTTGCGGCGCTCGGGGCGAGCGGTGTGTGCGATGGCCAGGGCGGCGGCCGGGAGGCCGAACATCATGATCGGGAAGAAGCCGGACATGAACATTCCGGCGGTCGGGTCCCCGTGCAGGAAGCGGTTGTAGTCACCGGTGAAGACCTGACCCGCCGCGTCCTTGAACTCACCGAGCTGGAACCAGGCCACCGTGTTCACGAACTGGTGCATGCCGACGGGGATCAGCGCACGGTTGATGAGACCGAAGAGGGCGGCACCGAAGGAACCCAGGCCGGTCATCCACTCGCCGAAGTTTCCGATGCCCTCGCCGATGGGCTCCCAGACCAGCCCGAAGAAGACACCGACGACGATGCCGACGAAGGCCATGATGATCGGAACGAGCCGGCGGCCGTTGAAGAAGCCCAGCCAGTCGACCAGCTTCGTACGGTGGAACTTCTGCCAGAAGACCGCGGCGAGCAGACCCATGATGATGCCGCCGAGCACCCCGGGGTTGTTGTAACTCGCGGCTATGTCCGCGCCTTCGGTCACCTTGGCCTCGGTCACCGGGAAGGACTCAAGGACCTTGCTGTAGACCAGGAAGCCCACCAGCGCGGCGAGGGCGGTCGATCCGTCGGACTTCTTGGCAAAGCCGATGGCCACACCGATGCAGAAGAGCATCGGCAGGTTGCCGGTGATGGCGCCGCCCGCGTTGCTGAAGACAGAGGCGACCTTGTCCCAGCCCAGGCCGTCTGCCCCGAAGACGTCGGGTTGACCGAGTCGGACTATGAGGCCCGCCGCCGGCAGCACGGCGATCGGGAGCTGAAGGCTGCGGCCGACCTTCTGGAGACCCTGCAACAGGCCGGACCCCCGCTTCTTCGCGGGGGCCGCCGGGGGCGCGGTGGCGGTGCTCATGGACTTCCTCCATCGGTGGTGGTCTACACCACTCAGTGGTGTAGACCATGTTGTAGCACGATGAAGGTGGCGTAAGGAACCCACGATTCCCGTAATCGTGGTATTACGCTCAGCTACGTCCGGCTGTCGCCCGACAACCGCCCCGGCAACCGCCTCGGCAACCGCCCCACTACGCCTTCGTGACGTCCTCCCGCTCCTCCTCCGGCTCGCGCCCGGGGGTCTTCAGATCGAACTTCGTGATCGCGAAACGGAAGATCGCGTAGTAGAGGACGGCGAAGCACAGGCCGATCGGGACGATCGCCCACGGCCGCGTCGCCAGGTTCCAGTTGATGACGTAGTCGATGAGCCCGGCCGAGAAACTGAAACCGTCGTGCACGCCCAGCCCCCACGTCACCGCCATCGACGCCCCCGTCAGCACCGCGTGCACCGCGTACAGCAGGGGTGCGACGAACAGGAACGAGTACTCGATCGGCTCGGTGATACCCGTGACGAACGAGGTCAGCGCCACGGAGAGCATCAGACCGCCGACCTCCTTGCGGCGGGACGGCCTCGCGCAGTGCGTGATGGCGAGCGCCGCCGCGGGCAGCGCGAACATCATGATCGGGAAGAAACCCGAGGTGAACTGACCCGCGTCCGGGTCGCCCGCCAGGAACATGTTGATGTCACCGTGCACCACCGTGCCGTCCGGCTTCGTGAAACTGCCGAACTGGAACCAGATGGGCACGTTCAGGAACTGATGCAGACCGATCACCAGCAACGCCCGGTTCGCGACACCGAAGATGCCCGCACCCCACGCGTCCAGCCCGTCGAGCCAGTCGCTGAAGCTCTCCAGGGCGTCGCCGATCGGCGGCCAGACCCACAGACACAACGCTGCGAACGCGATCGCGACGAACGCCATGATGATCGGCACCAGCCGCCGCCCGTTGAAGAAGCCCAGCCAGTCCACCAGCTTCGTGCGGTGGTACCGCTGCCAGAAGAACGCCGTCAGCAACCCGATGACGATCCCGCCGAACACCCCCGGATTCTGGTATGCGAACGCCCCCACCGTGTTGTCCGTCGCCTGGCACCCGATGTTCGGGATCACCTTCGAACCCGGCCCGCAGTCCTCCGGGAACTGCCGCAACACGTTGTAGTAGACGAGGAATCCCGCCACCGCCGCCAGCGCCGTGGAACCGTCCGACTTCTTCGCCATGCCGATGGCCACACCGATGCAGAACAGCAGCGGCAGTCCGAGGGAACCGTCGAGCAGCGCCGCGCCCGCGCCCGCCATCACCTTCGCCACGTTCGTCCAGCCGAGCCCGTCGTCCCCGAACACATCAGGCTGGCCGAGCCTGTTGAGGATGCCCGCGGCCGGCAGCACCGCGATCGGCAGCTGAAGACTGCGCCCCATCTTCTGGAGGCCCTGGAACGCGGTGTGCCAGCGCCGGCGTGCGGGGCTGATCTTTGTCTCGGCGCTCTCGGCACTCATCGTTTGGCGACCGCCTGTCAGGTGGTGTAGACCAGCTACGGACGATTGGGTTGCTGCGACGTCATCACTGACGTCATCCTTCGGTACACCCGGCACAATCGCTCGCGAAGTTGGGCCAACTGTGGGTTACTGCGACAAAGCGGTTCACATCGCGGTTCGCATCAGGGAATTCAGGGAGACGGAACATGGCCACCAAGGCTGAGAAGATCGTCGCCGGACTCGGCGGCCTCGACAACATCGAAGAGATCGAAGGCTGCATCACCCGGCTGCGCACCGAGGTCAACGACGCCTCGCTCGTCGACGAAGCCGCCCTGAAGGCCGCCGGCGCCCACGGCGTCGTCAAGATGGGCACCGCCATCCAGGTCGTCATCGGCACCGACGCCGACCCCATCGCCGCGGAGATCGAAGACATGATGTGAGTTGACGCGCTCACTCCCGAGGGCTCACTGCCGAGCGGTTATCCGTGAGCGCTCACTCTTGAGGGCTCCTCCCAGCGCCGTGGGAGGAGCCCTTCCGCAGGTACGGCTAGGCTCAGCGCCATGTCTCGAATCGACGGCCGCACCCCCGAACAGCTCCGCCCCGTCACCATCGAACGCGGCTGGAGCAAGCACGCCGAGGGCTCCGTCCTCGTCTCCTTCGGCGACACGAAGGTCTTCTGCACCGCCTCCGTCACCGAAGGCGTCCCCCGCTGGCGCAAGGGCAGCGGCGAGGGCTGGGTCACCGCGGAGTACTCCATGCTCCCCCGCGCCACCAACACCCGCGGCGACCGCGAGTCCGTCCGCGGCAAGATCGGCGGCCGCACGCACGAGATCTCCCGCCTCATCGGCCGCTCCCTGCGCGCGGTCATCGACTACAAGGCACTGGGCGAGAACACCATCGTCCTCGACTGCGACGTCCTCCAGGCCGACGGCGGCACGCGCACCGCGGCCATCACCGGCGCCTACGTCGCGTTGGCGGACGCCATCACATGGGCCCAGGGCCGCAAGCTCATCAAGGCCGGCCGCCAGCCCCTCACCGGCACGGTGAGCGCGGTCTCGGTCGGCATCGTGGGAGGGGTGCCCCTGCTGGACCTCCGCTACGAGGAAGACGTCCGCGCCGAGACCGACATGAACGTCGTCTGCACCGGCGACGGCCGCTTCGTCGAGGTCCAAGGCACCGCCGAGGCCGAGCCGTTCGCCCGCGAGGAACTCAACTCCCTTCTGGACCTCGCCGTTCTGGGCTGCACGGAACTGACTGTCCTCCAGCGCACGGCACTTGATACGGTCCTCGAAAAGTAAAGGGAACACCAAGAGGAGCGGCGGGCGAGAGCAACCGGTCCGCCCGCCGAGGCGTCTTGGTCAGTACACCAACGGGGGCCTCCTGGGCCTGGCAAGGGGAGGAACACACTTATGTCCACGGCCGCGAGCCGACGCCCACAGAAGCGTCGTCGTACCGTCATAGTCACCGCCGCGGCGGCCGTCGCCCTCACCGTGGGACTGACGGCGACCGGCTGCGACGCAGTCAACAAGGCCCTGGACTGCGTCCAGACCGCCGACTCCATCGCCGACAGCGTCACCGACCTCCAGCAGGCCGTGGAGAACGCCACGAACGACCCCACGCAGACGGAGGAGTCGCTGACCTCCATCGAGAACAACCTCGACAAGATAGGCGACAAGACGGACAACACCGACGTCAACAAGGCGGTCGACGACCTCCAGGCTGCCGTCGCCAACGTCCGCACAGCCGTCGAGAACGGCGACAACACGCCCGACCTCAGCCCGGTCACGGACGCGGCGGGCGAACTGACGAAGGTCTGCACCCCGTAGGACCCGACAGAACCGGGGCGGCGGAACTGGGGATACTGGGCGCATGACCCGCCTGATCCTCGCCACCCGCAACGCCGGAAAGATCACCGAACTGAGGTCGATCCTCGCCGACGCAGGCCTGCCCCACGACCTCGTCGGCGCGGACGCCTACCCCGACATCCCCGACGTCAGGGAAACCGGCGTCACCTTCGCCGAGAACGCCCTGCTGAAGGCCCACGCCCTCGCGCAGGCGACGGGCCTCCCGGCCGTCGCCGACGACTCGGGCCTCTGCGTCGACGTGCTCAACGGCGCCCCGGGCATCTTCTCGGCCCGCTGGTCGGGCAGACACGGCGACGACCGGGCCAACCTGGACCTGCTCCTGGCCCAGCTCTCGGACATCGCCGACGAACACCGGGGCGCCCACTTCGCCTGCGCGGCGGCTCTGGCCCTCCCGGACGGCACGGAACGCGTCGTCGAAGGCCGCCTCACCGGCACCCTGCGCCGCACCCCGGCCGGCACGAACGGGTTCGGCTACGACCCGATCCTCCAGCCGGACGACGAGTCCCGCACCTGCGCGGAACTGACGGCAGCGGAGAAGAACGCAATCAGCCACCGCGGCAAGGCATTCCGGGGGCTGGTGCCGGTGGTACGGGAGTTGCTGGGCTGAGGACTGCCCACCAGCAAGGTCCGGATTGCGGAAGTCGCACGCCGGACCTTGCAAGTGAAGGCAAGTGCGGCCTGAGGGATTCGAACCCTCACGGGATTGCTCCCATCGCGCCCTAAACGCGAGGCGTCTGCCGTTCCGCCAAGGCCGCTGGCCGCCCGTCGTCGAGCGACGGGTGCCTGCAAGTGTACGGGGATCCGCGGCTGTCCGGCGAGCGGCGTCCTGTCTTCCTGTCGACACCACGTCTGCGCCGGCGCATGGCAGTTGGGGCACGGGCCGCGCAGGTTCTCTTCGCGATTGTCCCGCCAGTTGCCGGTGACATGGTCGACCCGCAGGGAGACATGCGGCTCAGCGTCGCCCGGGATCGGCTGTCGTCGGGAACACCCAGGGCTCGTGCCACGCCACTGAGCCGTTCCTTGCCGTATGCGTCCGAGCGTTCGGCTGCGCCCCGCACGTCCAGACCCCATCCGTCACCGACCACCCGTTCGTGGTCTCGTACGGAGTGACGAACCGCTTATCGGACAGTCACGCCCGGAACGTGGAGCGGCCCGTGTCGGGAGGTTCCGACGCGGGCCGCTCGCCGGCAGAAAAGGGGCTCAGATGCCCAGGTCCTTGATGATCTTGGCTACGTGGCCGGTGGCCCGGACGTTGTACAGGGCTTGTTCGACCTTGCCGGACTCGTCGACCACGATCGTGGAGCGGATGACGCCCATGTAGGTCTTGCCGTAGTTCTTCTTCTCGCCGTACGCGGCATAGGCCTCGGTGACGGCCTTCTCGGGGTCGGCCAGGAGGGTGACCTTCAGGGACTCCTTGTCGCGGAACCTGCCCAGCTTCTCGGGGCTGTCGGGGGAGATGCCGATGACGTCGTACCCGGCGCCGGCCAGGAGTTCCAGGTTGTCCGTGAAGTCGCAGGCCTGCTTCGTGCAGCCGGGGGTAAGCGCGGCGGGGTAGAAGTAGACGATGACCTTGCGGCCCTTGTGGTCCGACAAGGACACCTGGTTGCCGTCGGCGTCGGGGAGGGTGAAGGCGGGGGCCACGTCCCCGGGCTGGAGTCGCTCGCTCATCGGGCCAGCGTAACCGGGGGTCCTGACAGTGCGGCGGCGGGCAGAGCTGACAGACTGTCCAGAACAGGAAACAGCTGACTTCGGAGGCCTTACCGTGGCGGAGACGTCGGACACCAGAACCCCGGCGCAGATCGAGGCGGACATCAGGGCCCGCCGCGAGGTGCTGGCGGAGACGCTGGACGAGATCGGGGTGCGGGTGCACCCGAAGACCATCGTCGGGGACGCCAAGGCCAAGGTCGTCGCCAACGTCGATCACACGCTCGGGAGGGCCTACGTCCAGGTCAACCGCGCCGTGAGCGAGGTGCGGGCACAGTTCGTGGACGAGGAGGGCGCGCCCCGGCTGGAGCGGGTCGTGCCGGTGGCGCTCGTGGTCGTCGGCGTCGTGGGGCTGCTCGCGTTCAGCGGGCTGCGCCGCAAGCGCTGACCGCCGTGCCTGCCCGGGTGCTCCCCGGGGCCCCACTCGCGTACGGATCTGCTTCGGGCAGGTAGGTTCAGTGGTGTGAGCGCCAAGAGAGACGACCTGAGTACCACGCACGACAAGCTGCCCATCCGGATGCTGCACGACCGTGTGCTCGTGAAGCAGGAGACCGGCGAGGGTGAGCGGCGTTCGGGTGGTGGCATTCTGATTCCCGCCACCGCGGCCGTCGGTCGTCGGCTGGCCTGGGCGGCGGTCGTCGCCGTGGGGCAGAACGTGCGGACCGTGGAGCCGGGGGACCGGGTGCTGTACGACCCCGAGGACCGTGCGGAGGTCGAGGTGCGGGGTGTCGCGTATGTGCTGATGCGGGAGCGCGATCTGCACGCCGTGGCGGCCGACCGGTTCGAGGGCTCGGAGGACTCGACCGGTCTGTATCTCTGATCGGCCGGTATCTCCGACCGGTCCGTGTCTCCGACCGGTCGGTACCTCTGATGTAGTCGGCACAAAGGGCTGGTGACCATGGTCACCAGCCTTTTTGTCGCTTCTTTGCTACGTTTGGAAGGAGCCCGACGAGACGCGCCGTACCGGGATGCCGCAGGCAGGGATGCCCGTGGAACGCAGGAAAAGACGACGCATCGCTGTGTCAGTGCGTTCGCGTTCGCGTCTCGGAGGTGTCCCTCATGGCCTGGGTTCTGCTCGTCGTCGCCGGTCTGCTGGAAGTCGGCTGGTCGATCGGGATGAAGTACACGGACGGGTTCACCCGCCTCGTCCCGAGTCTGTTCACGGGCGCCGGCATCGTCGCCAGCATGCTGCTGCTGTCGTACGCCGCCCGTTCCCTCCCCATCGGTACCGCCTACGGCGTGTGGGTCGGGATCGGGGCGGCCGGGGCCGCGGTGGTCGGCATGGTGGTGCTGGGGGAGCCGGCGACCGCCGCCCGGATCTTCTTCGTGTGTCTGCTGCTGGTCGCCGTGGTGGGGCTCAAGGCGACCAGCGGTCACTGAGGGACGTCAGGACACGTCAGTCCCAGCCGGTGGTTGTCAGCTGGGGGCCGGTCGTCGTGCCGGCCGTGTTGCCGGTGTCTCCGGTGGCGCCGTCGGTCGTGCCGGTGGACGTGTTGCCGCCGGTGGTGCCCGAGCTGGTGCCCGAGGTCGTTCCGTTGGTCGTCGTCCCGCCGTCGGTGGTGCCGGTGGACGTGCTGCCGTCGGTGGTGCCGCCGTCGGTGGTACTGCCGGAGGTGGTGCCGGTCGACGTGTTGCCGGTGGTCGTGCCGCCGTTCGTCTGCCCCTGGGTCTGGCCCTGCGTCTGGCCCTTGGTGGCGTCGGAGCTGGGCGAGCTGCCGTCGGTCTCGTCGTCGGTGGGCTCGTCCTCGGAGGGCGGGGCCGAGGGGTAGGCGGACTGCTCGCCGCCCTCCTGGATCTGGAGGTTGAAGTCCGTGGCCGGTTCGCCCTTCAGGGCGTTCTTGGTGAACTGGGCCCAGATCTCGGTGGGTGCGCCGCCGCCGTTGATGCGGGGCAGGCCCATCGCGCCCTTGAGGGACTTGTGGGCGGCGGTCTGCGGGTCCTGGCCCATGACCGCGACCACGGTGGCGAGGTCGGGGGTGTAGCCGGCGAACCAGGCCGCGGTGTCCTCCTCGGCGGTGCCGGTCTTGCCCGCGGCGGGCCGGTCGGCGGCGAGGGCCGCGGTGGCGGTGCCGTTCTGGACGACGCTGCGCAGGACCGAGGTGGTGGTGTCGGCGGCCTCGCGGCTGACGACCTGGGAGGACTTCTGCTCGGGCAGGTCCACGACGTCGGAGCCGTCCTTGGTGACCTTCTCGATCAGGCTGTACGTGCCGTGCTTGCCGTGGTTGGCGAGGGTGGCGTAGGCCTCCGCCATGTCCAGGACGCTGGCGTTGGCCGTGCCGAGGGCGATGGAGGGGTAGGGCTGGAGGTCGGGGGTGTCGGTGGGCAGGCCGAGTTCGACGGCGGTCTGCTTGACCTTCGCGGGGCCGACGTCGACGGCCATCTGCGCGTACACGGAGTTCACCGACTTGTCGGTGGCGGTGCGCACGTCGATGTTGCCGTAGTTGACGTAGTCCTCGTTCTCGGGGGCGTAGGTGCCGCCGCTCCAGCCCTGGATGGGCCGCTTGTTGGTGCCGTCGTAGATCGTGTTGGGGGTGATCTGGCGGCCGTCCTGGGTCTCGGAGCCGTTCTCGACGGCCGAGGTGAAGACGAACGGCTTGAAGGTGGAGCCGACCTGGAAGTCCTGGCGGGTGGCGTTGTTGGTGTACTGCTTGACGTAGTCGATGCCGCCGTACAGGGCGAGGACCTTGCCGGTCTTGGGTTCGACGGCGGCGCCGCCCGCGCGGACGTAGGTGTCGATCTTGCGGTTCTTCGTGTCGAGCTTCTTCATCAGCTTGTCGTTGACGGCGTCGACGAAGGCGTTCTGCTTCTTCTTGTCGATGGTCGTGGTGATGCGGTAGCCGCCGGCGTCGAGTTCGTCCTGGGTGACGATCTTGTTCTCGCGCAGGTAGTCCTTGATCGCGTTGACGAGGTAGCCGCGCTGTCCGGACATGCCGGTGTCGGCGCCCGAAGTCTCCTTGGGCGTGGGGAACTTCATGCCCGTGCGCTTGGACTCGCTGAGCCAGCCCTTGGTGACCATGCCGTCGAGGACGTAGTTCCAGCGGGCCTCGGCGGCGGCCTTGTTCTCGGGGCGGGCGATGATGTCGTACTCGCTGGGCGCGTTGACGAGGGCGGCGAGGTAGGCGCCCTGGGCGGGGGTGAGCTCGGCGGCGTCGATGCCGTAGTAGGCCTTGGCGGCGGCCTGCATGCCGTAGGCGTTGCGGCCGAAGTAGCTGGTGTTGAGGTAGCCCTCGAGGATCTCGTCCTTGGAGGTCTCGCGGTCCAGCTTGATCGAGATGAAGAACTCCTTCACCTTGCGGGTCACGGTCTGGGTCTGCGCGAGGTAGTAGTTCTTCACGTACTGCTGGGTGATCGTGGAGCCGGACTGCTTGCCCTTGCCGGTGGCGGTGTTCCAGCCCGCCCGGAGCATCGCCTTGGGGTCGATGGCGGACTCGGTGTAGAAGTCGCGGTCCTCGGCGGCGAGGACGGCGTGCTGGGCGTCCTTGGAGATCTGGGAGAGGTCGACGTTCTCGCGGTTGACGGTGCCGTCGCGGGCGATCTCGGTGCCGTCGGCGTAGAGGTAGACGTTGGACTGCTTGGTGGCGAGCGCGTTGGCCGGCGGGATCTCGACCATGGAGTAGCCGAGGAAGAAGAGTCCGGCGAGCACCAGGACGCCGAGGACGAACGTGCCGAGCACCATCCGCCAGGTGGGCAGGAGCCGGCGCAGGCCGGTGCGCTTGGGTCGCTTCATCTTCTTGCCTTCCTTGCCACTTCCTCCGTCACCCGCCTCGGGCGCTCCGGGTGCCGAGCCCTCGGTGGGCTGCTGCGGCTGTGGCTCGTCACTCATGTGTTGCTGGACTCCTGTTTCGCGTTGTACGTTCCCGTACGCCTCGTAAGCCTCGTACGCCATGTGCGTCCCCTGTTGAAGACTCTCGCACCAAGCGTTCCGTTCCCGACAATCGGCGCGCGTTCGGTCACACGTCGTGCCCGGAAAACGCGTGGCACGCGACGGGAGCGGCGCACTAGGCTCCTGCGCTTCGGTGTCGAAGCGGGCACCAAGGGTGACTAGCGGGCGAGGAGGACGGTTGCCTTGGGATCGGCACGTTTGTACGCGGCCGTCGCGGCGGGGGGTTTCAGAAGGTACGCGACCTATCGGGTGGCCACGGCCGCGGGGGTGTTCACCAATACCGTTTTCGGCCTGATCCTCGTCTACACATATCTGGCGTTGTGGGACGAGCGGCCGCACCTCGGGGGCTATGACCAGGCGCAGGCGGTCACCTATGTGTGGCTGGGGCAGGCGCTGTTCGCGACGCTCGCGATCCAGGGCGGCGGTTTCGAGACCGAGTTGATGGAGCGGATCCGCACGGGTGAGGTCGCCATCGATCTGTACCGGCCGGCCGATCTCCAGGCGTGGTGGCTGGCGGGTGACCTGGGGCGGGCGTTGTTCCAGCTGCTGGGCCGTGGGGTGCTGCCCTTCGTCTTCGGGGCGTTGTTCTTTCCCACCGCGTTGCCGCACGATCCGGTGATCTGGCTGGCCTTCGCGGTGACGATCGCGCTGGCGATGGTGGTCAGTTACGGGATCCGGTTCCTGGTGGCGCTGAGCGGGTTCTGGCTGATGGACGGCACGGGAGCGGTGCAGGTGCTGATGGTCACCGGGATGTTCTTCTCGGGGATGGCGCTGCCGCTCAACGCGTTTCCCGACCCGCTCGGTGACATCGTGACGCTGCTGCCGTGGTCGGCGTTGTTGCAGATGCCCGCCGACGTGCTGATGGGGCGGACCGATCCGCTGCCCGCGTTCGCCTTCCAGGCGGGTTGGGCGGTGGTGCTGCTGGCGGTGGGCCGACTGGTGCAGCGGGCGGCGACGCGGCGGGTGGTGGTGCAGGGTGGGTGAGGGCGGCCGGCTGACGGAGGGGCTGCGGGCCTATCGGCTGATCGCCGGCATGTGGATCCGTTCGACGCTGGCCTACCGGGTGTCGTTCGTGCTGACGGTGGTCGGCGGCCTGCTGGTGACCGGGCTGGACTTTGTCGCGATCTTGCTGATGTTCTCGCGGGTGGACGTGCTCGGCGGTTACACGCTGCCGGAGGTCGCCTTTCTGTACGGGCTGTCGGCGACGTCGTTCGGGCTCGCGGATCTGTCGATCGGCTCGGCGGGCCGGCTGGGCTCGCGGGTGCGGGACGGCACGCTCGACACGCTGCTGGTGCGGCCGGCGCCGGTGCTGGCCCAGGTCGCCGCGGACCGGTTCGCGCTGCGCCGGGTCGCCCGGCTGATCCAGGGCACGCTGGTGCTGGGCTACGCGTGTGCCGCGCTGGATGTCGCCTGGACGCCGGTGAAGGTGGCTCTGGTGCCGGTGATGCTGGTGTGCGGCGGGGTGATCTTCTCGGCGGTGTTCGTGGCGGGCGCGGCGTTCCAGTTCGTGGCGCAGGACGCGTCCGAGGTGCAGGCCGCGTTCACGTACGGCGGTCAGACGCTGTTGCAGTATCCGCCGACGGTGTTCGGCAAGGAACTGGTGCGCGGGGTGACGTTCGTGCTGCCGCTGGCGTTCGTCAACTGGGTTCCGGCGTCCTATGTGTTGGGGCGGCCGTATCCGTTGGGGCTGCCGGACTGGGCGGCGTTCGCTCCGCCGCTGGTGGCGGTGGGGTGCTGTGCGGCGGCGGGGCTGGCGTGGCGGGCGGGGCTGCGGACGTATCGGAGTACGGGGAGTTGAGGGTGACCGTGTCGGAGGGCATGCCGGTGTCGGAGAGTGCGTTCATCGAGGTGGACCGGGTCGAGAAGGTCTTCGACGTGCGGCGCAGGACCGGGTTCCTGAAGCGGGAGCTGCGGCGGGTGCGGGCGGTGGACGCGATCTCCTTCACCGTGGCGCGCGGTGAGATGGTCGGCTACATCGGGCCGAACGGCGCGGGGAAGTCGACGACGATCAAGATGCTGACCGGGATCCTGACGCCGAGCGGGGGCCGGCTGCGGGTCGCCGGGATCGACCCGTCCCGTGAGCGGATGCGGCTGGCGCATCGCATAGGGGTGGTGTTCGGGCAGCGTACGACGCTGTGGTGGGACCTTCCGCTGATCGACTCCTACCGGCTGATGCACCGCATGTACCGGATCCCGGACGTCCGTTACCGGCAGAACCTCGACCGGCTGGTCGAACTCCTCGACCTCTCCCCCCTGTTGGAGGTGCCGGTGCGTCAGCTGTCGCTCGGTCAGCGGATGCGCGGGGACATCGTGGCGGCCCTGCTGCACGACCCCGAGGTGCTCTACCTGGACGAGCCGACGATCGGGCTGGACGTGGTCTCCAAGGCGCGGGTGCGGGAGTTCCTGCGCGAGCTGAACGCCGAGCGCGGCACGACGGTCCTGCTCACCACGCACGACCTCCAGGACATCGAACAGCTCTGCTCCCGGGTGATGGTCATCGATCACGGTCGTCTGGTCTACGACGGCGCGCTCGCCGGGCTGCACGAGGCGGGGGAGAGCGAGCGGACGCTGGTGGTGGACCTGGAGCGGGAGCTGCCGCCGGTCGAGGTGGGGGAGGCGGCGCGGGTGGTGAAGGTGGACGGGCCGAGGCAGTGGCTGGCGTTCCCGGCGTCGGAGTCGGCGGCTCCGCTCGTCGCCCGGATCGCGGCGGAGTACCCGCTGGTGGACCTGTCGGTGCGCGAGCCGGACATCGAGGCCGTGATCGCGAAGATGCTGTATTCGATGGCGGACGCCCCCGCACCCCCGCCGGACCGGGAGCCGGCGCGGGAGACCGTAGTGCCGGGGCCCGGGAACTCGTAGGCTGCTGATATGACCGACGACGCAGCCCCGGGCCTGCCGGATCTCCGTGCCTCCGACGCCGATCGTGAGAGGGTCGTGGAGGTCCTGCGGGACGCCCTCGCGGAGGGCCGGCTCGACATGACGGAGTTCGAGGAGCGGCTGGAGGAGACGTACAAGGCGCGCACGTACGGGGAGTTGGCCCCGATCACCCGTGATCTGCCGGTCGCCGGCGTCCCGCTCCCGCCTGTCGTGTCGCTGCACAAGGAGCCGCTGGAGGACGGGAGTTGGGCCGGGCGGATCGTGGGCGGCGAGGGTTCGTCGACCTGGGCGGTGGCCGTGCTGTCCGGCTTCCAGCGCAGGGGCCGCTGGACGGCCCCCCGGCGGTTCAACTGCTTCGCCTTCTGGGGCGGCGGCGAGATCGACCTGCGGGAGGCGAACTTCGCCGCCGGTGAGATCGAGATCAACTGTGTCGCGATCATGGGCGGGTTGCAGATCACGGTGCCGCCGGGGGTCGAGGTCGTGGTCCGCGGGATCGGTGTCATGGGCGGCTTCGACCAGCGGGAGACCGGTGTTCCCGGTGAGCCGGGCGCGCCGCGGGTGATCGTCGGCGGGTTCGCCTTCTGGGGCGGGGTCGGCATCGAGCGCAAGAAGACGCGGGCCGCCCGGCGGCAGGAGAAGCTGGACCGCAAGGCGGCGAAGCGCGAGCTGCGTTCGTCGTCCCGGGACGACGAGGGGGAGGCCCACCGGCGGGTGCTGGAGGGCCACCAGGACATCGGGCACGGGCACGGGCTCGGCCAGGGCCACGGCGCGGGGAGCGGGTCCCGGGAGGAACAACGGGAGCGCCGCTACGACGGCCCTGGGGACCAGTGGAGCAGTCGGTATCGGTGAGAACGATCATGGTCATTTCGCGGTGATCTACTAGCACAAGCGATCTGTTCTGCATGGGTGTTCGCTGAAAGATCCCTGGTCGTTTGGGGGTCGGTGGTTACGTCCGTTGCATGCCAGTGGAGTTCTTGACCGATGAGCAGGCCGAGGCGTAGGGCCACGAGATCCGCGACGAGGACATTGCCCGCCTCTCCCCGCTCAAGCACAAGAATCTGAACGTCCTGGGCCGCTACGGCTTCACCGCCTCCACCCCGGCCGCCGGCGCTCTGCGCCCGCTGCGCGATCCGGAGGCACCGGAACTCGACGACGACGAGGACGGCACCGTCTGAAACGCTGTCCGGCCTTCCGGTCCGTCAGGGCAGGGCTGTTCGACCGTGGGAAGAAGCAGGGGCCTGGGCCGGGAAGCCCGGCCCAGGCGAGGGCACCGAGCAGGACCCCAAGACCGCCGGCGCCCTTGGGGTCAGTGCTGTGCGGCAAACCTGTCTTCGATCGCCTTGAGTACGAGGTCGGGGCGTTCCGTCGGCACCTCGTGGGAGGTGCCCTTGGCGGTGACGAGCGTCCGGTTGGGCGCTTCCTTGACGAATGAGGCGGCCGCATCACGCCAGTGCTGGGCGTCCGGGGGAGAGCCTGCGAACGGGGTCTTCTCCGAGACCATGACCGTTGCGGGTACCGAGGCGGGCCACACCACCTTGTGGAAGACCTGGTGCGCTTCGGCGAAGCCCTCCGCGGTGGAGATGAGCTGGCGGTTGGCCGGCTTCTCGGGGTCCTTCTTCGCCGCGTCGACGTCCGGCCGGGTCGCGGCGACGAGGCGGGGAATTTCCTCGTCGGTGAAGAACTGAGGGAGATTGGCGTCGACCAGGACCGCGCCGGAGAGCATCTCCGGATCGTCCTGGGCAAGGTTGTTCGCGATCTCGCCGGCCTGGGAGTGGGCCACCAGGGTGACGTCCTTGGTGATGCCCAACTGCTTGAGGCCCGCCTTGAGGTCACTGACGGCGCTCTGGACCTTCCACGCGCCGGGCACCACGTCGCTCTTGCCGAGGCCGGCCCGGTCGTAGGTGATGACGGTGGCGCCCGTGGCCGCATGAACCTTGGGGGCGATGTCCTTCCACTGCGAGGAGTCCTCGCCGCCGCCCGAGTCCAGGACGATGGTGGAACCGCTGCCTTGTATGGCGTAGAAGGCCAGGCGGTGACCGTCGTTGTTGACCATGTGCAGCTTCGCCTTGGCCGCCTTGCCGGTCCCCGCAGAGGCGGACGCGATGGCGGACGTAGAGGCCGAGGAACTGGACGAGGAGTCGTTGCTGCTGCACGCCGTGGCGGCGCCCGCAGCCAGGGTCAGCACGGCGAGAGACGACAGCACGCGGTACGTGGACCGGTGCCTGCGGGGGGTGCGGGACATGAGTGATCCTTCGAGAGCAGAGGGTGCGCCGTGTCTGCCCAATCCTTCGAGATCCCGGCTGCACGCACGATCCGGCTGGCATGTCTATTGGTGGTGGCGCTGGGACCAGCGAGCGCGGTGGGGTTATCCCCCGCGAGCGGCCGCTGAGGCTGTGGATCATGTGGGCCTGCTGGTCACGGGGCTCACGCGCGCGCTTTCACGAGGATGGGCAGGTGGACGGCTCTCCTGGCAGCGACCGAGGGCGGCGGCACCGTTATACGCGACCCACCGCAACCTCAAGTTCGGCTGCGGCGCGGCCTCCTCGGCACCGGAAGCGGGCGTCGTACTGATGAAACGCTCACGGCGATGCCCGCCCCGGTGAGCAGGAGGCGTTCATCAATCGACCGTTTACCGAACGTGCGCCGCTGGGTCGCTCTGCGCCCCGACTCCCCGCGAGAACCGTTCATTTTCCCGTTCATCAACTGCTGGCGTTCAGATCGCCACCTGAAGACGTTTGATGAACAGGAAGGGCCCCTGTGGCGCTCATCGGACTGGTCCGCGTCAGCACGGACAAGCAGAAGACCCGGCGCCAGCACGACGCCCTCGGCCCGATCTGCCTCAAAGTCTTCGAGGAGAAGATCAGCGGCAAGCTCGCCGTCGACGAACGGCCCGGCCTGACCGCCGCCCTCGACTACCTCCGCGACGGCGACATGCTCACCGTCCAGGAAGTCGACCGTCTCGGCCGCAACCTCCTCGAAGGGCTGATCGTCCTCGACGACCTCTTCCAGCGCGGCATCGCCGTCAAGGTGCTGGACGGCATCGCCGCCGGCGAGCACACCGAACGCTCACTCATCCTCGACCTGGCCCTCGCCCTCGCCGAAGACCGGCGCCGCGACATCGTGAAGAAGACGAAGAACGGCCTCGACTCCGCCCGCGCACGCGGTCGCGTCGGCGGCCGACGCCCCGTCGTGGACGACGACAAGCGGCGCGTGATCCTCGCCCGCCGCGCCGAGGGCCAGTCAATCCGCGAGATCGCCGCAGCCGTCAAGGTGTCCGTCGGCGTCGTGCACAAGACCCTCAACCCCACCCCGTAGAGCCCACTCCTTACCGGCGGGTTACTTGTTCCCCGGTGTCTGGGCGGTGTCCTCGGGGCCTTCACGACGCGCCCGAGGGCACCGCCAGGCCGCCATCACCGATCATGATCGTTCTCACCGATACTGACTGCTCCACTGGTCCCCATGGCCGTACGAGGACTGAGGGCGTGACGACGGCTGGGGCTGAGGCTGGGGCCGTCACGCGGCTCGGCGGCTGTCACAGGCGGGCGGGTGCCGGGCCTTCCAGGTCCGCCAGGTCGATCGTCTCCGCCATCTTGCGGTAGCCCCGGTCGCTGGGGTGCAGACGGTCGCCGGAGTCGTACTCCGAGCGCAGGCTGCGGGGGTCGTACGGGTCGCGCAGCGCCCGGTCGAAGTCGACGACGGCGTCGAACACCCCGTCCGCCCGGATCGCCTGGTTGATTTGCTGCCGTACGTCCTCGCGGCCGTCGCTGTAGCCGCGGTGGCCGCGGAACGGCGTGAGGGTGGTGCCGACGACCCTGATGCCGTGGGCGTGGGCGCGTTCGACGAGGGTGCGCAGGCCGTTCACGACCGCCTGCGGGTCGGCGAGCCCCGGGTCGCGCAGGATGTCGTTGACGCCGAGGTCGATGACGACGACCTTGACGTTCGTACGGCCGAGGACGTCCCGTTCGAAGCGGTTGAGGCCGGCGGCGCCGCGCCGGGAGTCGTCGGCGAGGACCTGGTTGCCGCTGATGCCCTCGTTGACGACGCCGTAGCGGGGCGCGTCGCCGTCGGCGGCGACGCTCGCCCGCAGCCGGTCGGCGAGGACGTCGGGCCAGCGGCGGTTCGCGCCCGCCGTGGAGGTGATGCCGTCGGTGATGGAGTCGCCGAGGGCGACGACGGTGCCGTCGGCCTCGTTGCTGAGCACGTCGAGGGCGGTCAGGTAGCGCCAGAACTCGCCGGCCCCGGTGAACGCGGTGCCGGTGACGTCCTCGGTGGACTCGCCCTCGGCGACGTAGTTGGTCTGCCGGGCGTGCGGGTGGTAGGTGACCGGCCCGGCGGAGGTGGGCGAGTAGGTGCTGACCAGGACGTCGGAGTCGTGCGGGACGGCGACGGTCACGGCGTCGCTGACCGTCTGCCCCCCGGCCGCGACGACGACGGTGGTGGCGCCGCCGAAGGTGAGCCGGCGCAGCGTGTCGGGGACGGCGGCCGCGCTCCCGCCGTCGGACGCGACGGCGAGGGTGGCGTGCGTCACGGTGAGCGGGCCGGTGCCGTAGAGGTTGGACAGCGTGACGCGGGCACTCGTCCCGCCGACGCTGGTGTGCACGACGTTGCGGACCGTGCGGCCCGCCATGCCGTCGGTCGCGGTGCCCGGTTCGCCGGTGACCGGGGCGGCCGCCCAGGTGCCGACCCAGACGCCCGTCGAGATGGGGGCGGCGCTGCCGGGGCCGGGGGCCGCGGCGCGGGTGACCGCGCGGGGGTCGGGCCCGGGGCCGTGATCGGAGGCGACGGAGACGTATATGGCGGCGGACAGGCCCACCACCAGGGCGATGATCGCCGACAGGAGGGCGCCGTGTCTTGTGGGGGACACCCCCACACCCCGAACGTGAGGCCTGGTCATGCGGGGGTTCTCCTCGGTGAGGGGAGCGGCGCGGCTCCGGGGCCCGCAGTCCTGCGGTCCTGTGTTTACGCGTTCATGCGTTCGTGCAGGAGTTCACCGTTGAGCTCCGCCACCTGACAGACGCCGGGAACTCTTGTTCCGTTCCAGGAGTCGGTCAAGTAGGGACAATATCTGCGTGCGGGACACGGGTGGCACGGTGCGTCGACCGGAACGGATGGAGCGGATGGATCGTACGGAAGCGGAGCGGCCGGCCGGCACGAGGGCGGCACGCACGATGACCGTCTTCAGCGAGGCCGACGAGGAGAAGCGGCGCGGGGTGCGCCGGATGAAGCTGACCGCGGCCGGGCTGCTGCTGTTCGTGGCCGTGGTGTACGTGCTCGCCGAGTGGGCCTCCCATCGGGGCGCCGGCCCCTGGGCGGGCTATGTGGCGGCCGCCGCGGAGGCGGGCATGGTCGGTGCGCTCGCCGACTGGTTCGCGGTCACGGCGCTCTTCCGCCACCCGCTCGGCCTGCCCATCCCGCACACCGCGATCATCCCGAGCAAGAAGGACCAACTGGGTGTTTCGCTGGGTGAGTTCGTCGGGGAGAACTTCCTCTCCGAGGACGTCGTACGGCAGCGGCTGCGCGCGGTCGGCATCGGCACCCGGCTGGGCGCCTGGCTGGCCGATCCGGAGCACGCCGACCGGGTGACGGCCGAGCTGGCGACGGCGCTGCGGGGCGCGCTCACGGTGCTGCGCGACTCGGACGTGCAGGCGGTGGTGGGGGAGGCGATCACGCGTCGCGCGGACGCTCAGGAGATCGCGCCGGGCATCGGGAAGATGCTGGAGAAGGTCGTCGCGGACGGCGGCCACCGGCGGGCCGTGGACCTGGTGGTGACCCGGGCGTACGACTGGCTGGTGCTGCACGGCGACTCGGTGATGGGCGCGGTGGAGGGCGGTGCGCCCGGCTGGACGCCCCGGTTCGTCGACAAGCGGATCGGTGAGCGCGTCTACAAGGAGCTGCTGCGGTTCTGCGCGGAGATGCGGGACATGCCGTCCCACCCGGCCCGGGGCGCCCTCGACCGTTTCCTCACCGACTTCGCCTGCGACCTCCAGTCCGACACGGACACCCGGGCGCGGGTGGAGCGGCTCAAGGGCGAGGTGCTGGGCCGGGGCGAGGTACAGGATCTGATCGCGTCCGCCTGGACGGCCGTCCGCTCCATGATCGTCGCGGCGGCGGAGGACGAGCGCAGTGAGCTGCGGCTGCGGGTGCGGGCCTCCCTCCTGTCCCTGGGGGCCCGGATGGCCACCGAGCGCAAGGTCCAGGAGAAGGTGGACAACTGGGTCGAGGGCGCGGCGGTGCACGTGGTGACGACGTACCGGAAGGAGATCACCTCCCTGATCACCGACACGGTCGCGGGCTGGGACGCGGAGCACACGACCCGCAAGATCGAGGCCAACATCGGCCGCGACCTCCAGTTCATCCGGATCAACGGCACGGTGGTGGGTTCGCTGGCCGGGTTGCTGATCTACACGGTGGCGCGGGGGCTGGGGGCTTAGAGGCGCTGGTCGCGGGAACACGATCCGCGCTCCGCTCGATGAGGAGCGTGCCGAGGAGGGAGCCCATGACCAGCGCCGAAGCTGCTGTGCCGGCCGAGAAGGACCGCACGATCACCACTGACATCCCTGCCCGCCTCGACCGGCTGCCCTGGTCGCGCTGGCACTGGACCATCGTCTTCGGACTCGGCACCGTGTGGATCCTGGACGGCCTCGAGGTCACGGTCGTCGGGAACATCGCGAGCCGGCTTTCGGAGCCGGGCAGCGGCCTGCCGATCACCTCCGGGCAGGTCACCGGCCTAGCGGCCGCGCTGTATGTGGCGGGCGCCTGTGTCGGCGCCCTGTTCTGGGGCCGGCTGACCGACAAGTGGGGCCGCAAGAAGCTGTTCATGATCACCCTCGCGGTGTATCTGGCGGCCACCGCCCTGACCGCGGTCTCCTTCGACACCTGGTGGTTCCTGCTTCTCCGGTTCCTCACCGGCTTCGGCATCGGTGGCGAGTACGCGGCCATCAACTCCGCGATCGACGAGCTGATCCCCGCGCAGTACCGGGGCCGGGTCGACCTGATCATCAACGGCAGCTTCTGGCTGGGCGCGGTCGCCGGTTCGCTGCTGTCGATCGTCGCGCTGAACACGGACATCTTCGCGGCGGACGTGGGCTGGCGGCTGACGTTCGCGCTGGGCGCCGTCCTCGCCCTGGTGATCCTGCTCGTACGACGGCACGTCCCGGAGAGCCCGCGCTGGCTGCTGATCCACGGCCGGGACCGGGAGGCCGAGGAGATCGTCACCTCGATCGAACGGCAGATCGAGGAGGAGAAGGGGGAGCGGCTGCCCCGGGCCGACAGCGAGCTCACCATCCACCAGCGCCGCAGTGTCTCCTTCGCCGAGATCGCCCGCACGGTGTTCTCCGACTACCGGCGCCGCTCGATCCTCGGCTTCTCCCTCTTCATCGGGCAGGCGTTCCTCTACAACGCGATCACCTTCGGCTTCGGCGCGATCCTCACCAAGTTCTTCGACGTGCCGAGCGGCAACACCGGCTACTACTTCGCCGTCATCGCCATCGGCAACTTCTGCGGTCCGCTGCTGCTGGGCAAGCTGTTCGACACGGTCGGCCGACGGGTGATGATCTCCTCGACGTATCTGCTCTCCGGTGTGCTGCTGTTCGGCACGGCCTGGCTGTTCGACCAGGGCTCACTGACCGCGACGACGATGACGGCCTGCTGGTGCGCGGTGCTGTTCTTCGCGTCGGCGGGCGCGTCGAGCGCCTATCTGACGGTGTCCGAGGTCTTCCCGATGGAGACCCGCGCGATGTCCATCGCCTTCTTCTACGCCCTCGGCACCGCCGCCGGCGGTATCAGCGGCCCCCTGCTGTTCGCCGAGCTCACCGACACGGGCAAGGTCGGCGACACGGTCCTCGCCTTCTGCATCGGCGCGGCCCTGATGTGCGCGGCGGGTCTGGTGGCGGTGTTCCTGGCGGTCAACGCCGAGCGACGCTCCCTGGAGGACATCGCCCAACCGCTGACGGCGGCGGCGCCGAAGGCACACGAGGCGGCGACGCCGGGCGGGCCGAGCGAGGCCACCGCCTGAGGGCACGCGGTCGCCTCACCCGGGTGCCCCTCGGCGCCTCCTACTCGGCCTCGCCCCCGGCCCGTCCCCGCCGGCGCAGCAACAGCAGGCCGCCGGCCAGGGCGGTGAGGCCGGTGGCCGTGGTCCACGCGACGAGGTCGGTGGAGCCGGTGGACGCGAGGCCGCCGCTGTTCGCGGCGGCGGCCTCCGCCCCGGCCGTCCCCGCCGAGACGGAGGCCGCCGCCGACCCGCCCGACGCCACGGCACCGGAAGCGGACGAGGACGGCGACGGGGCCCGGGAAGCGGGCACGGACGGGGACGGCGACACAGCGGTCGAGGAGCCGCCCGCGGTCGACGCCGACCTGTCCCGGGTGAACGCCAGTGTCCCGAAGCCGAGTTGGTCGTAGCCGCCGCTGTTGGGCCCGTAGTCCCCGCCGCCGCCCTCGGGTGCCGCCTTGGCGGCGATGCGGGTGAGGTACGGCGCCGACAGCCCCCGGCGCTTGGTGTAGTGGCTGGCGATCATCGCCCAGATCGGCCGGGTCATCGCCGGGTCGACGCCGGCCGCGCCGGAGGCGGTCTCGCTGCCCGACCAGCCGCCCACGGCACCCTTCGCCCGGGTGTTGGCCGTGTAGGCGACCTCCCCGCCGAGGCTCCACTTGGCCACGTACTGGGCGCCCTTGAGGAAACGGCTGTCGTCGTGGCCGTACAGGTCGATGCCCTGGTTCCAGGCCATCTCGCAGAAGGTGCCCATGAGGCCGACGCCGAGCAGCGCGTGCCCCTGGTCCCGGCCCGCCTCCAGCCACTCGGCGAGACCGTCGTCGTGCACCACGGGGATGGCCTTCTTGACGGCGCCGAGCCCGGAGCCGTTCTTGAAGTACTCGACGGCCTGTTCCACCCTGGCGCCGTCGTCGCAGAAGATGCCGGTGGCGAGGACGCAGGCCATGGCGGTGAGATCCCAGTTGGGCCAGTAGTTGGTGACCACGGCGTTGTTGTGGTCGGTCAGGAAGCTCTCGCTGAGCGGCGAGAAGACCGTGCTCAGCATCCTCTGGAAGCGTTCCAGCTCGAAGTCGGGCCGGTCGCGCACGAGTTCGGCGGCGTTGGCGGCCTGGTAGCCGTAGAGCCCGGCCGCGAGAAACCGGTCGGCCGAGCCCGCGAGCGAGGTGAGCTTCGCCGACCAGGCGTTGAGGATCGCGACGGCGGTGTCGGCGTGGGCGCTCTCGCCGCTGACGTGGAACCGCAGGCCGTTCTGGTAGGCGGCGTGGAGGTCGTTGTAGAGGATCGCGTAGTTCTGCGGCGAGCCCGAACCCCGGTACACGGTCGCCTGCGGGTTGGCCGTCCAGCCGCTCTGCGCATGCCGGTTGGCGGTGAGCCTGGCGTATCCGGCCGTGTAGGGCGCGGCGCCGGCCTTCACCTTGGCGGCCATGCGGGCCAGATCGGCGCCGGTGTGCAGCAGGCCCGGGTGCGCGTATCCGACGGCGGCGGCGGGGGCCGCGGGGAGGGCGGCGGCCACACCGACGGCTCCGGCCGCCGCGCCCGCTGCCTTCAGCAGGCCCCGGCGGCTGATCTGTCGCGGGCCGGTCTGGCGGGGGCTGGTCTGGCGGGGGCTGGTCTCGCGGGGACTGGCCTCACGGGGACTGGCCTCACGGCGGCTGAGCTGTCCGGGCCGGGTCGGGTGCGGTTGCAGATGCATGCCGGGGAGACGGACGAGAGGCCGGGCCGATAACGAAAACCTGGCCGGCCGGTCGGTGGTCAGGCCCCCGTCGTCGACCCCGGGCGGACGATCATCAGGATCGTCACGGTCGCCCACAGCAGATTGAACACACCCGTGAACATGGCGAGTTGAACCGTCGTCTGCCGCGTGGCCACGCCCGTGCCCGTGCCTTCGCCCTCGCCACCACCCTCGACGAGCACCTCCTGTCGGGGCAGCACGAGGACCAGCAGCACACCCGCGGCCAGCACGGTCAGCACG
Organism: Streptomyces sp. NPDC060002; assembly: GCF_042737245.1. Classification (NCBI taxonomy): domain Bacteria; kingdom Bacillati; phylum Actinomycetota; class Actinomycetes; order Kitasatosporales; family Streptomycetaceae; genus Streptomyces; species Streptomyces sp. NPDC060002. Next base: position 36,523 of record NZ_JBHWUW010000046.1, read on the forward strand.
ATCGACGTGATCAGCCAGGGGTCACCCATCACACCCATCGCGCCCGCCGTGGCGAACCTGAAGACGGGGACGGCGAGGCCGACGGCCGCGTACACCCGGCAGATGCGGTGCAGCAGCCGTACGGTCTCGCTCGCGCGGGCGTCGTCGGGCGCGGCCAGGGCGCGGCGCGCGGCGGGCGGGAACATGCTGGCGGCGACGGTGACGGGCCCGATCGCGACGATCGCGGCGAGGACGTGCACGGCGAGGAGAAACTTGGTCACGCACCGACGCTAGGCGGCACGGGCCAACCGCAGAAGCGGCGGAAATGCCAGAGGCCGACGGATTCTCGCCAGAGGGATGGGCGTGGGCGTGGGCGTGGGCGGGGGCTTGGGTGGGGGTGCGGGCGTGAGTGGGGGTGCGGAGTGGGTGCCGGGCGGGGTCAGGGCGAGGGCGGGCGGGGGCGGGGCAGGGCCGGTGGTCGTCGGTGACCAGGAGGCCAGGGTGGCCGTGATCCGTCGTATGCCTACCCTCTTGCCATGCACACCGTCGCCGTACTGGCCCTGGACGGGGTCGTCCCGTTCGACCTGTCCGCCCCGATCGACGCCTTCGGCTGGCCGCGGCTGCCCGACGGGCGCCCGGCGTACCGGGTCAGGGTCTGCTCGCCGTCCCCCTCCGGGGAGGTGAGCGCGGGGGCGTTCACCTTGCGCGCGCCGTACGGGCTCGAGGCGCTGGCCGAGGCGGACACGATCATCCTGCCCGGGGTCGCGAACCCGCCGGACGAGCTGCCGGTCGGCGTCGCGGAGGCCCTGCGGGACGCGGCGGCGGGCGGCACCCGGATCGCCTCGGTCTGCGTGGGCGCGTTCCTGTTCGCCGCGACGGGCCTGCTGGACGGACTGCGCGCGACGACGCACTGGATCGCGGCGCGCGAACTGGCCGAGCGCTACCCGAAGGTGACGGTCGACCCGAACGTCCTCTACGTCGACAACGGCCAGTTCCTCACCTCGGCGGGCGCCGCCGCGGCCCTCGACATGTGCCTGCACATGATCCGCGGCGACTACGGCTCGGCGGTCGCCGCGCAGGCGGCCCGGATGTCGGTCATGCCGCTCGAACGGGAGGGCGGACAGGCCCAGTTCATCGTCCATGACCTGCCGCCCGCGCCCGCCGGGGCGACCCTCGAACCCGTGCTGGCCTGGCTGGAGGACAACTGCGGCCGGGAGGTGACGCTGGAGCAGATCGCCGGGCGGGCCGGCATGAGCGCCCGCACCCTCAACCGCCGCTTCCGCGAACAGACCGGTACGACACCGCTGCGCTGGCTGCACCGGGCGCGGGTGCGACGCGCGCAGTACCTGCTGGAGTCGACGGCGTACCCGGTGGACCGCATCGCCACCCAGGCGGGCTTCGGCTCCCCGACAGCCTTCCGCGAACGCTTCCGCAAGGTGGTCGGCACAAGCCCCCAGGGGTATCGGCGGGCGTTCCGGTCGGGGGAGGGACCAGGGGGACAGGCCAGGGGACGGAACCAGGGGACAGGACCAGGGGACAGGACCAGCGACAGGGGGCGGGAACCGATCCCGGGGGAGTAAAGATCGTATAAGGTGATCCGCCGAACGTCTTGGTCAACAGCGACGGCAGGGATCTCAACGGCATGTTCCGTACTGTTCGCGAGTTCCTCGAGATCGGCGCCGGGGCCGCCGACCCGCGCCCGGGTCAGATCCAGGACCCCGTCATCAAGCGGCTCCAGTCCGGCCGTACGGTGGCAGGGCTCGCTGCGACGGGATGGATGCTGGTGTCCTACCCGCTCGCCGAAGGGCGCGCGGAGTTCGTCCTGGGCAAGCTGGTGGACCTGGTGGCCGGCTTCGGAATCCTCTGCGTGGCCGGTCTGGTCGCCGTGGCGGTCTTCATCACCGCGACCCGTCCCCCGCTGCGTCGTGTCTACGTCAGCCGTCTCAAGGCGCCGGGAGAGACGCTTCGCGCTCTGCTGATCGGCGCGATCTTGGCCGGTGGCGGGGGCACGCTGCTGGCCAAGTTGCTGCGGGGAGAGATCATCCCGTGGAGCGAGATCCACTCCCACGGCATTCTCGCAACGGTTGCGGCGTTCGTGCCGTTCCTCGTCCTCGTCCTGCCCCTCTGCCTCGTCGTCGTGGTCATGGGGGGATTCTCGGTGCTGAGCTGCGTCTGGTACTCCTTCAACTCCTGCTTCCGCCTCGGTGACGTGCACGAGCTGCTGCCCGCGCTGATCTCCCCGGTCCTCGTTTGGTCCCTGTTCGTCCTGAGCTGCCTCGACGGCCCCGAAGTGGCCGCCCCGCCGCTCGTCCTCTACCCGTTCCTGATGGGCGGCCCCCTGTCGGTGGCTCTTCTGTCGGTGTGGGAGATACGACGGCTGAACCAGCGGTACGGGATGACGTTCACGTCGGCGATGGGACGAGGGCCGGAGTGGACGCCGGAGCCGGAGTGGGAGCCGACGCTGCCGGTAGCGGGCCAGGACCCCGGTCACGGGGCATCGCCGTATACGGCGCCCTCGGCCCCCTACCCTCCTTACCCGCCGTCCCCCTGAGATCGGCCTCCGGTCAGGCGTGCCGGTCGGCGACCGCCCACGACGCGAGTGCGACCGCGCCGGCCACGCCGAACACGGACGGCCAGGCGCCGACCTTCTTCGCCAGCGGATGCGACCCCGCGAAGGCGGCGACGTACGCGACGGTCAACGCCCCCGCCGCCTTCCCGCCCGCCTGCTGCCGCCACTGCCGCGCGGCCGCGGCCCCCGCGACGGCGAGGACGGCCCCGCCCAGCGGCCGCTTCCTCGTCCACCGGGCCACGCCGTACCCGCCGACCAGCCCGCCCGCGGCGATCACCGCACTGGGAACCTTCGCCATGTCTGCCCGCCTCTCATCGGTCGCCCCGAGGCTAACGCGCGGGCCCGCCGACACCACGAACATGAGCCGAGGCTTGTCAACTTTCCTCTCGCGAGCTATATAAGAAGGCGTAGGGCATCGCACCCAACACCTAGGAAAGGAGTGACCCGTGATGCTCATGCGGACCGACCCGTTCCGTGAATTCGACCGACTCGCCCAGCAGTTCTTCGGCCCCGGCACGGGAACAGGCACCGACCACCACCCCGCGGCGATGGCGATGGACGCCTACCGGTCGGGCGACGAGTTCCTCGTCCACTTCGACCTCCCCGGCATCGACCCGGAGACGATCGAACTCGACGTCGAACGCAACGTCCTCAACGTGCGCGCCGAGCGCCGTTCCCCCGCCCCCGAGGGAGCGGAGCTGATCGTCGCCGAGCGTCCGACCGGCACCTTCACCCGCCAGCTCTTCCTGGGCGAGACCCTCGACACGGACCGCATCGACGCGTCCTACGAGGCCGGCGTCCTGACCCTCCGCATCCCGGTGGCCGAACGGGCGAAGCCGCGCCGTATCCAGATCACGGGCGGCGCGAGCGGCGACCGTAAGCAGCTGAGCGGATGACGGGTGCCTGACGGGGCTCGGGGGAGCGCCGAGGCACCCACATCCCGACGCGCCCCTGAGCCCCTGAGCACCCGCACCACCGGGCCCCGAGCCGCCGCACGAGGAAGTCCCCTGCCGAGCACGGGGCCCGAGCCGCCATACGAGGAAGTCCTCGCCGTGCCCGCGCCGCCCGGCGTCTTGGGCTAGCCGCGCCCGGCCCGACGCCGCTGGCCCGGCTCCTGCCCGCTCCTGTCCACGACGGCCCGCTCCAGCACCGCACTGGTGTCGTAGACCGTCCCCGCCTCGGCCCGCTCGGTGTCCCGGCTGAAGACGGTGCGTACGCCGAGGTAGTCGAGCGTGCCGGGATCGAAGATCCACTCGGTGCGGGTGCCGTGCCGGGTGTCCTCCCGGGCGATGGCGATGCCGTGCCGGCCGGCGGCGTCCACCGCGTCGGCCACCTCGGTCACACCGGGGATCCGGGCGGTGGCCTTGTAGAACGCGGCAGCGGTCGCGGACGGCATGATCTGCTCGCCGACGAGATCGCCGATCCGTCCGAAGACCTCCTGGTCCTTGTCCTCCCCCTCCTCGACGGGGGTGTCGGCGTAGAGCAGTTTCAGCAGGGCACCGGGATCGGTGGGCAGCGAGGCGAGCCAGGCATAGGTGGGCCGGTCGAAGCCGGCCGGCACCGCGGAGTCCTTGGGATCCGTACCGTCCGGCACGCCGACCTCGATCGGCCAGTCCTGTCCGTACTCACGGATCAGCCCGACATCGGTCACGGGCCCCTGCCGCTGCGAGAACCACACCTGCCGCTCGTGCATCTTCCCGAGCTCGACGGGTCCGTCGAAGACACCCTCGTTCCCGGCACCCTTGCTGCGCACGTACACGAACTGACCGTCGTCCACGGGCTCGACGTCCGTCCGCAGAGCGACGGCGGCGATACGGTCGAGGGTCACGACGGCGCCACGGCTCCCGCCCGCCGTACCGCTCGCACCGGGCCGGGCCGCCGTACCACCCCCGTCGTCCCGCCCCCCACCGATCCCGACGGTGAGCCCGGCGGCCAACGCGACGACGACGACGGCGACGGATCCGGCGACGAGAGCGGACCGCGACAGCCGAGCGGCCCGAGGCCGGACCGGATCCCCGCCCCCGACGCTGACGACGACGCGACCGCCGTCCCTGTCCCTGGCGCTGTCTCGGTCTCGGTCTCTGTCGATGAGCTGCATCAGAACGTCCTTGTGATGGGAGCGACGCCCGGGGGACAGCACCTGCTCGACGGGACCGGCCGGCAACAGCCGTCCCAGTTCCTTGAGTTCCGCGCGCTCCTCCTGCTCGTTCCCGGCGGGAGTGGCGTTCATCGGGCTTCCTCCTGAATGGGCAGGACCGCGAACGCGGTCTCACTCTCTACCTCTCCGCGACGGGAGCGGGGTTCCGTACGACGTTCCGCACGCCGCTCCGGTCGTCGTTCCGTACGCCGCTCCGGTCGTCGTTCCGCACGCCCGGACTGCGCCGTCTCCCGCTCGACGATCTCCCGGAGCCGGGCACGAGCCCGGGACAACCGCGACCGAACGGTCCCGACGGGCACCCCGAGCGCCTCCGCGGCCTGTGCGTAGCCGAGCCCGCCCCACACGCACAGGGCGATGACCTCCCGCTCGTGCCGCCGCAACCGCCCGAGCACCCGCCGTACTTCGGCGAGCCGACGGGCGTCGTCGATCCGCCCGGCGACGTCCTCGGCGAAGTCACCGACGGCCTCGTCACCTCCGGCGCCGGCTCCGGCACCGGCCCGCCGGGCGAGAAAGGCGAGCCGCCGCCGAAGACTCCGGTCGGCGTTGCGCGCCTTGTTGGTGGCGATCCCGAACAGCCAGGGCCGCAACGACCCGCCCTCGACCTCCACGGCCCCGCGCCCCCGCCAGGCGGCGAGGAACGTCTCCGACATGACCTCCTCGGCGACGGACCAGTCACCGGTCAGCCGGAGGGCATGGTTGTACACGGCCGCCGCGTACAACTCGTAGAGCTCGGCGAACGCCGCCCGCTCCCCGCCCCGCACCCGCGCGCGCAGCCGCCCGTCGCCGTCACCTTCAACGTCATCACCATCGCCACCGCCACCTCCACCGTCATCGTCATCGTTGGAACTCACACCTCTACCTCTCCGGGCGGGGGAAGCAGTTCCAGTGCCGTGGATCACACCCCTCCGAGTCTCGGGCTACCAGGGCAGTGTCCTCGCCGCGTCGAGGTACCCGCCGGTCGGACCGTCGGGGCCCACCCGCGCCATCCGGACGATGATCTCGGCGCCCTCCTCGACGCTCTGGACGCCGGTGTTCCCGTTGAGGTCGGTCCGCGTGAAGCCCGGCTCCACGGCGTTGATCCGCATGGCCGGGAACCCGGGCCCCCGGAGAAGCCGTCTCCTACGGCTCTGGTGACGCGTCGGGGGCCTGGGGAAAGCCCAACTCGTCCAGCAGGACGCTGAAGAGGTCCTCGACGAAGGTCTCGTGGGAGCGCAGCAGTTCCTCGATCCGGGGCTGCTCCGCTCCGGCCGGGACGCAGGCCGCCGCAGCCCACGCAAGAGCACCTCGGGCGTCGGCCGGAACGTTCATCTCCAGCTCCGCGCGCTTGCGGCGCACGGCGTCGTCGAACTCGGGCGAGACCGCCCACAGGCTGGTGTCGTCCACATCCTCGGGCTCCTCCACGAGGAGCGGCGCCGCCAGGTCCAGGTTGAGCCACGCCTGCCAGCGTTGCCCATCGGTTCCCGACCCGGTCACCAGGGCGATGTCACTGTCGGAGACCTCGGCGACGCAGGCCGGCGCTCCGGTCGACTCGACCAGGGCGCTCAAGTCGTTGTCCTCCCACAGGCCGTGATCGAGCTGAAGGGTCTGCCAACCGCCAGGCCTGGACGGCCACGCATGCACGGCGCCCTTCACCTCCTCATCGACACCGTTGAACACCGGCGCTTCCAGCAGCGAACGCTCACCACGAGCGAAGACCAAGTGCCCCGAGAACCCCACGGAACCTCCTCCTCCGAGACGTTCGTGCACCTTATGGGCTGCCATTGACATCCCGGGCTCGGGCGCCTGCCGCTCGCATGGTGATCCGGCCGGTCATCAAGGATTCGTGATTGGCGAAGAGCATCCCGAGCTCGACGTGCCGACGGATGTACGCCGTCCACGAGATGTCCGGCAGGTCCGTGTACGCCATGACGACCCGGGCGCGACTTGCCTGGGTGAGGATCCATCGGGCCTGGTCGCCACCGTTGAGGCGACCGCCCAGGCTGCGCGCCAGGTGCCACAGTTCGTCGCCGTCACCCTGCTCGTCGACGACCGTGACGAGCCCGATGTCGCCGAGACCGCGGGCGTCGCCGGAGTGGGTGGTGTAAGCGACGCTGAGGCCTTCCAGGGGGAAGACGGTGACGCGGCCGGTAGCGGTCAGCACGGTAAGGGACACGGGCAGGAGTCCGTTCTGACACGGCGAAGGGCGGGCCGGCCGTGGAGACGACCGACCCGCATGAGAGGGGAGGCGGTGTTCAGCAGCAGGGGCCGTCGCCGCAGCAGGCGGGCGGGTTGCACTCGGCGGCCGTACCCCACAGCCGTTCGTCGACGTCGAAGCCCGCGGCCCGGATCCTGCCGACGACGTCGACCATGAGCCCGCGTGTGCGGACCTTGGAGTTCGGCTGGTGGTGCAGGAAGTAGCCGAAGCTGCGCTCGCACCAGTCGGCGTACCACCCGGTGTGCAGAATGAGCGTGTGCCATCCGGGATCCACCTGCTGCGACGGCGCCATGCTCACGCCCTCACCGCTCGACCCCATGACGAAGACGAGCGCGAGTGCCTGGTCGACGACCCGGTCGGCGACACAGCGTTCCAGGCCGTACTCGTCGGCGCAGAACGAGGCGAGAGTCTCGAACTCCACGCCGGTGACGAGGGAGCGGCCGGTGCGGATCCGAGTGGTGACGGTGGTGGGGGCCATGGGGTGAGCTCCTTCGAGTGGGAACTTGCTTTCACTGCTCATCGCCCGTCAGCTGCCTTCCGGCGGCGACGAGCCGAGCGACGTCGAGGGGGCGGCACAGTTCGCCCGCCGAGGGCATGGGCACGGCCCAATAGGATTTCCACGTACCGGGTTCGAGGGACACGGACTGCGGTCTCGGTACGCCGACATAGGAGCCGAGGCCCAGGCATTTCACGCCCAGCGCGCGCCATTCCATGACGGCCATGCGCCACCTGGTGGGCATGCCGGCGGGGACGAGAGCGTAGTACCGAGCCCGATCCCCCTGCGGATCGCAGATGACCGGACCACCGTCCAGGACCTCCTCGAGAAACGAGTCGACGTCTTCGCGCCCATAGCGGTCGGCCACGGCGCGCACGAGGTCCTGCGGCAGCCGTACGGCCGACATGAGGGTGCCGAGGGGCAGCAGCGCGATGCCCCGCTCCGTCCACTCCGTCGCCGCGCTGCCGGGTACGGGGTGAGCCGACAGCAGCCAGTAGGCAGTTGCCAACTCGCGGACGGCGCGGGTGTGGACGGGAATCCCTGTGTCTGGTGGGGCGGGTTGTAGAGCCCGAGTTCTCGTCTCGAAGGTCACCTTGCCGAAGCTAGGACCGAGGCAGGCTGCACGACCACCAATGTGCATAGATGTGCACTCAGTCTCAAATACGATGTCTGGCTGCTTTGTGACCTTGACCGGGCGCCTCGAAGTCGAGAAATGTGGTGCACATCGGCGCACAGGACCGACACGGAGGCAGCCATGCGCTTACGGTTCATCGGGGTCGACCCGGACACGGGAAAGAACGGGTCACCCACAGCGTGGGTTGACCTGGAGACCTCTGACATCGTGATCCAGAGCTACACGGCGGACGAGCCGACGCGAGCCCAGTGCGTGGAGAACCCGGCACCGGGCCACGCCAAGGGCATCCCCGAACACGAGACGGTGGTGCGCATCCCTGCACGCCTGGTGCCGATCCTGCGGGAGGCCTGCGATGTCGCAGAACGTACCCAGCTTTGACGAGCTGATGGAGGCCGCGCAGCACTCCGCCGTACACCTCGAAATGCGTGACCAGTACGCGGTCGGTGATGAAGCGGACGACTACGACAACTGGCTGCGCACCGGCAGGCGGGACGCCGATCCCAGTTCGGAGTACTGGGCGCCCTGGGTGGACCTGATCTCCCGAGCGGTGGCCCGTGGGGTAGTCGTACGACGGGCCCGCATCGTGTCCGAGCCGGTCACCGACTACATCCGCTACGAGCACGCCGGAACCGTCGTCAACGTGCGGGCGGGTGAGCGGGTGCGCTGGCTGCCCCGTCGGCACGCGGCCGACCTGATGCTGCCCGGCGCCGACCTGTGGATCTTCGACGACGCACAAGTGCTCTTCAACCACTTCGCGGGCAACGGCGATTGGAGTGGCACTCCCAACGAACTGCGCACGGATCCGGACCTCGCCAAGCAGTGTTCGGACGCCTTCGAGGCAGTATGGGAGCGCGCCGTCCCGCACGACGACTACGAGATCCACTGACAGAAAGCGTCCTCGGCCAGCTCATGTCCATCTCCCCGTCCTCCTCCGCCCAGGCCGCACGCGAGAACGTGGCGCGACGATTGCGCGACCTGAGGAGAAACGCCGGCCTCACGGTCACCGAGCTGGCCTCGCAGTGCCGTTGGCACCACGCCAAGACGTCCCGGATCGAAAACGCCCGGACGCCCCCGTCCCCGGCGGACATCCGCGCGTGGTGCGGTGCGACCGGCGTCGAGGACCAGGCCGAGGATCTGATCGCGGCCTCGCAGGACGCGGAGTCCCTCTACCGCGAGTGGCGGCAACGTGTGCGTGCGGGACTTCGCAAGCTCCAGGACAGTTACGTAGAGCTGTACCGGGCAACGGACCTACTGCGCACGTACTCCCCGGCCTTGGTGCCCGGGCTGCTGCAGACAGAGGGCTACGCGCGGGCGCTGCTGAGCACCAACGCTCATCTCCTCGGCATCCCGGACGACGCGGCCGAAGCCGCGGCGGCACGACTCCAGCGCTCCCGGATCATCCACGAGCCCGGCCACCGCTTCGTGATGGTCGTCGAAGAGGCCGTGCTGTACTACCGACTCGGCAACGCGGACGCGATGGCGGCGCAACTCGGCTACCTGTTGACCGCCGGGGCGCTCCCGGCGGTGTCCCTCGGCGTCATCCCGATGTCGACCCGCGAACGGACCCTCTGGCCGCAGGAGACCTTTGACGTGCACGACGACACCCTCGTGTCCGTCGAACTGATCTCCGCCGAGGTGAACATCACCCAGCCGTCGGAGATCGCCCTGTACATCAAGGCTTTCGAGCGGTTGCGCAGCATGGCCGTGTACGGCGCGGAAGCCCGAGCGCTGATACTGAAGGCGATCGAGGCGCTCCAGTAACCCGGCAACGGGACTTGCTTCAGGCGCCGTCAGTCCTCGGTGGCGTGCTTCACGGCACGTATGAAGGAGAGCCAGGCCCCGCTTCGTACGGTGATCTCGGGCCCCCCGGCACTCTTCGAGTCGCGCACCAGCGTGCCGTCATCGGTCAGCGCGCACTCGACGCACTCTCCCCCCGCCCCGTTGCTGTACGACGACGTGAACCACGCCGGGCGGCTCTTCCTGTCGGGCACTGCAATGCTCACGTCGCGAATTCCTTCAGGACCGTTTCGATCAGGTGGGTCGAACGCTGAGGGCTCAGGGCCGCGGCCCGCAGACCGTCGAACGCTCGGGTGTACTCACGAACATGATGCTCGCCCTCCAAGTAGACGGCATCGGTGATTCCGTCGCGGTAGACGAGATCGGGGTCTTCCGGCGCGGGGAATCCCAGCATGGTGAAGGAGCCTGTGGCCGGGTAGGTGCCGGAGTCGAAGGGGAGGACCTGAAGTGTGACGGCGGGCAACTGTACGACGTCAAGGACGTGTTCGATCTGCTCGCGCATCAGCGCACGGTCCCCGATGACGTTGCGCAGAGCACCTTCGTTCACGATGAACCAGGCTTCGGGTGCGTCCGACCGTGCGAGCAGGGCTTGACGCTCCATCCGAACGTGTACGGCCCTGTCGATGTCCTCGGCGGACATGTGCGCGCCGGTCCTGTGCAGTTCGGAGGCGTAGGCGTGGATCTGCATGAGGCCCGGCACCAACTCGCACTGGTACTGACGGAAGGTGGAAGCCTCCTGCTCCAGGCCGATGTAGATGTTGAACCACTCCGGAACACCTGCGCCGTGGACCTGCCACCAGCCGCGCATCTTCGCCTGCCGGGCGAGCGACTTGAGGAACTCGCGTAGTTCCTCACTGGTGCCGTAGAACCGGCAGAGGGCGTCGATGTCCGACGGCTGGACCCGGCCGCTGCCCGTCTCCATACGGTTGACCTTGGAACCGCTCCAGTCGAGACCAGTGCCCACCTGGGCACAGGTCAGCGACGACTGTTCCCGGAGCTTCTTCAACTCGATCGAGAGACGGCGACGGCGTGCCGTTGGTGATCCGGCCATATCAACCCCGTTTTAGATAGCGGACGTTCAGTCTCAGGCCAAGAGGCACGCTTGCCAATCACTCGGAAGTGGGATTCTCGCCGTGCACATTGCACGAAGGGATTCGCCGGCTGCACTCTGAGGCGACGCAACTCATCGTGATTCCCTGTGACGCTGTGTGTCCCCATGGGGTGTCACCTGCGACGAAAGGGCCTCTCATGGGTCAGTACGCATGCATGACGCGCAAACCGTGGGACCTCGCCTTCACCGCCGAGCCGAGAGAGGTGGCAGCCCTGCGCCGGATCATGCGGCTGCATCTGGGCATCTGGGGCCTACCGGAAGTCATCGACGACGCCCAGCTCTGCATGAGCGAGCTCGTGTCCAACGTCATCACCCACGTAGGCCCGGGGACGCCGGCCACGCTCGCGGTCTCGATGAGCGGCGTGCATCTGCGCATCGAAGTCCACGACCCCGACGCACGGGCGTTGCCCACCCTCCTCGACGCGAACGCTGAAGCGGAGTCAGGGCGCGGCATGGCACTAGTGGACGCCATCGCCGACCGGTGGGGCGTTCAGCTACATGCTGACAAGAAGGTGACGTGGTGTGAGCTCGCCACTGGCCTGAGTGCAGCAGGCAGCCTCTGCACGAGCCTTCGAGTCGCGAGAGCCGAGAACGTATCTGCCGCGTACGAAATGGCGCCGTGCTCGAGCGCTAACGAGTTGAGTCGGCTTGGGGCGGCGGTGGCGGAATCCATGGTGGTTGATGCCATGGCGGACCTCCTGCACTGGCTCCGAGTGCATGGCCATGACGCGGATGAGGCCCTGGATCGAGCACAGATGCGCTTCGAAGCAGAGTTCGACGTCGTGGACGAATCGCCGTGATGCATCACCCGGTTGCGATTGCTGAGTACGTCCAAACGTCAGCCGGGATTGTCTCCTCTAGTTGCCAAGTGATGGCCATCGGCTTGCTTCCCTTGTGCTCCACGTACTCAGCAGGGCCCAGCAGCATCCAAGGCTGAGCGCTGCCGATGTCTGTGTTCTTGTAGCGGCGTACGAACAGCAGCACGTGGCTGCCACCCGCAGCGTGATGCTGATAGCGCAGACCAGTAGGAGACGTCTCTGATGTCTGGTTCTGTGACTCCCAGTGGAAGAGCGTCTCGCTCAGAGCGTAGTCGTGGTAGCGAGTCTGCGGAGAGAAATCTTTCTCGTCCTTGTCCAGGGTGATCAGCAGAGCATCGGTTTTGATGGACTCGCACCACTTCACCCCCTCGCGAAAGTCTGCCGGCATGAAACCGCCGATAAATGACTGCCCAAGAGCCGGAAGGATTTCCTCGCGAGTGTATGAAGCGTGCACGGTCAGCGGGATCCCTGATTGGCCGCCAATTCCCAAGAGTGGGATCGGTACGTGTTCGGTGTGGGCAAGGTTGTACGCCAGCACTTGCCGCAACTCACTGCACACGGCAGGTTGTGTGCGCAGTGTCGCGAACCCGGCGTCGTAGTGCGCGAACCCTTTCCGTGTCAAGCCGCCGAGTGGCCACAGCTGGAAGAAGAGCATGCGGGCGTAGGCCTGCCCTTGTTCGTCGAGCTCGCTGTAGGAGGGGGCACCGTCCTCCAGCATGCGGCTGTAGGCGGCCACCCTCAGCGGATCATCCACGTGGAGGAAGGAGGAGACACGTTTGAGGAGGGCTGCTTCACCTTCGGCTGCTTCGCCCTTGAGTAGACCCGAGCGGCGGAGCAGTCCTGTCCAGGAGTTTCCGTTTCCTCGATAAAGTTCTTTGAGCTCACGGCCGCTCTCTTCCAGGTAGCGGCTTAGTGCTGACTCTGCATAGTCAGAGACTTCGCGTGCCAAGGCCGTGACATTGACGCCGATCTGCTCCTTGATATTGGCGATGATGGTCTTCTTCGCCTTCTCCTCAAGGATGATCTGGCAGCCGGACGGTAGCTGAGGAAAGTCGTACTCGATGTTGTCCAGCAGGCGTTTGCGGGTCAGGTTCGTGAGCGCTCGAAACTGATTCTCGAAGCGGAATTCCTTGCGGTGTTGCCCGATGAAGTCGAGCACTGTGAGCACGGCCTTGTCCTCAGTGCGACGGAGTCCACGGCCAAGCTGTTGCAGGAATACGGTGGCGCTGGAGGTGGGACGGAGCAGCAGCAGTGTGTCTACGTCCGGAATGTCGAGCCCCTCGTTGAAGAGGTCGACCGAAAAGATCACCTGTAGGGTTCCCGACCTCAGGTCGGCGAGCGCCTGCTTGCGCTCGCCAGCAGGGGTCTCGCCGGACAGCGCGATGGCGTTGAGGCCGGCTGTGCAGAAGGACTCCGCCATGAAGTTGGCGTGTAGCACCGACACGCAGAACCCGAGTGCCCGCATAGTGCCCGGCTCAGCGACCTTCTCTGTGACAGCCTTTACGACAAGCCCTGCGCGCCTCACGTCACTCGATAGCTTGTTGCTCAACGCGCTGGGGTCGTACGCCCCACGCTTCCACTCCACTGTGCTCAGGTCGGTGTTGTCGCTGATCCCAAAGTAGTGGAACGGGCTGAGGAGATCATTCTCGAGTGCCTCCCACAGCCGCATCTCGGCAGCGATACGGCCCTCGAAGAACTCGTCCTGGATGTTCTTGCCATCCATACGCTCTGGTGTAGCGGTGAGACCCAGAAGCTCCAATGGTTCGAAGTGGTCGAGGATCTTTTTATACGTCGGTGAGGTGCCATGGTGAAACTCGTCGATCACGATGACATCGAAGTGATCAGAGGAGAGTCGATCGAGGGCCCGCGCATTCAATGACTGCACGCTGGCGAACACATGATTCCAGCGCTCCGGGAGCTCGCCGCTATGGAAGGACTCACCAAAGTTGGGGTCTACCAGGACGTCCTGGTATGTGCGAAGAGACTGCTGAAGGATCTCTTTGCGGTGAGCGACGAACAGTAGGCGCAGGTCGCGACCACCGTGCTTCTTGCGAAGCTGCTTATAGTCGAGCGCTGCCATGACCGTCTTGCCTGTACCGGTAGCTGCCACGAGCAGATTTCGGTGCCTGCCGTGTACCTCGCGCTCGACCTCTAGTCGCTCCAACATGTCGCGCTGGTGCGGATATGGCCGTACTTCAAGGCCGGACAGCGTGATCCCGCGGTCGGCGGCGACGGTCGAAGATGTGCCGCCTGCGATCGCCAACGCCTCTTGGAGACGGGCGCCGTCAGCTTGAGGGTCGTATGACTCGAAAGACGGATCACTCCAGTAAGCCTCAAAGGTGGCCTCGAACTTGCGCAGCACGTCAGGCGTGGCGACAGACGACAGTCGTACATTCCACTCCAGGCCGTCGAGTAGCGCTGCCTTCGACAGGTTCGAGCTGCCGACATAGGCCGTGTCGTAGCCGCTTGCGCGGCGGAAGAGCCAAGCCTTGGCATGTAGTCGCGTCGATCGAGTCTCGTAGTTGACCTTGACCTCGGCGTTGAAGTCCTTCACCAGCCGATCCAGAGCACGTTGCTCGGTTGCGCCGATGTAGGTGGTCGTGATGACCCGTATCGGCACGTCTCGTTCGCGTGCGGCCCTCAGCGACTGCTCGAGGATACGCAAGCCATGCCACTTGACGAAGGCACAGAGTAGGTCGACGTGGTCAGCGGTGGCGAGTTCGGCGCGCAGCTCAAAGCCGAGGCTCGGATCCTCAGGGGAGTTGGTGATGAGCGCAGTGTCGGAGAGTGGGATGCCTGGCCGCACGGCAAAGACGCCCGGGGCTTCTTGCCTAGTGATTGCGAGGAGTTGGCGAGGGCCGTCGGCTACGAGGTCCACCCACTCTTGTGCTCCATCCAGCGTGCTGATGGACTCAAGGATGTGGTTCGCGGCGTAGACACGCTCCTCTGCCGGAAGGTTCTGGAGGACCTTACGGACCGTTTCTGCCACATGCCGTGACAAAACATGAGGCATCGATCCTGGCCCCACTGCCTCACTCACGGGATGCCAACCGAGGCTGGTGAGCTCCTTCAACTGCCGTTCGAACCGCAGTGTGATGAGCTCCTCGTACAGGCCTGCGGAGGGCCCCGAAGGTTCTTCTGGCTTGATCACGTCGGCTTCCCCCGCTCACTTGGACAGCTGCCCTATGTGTAACAGAGGGCACTGACACGGACAGATACGGGGGCGGGTACGGCGCGATCGCATGCCCCAACTTTGCTGATTTGATTATTTAGTTGGCTGGATCGATCGAGGTCGGTCCAGTATGGGCTCGTGGAAATCAAACGGGTGATCGGGAACGTTGAGGGTGTCGTTGTGGGCGACCACTTCGGAAGCCGACGCGAGGTGATGGGCGCCAAGCTCCATCAAACCAACCAAAGGGGCATCTCCTGGCTCAAGGATGACCAGGATGGCTTACCAGTCGCCGATGCGATCGTTCTCAACGGTGGGTACGTGGATGATGACGACCGTTGGACGACCATGAAGTACACGGGCGCGTCGAAGGGTAGGGATCGTGATCCCGATACCGGCAAGCTGCTTTGCAGCCAATCGTGGTCGTATGTGGATAACGCCGCCCTCAAGCGCAGCTATGAGCGCAAATATCCGATTCGCGTCATACGTGGCTATGAGGGCGATGAGCGCTACTCGCCGCCTAAAGGTTATCGGTATGACGGTATATTCGAGATTACGGCCATTCGTACAGGCGTCTCGAAGTGGCCTGCTCTCGATGGTTCCGAGATCAAGATCTGCCAGTTTGACCTGGAGCGACTGCCTAATTTGCACCAAGCGCTCACGCCAGTAGAACGGCGTGTTGCCGAGATGCTTGACAAGGTGGAGGAGCTCCAAGCCGAAGAGGCTGAGGAGATCTTTCCGGAAGTGCGGACCGTATCGGTTAAGCGCTACATGCGCAGTGTCGCAACATCTCGGCGAGTGAAGAACCTCTATCGCGGAGAGTGTCAGCTCTGTGGGCTTCACTTGCTTGGGCCGGATGGTGAGCCTCACAGCCAGGGTGCGCATGTCAGGCCCCTGGGAGATCCTCACAACGGGCCTGACGTTGAGCCGAATATTCTTTGCGTCTGCCCCAACTGTCATGTGCGACTGGATGTTGGTGCGGTGGTTGTAGACGAGGATTGGTCAATCGTCGTGCGTGCGGCGATGTTCGGGGCGCCGATGTTGCCGAAGCTCAAGACCAAGGGCTGGCATCGGGTGCATCCGGACTACATTCGCTATCACAGAGAGTGGTGGGAGAGCCGGGGGATTCGCAGCGTCGGCCTACTCGGTGACCTTCAATCGATCACTCGGGAAGGTACGCCCTTCGCGCGCTCCCCGAGCCCCGATCCACAGGTCATGAGCATTGCTCGCCGGGGGAACCCAGACCAGCGTTTCTAACGCTATTCCCGCCGGGCGGCCGCCAGTGGGGTGCAGGTTTGGCGGCCGCAGAGGGCGGGTCGAATCATCGTGGCTGTCCCGGACTGTGAGACAGGGCGCCCTCGTCTACGCCTCCGCCCCGTGGCACGCCGAGTACGTGTTCCCCGACCCGCACCAGCACCGCGCCCCCCGCTCCGGAGGCCACCTCACGGCCCGTCCCCGGGCTGCCAGTGTCGTCGCGTACTGCGGTAGCAGGTCCGTGTCGGTCGGGGACGTGGCTTCCGAGGCTGCGAAGGCCTCGTAGGACGGGACTGTGCCGGTCACGATGCCGAGGTTGGCCGTGCCCGAGGCGGACAGTTCGCGCAGGGACGCCTCTATGCCGGTCAAGTGCTCCTCGTGGGAGGGGTACTCCTCCGCCAGGGACGGGTATGCGGCGATCAGTTCCGCCAGTTCGCTCGCCGGCCAGTGCAGGACGGCCACCGGGAACGGGCGGGACAGCTCCTCGCGGAACGCGCCCAGCTCGGCGCGGAGGCGGGAGATCTCCGCCTCCAGTTCCGCGGGGTTGTCCGAGCCCAGGGACCAGACGCGCTTGGGGTCGTGGAGCTCGTCCAGGGAGACGGGGGAGGAGTGGAGGGTGTCGGCCAGGACGTCCCAGTCGTCGTGGGCCGCGCCCAGCATCCGGCGTACCCGATGGCGGCCGAAGAGCAGCGGGTGGGAGGCGTGCGGCGGGGGCTCGGGGACGTCCGCCAGGAGCAGGGTCACGCCCTCCGTGAACGTCTTCTGCGCCGCCTCCAGCTCGTCGTGGGCTTCCAGCGACTCCGCGATGATCACCCAGGGGGCCGGGTCGCGGGGGGCCGCGGCCCGGATGCCGTCGATGATGGCTCGGGCCTCGGCCTCGTGGCCGTACTCCCACAGGTTGGCGGCCTTCAGGGCGCGGACCAGGTGGGGGCTGTCCAGGTTTTCCGGACCCTCCGCGGAGGACAGGAGGCGGTCGTACAAGGTCGTCGCGGCGGGGCGGTCGCCGGCCAGTTCCAGGTGGGCCGCGGCCTGCAACAGCAGGGCTTCCGCGTCCTCGGGATAGAGGCCGGCGGTCCGCTCCAGGCGTGCCGCTTCGGCGGTGTGGTCGACGTTCTCGGCAGGCGTGTCGGGGCGCATGGTTGACACCGTAGCGCCGCCCGGTGACGAAAGAGAGATATCTGCTGGCCAGAGGCGCAGATCAGCTCCCCGAGTTGGTCAGGGGCCGGACGGCGTTGTCGATCAGGCAGCATCAGGCCGTGCCCGGCGGTACCTAGATCGTCACCCCGTCCACCTGGAGCGTCTGTACCGCGCCCGCCGCGAACGGCACGCTGATCGTCTTGCCGCTCAGGTAGGTGTCCGAGCGGGCCGTGTAGAGGTCGCCCGATCCGCTCGTCACGGTGTTCCAGCGGGGGACCAGGCCGGACGAGCCACCCGTCACCGTCGTGAAACGGGAGAGATCGAAGGTCAGGGTCTGGGCCGAGGTGGAGGTGTTCGCGGCCACGATCACCAGCCGCTTCGCCGTCTTGTCGATCGCCGCCACCGCGTAGCTCACGCCCGTGTCGAGGATCGTCATGCCGGGGCGGATGTGCCGGCTGAACTGAGCCATCACGTAGTACTTCGTGGTGACCGCGCCCGCCGCCAGCGTGCTCGCGTCGTACGCGATCATCGCCCAGTTCGTCGACGGGTCCATGACCTGCCAGTAGACCCAGGCCGTCGGGTGCAGCCAGCGGAAGTCGTAGAGCAGGTTGCTCGCCATCGACAGGCCGGTGCCGTCGTTGTCGCCCGTCTCCGAGTTCCACAACGCCTTGCCGGCCGTCGTCACGACGTCGGTGTAGAGCAGGTCGCGGCGGCCGCCCGAGCCCTGGTAGCCGTGGACGTTGACCCGGTTCACGTACCCCTTCGTCGTCGACGAGAAGGAGTTCCACGTGGTGCGGGCGAGGTCGTAGCTCGTCTCGTCCGACGCCGAGATCTTCGTCGCCGTCAGACCGCGCTTGTCCAACTCGCTGCGCATGTAGGGCAGTACGGCCGACTGGACGGTCGCGTCCATGTGGCAGCCCTCCTGCGTGCCGGTCGCCGTCCACCAGGACGAGGACGGCTCGTTGAAGGGATCGACCGTCGCGAAGTTCACGCCCCAGTTCGACTTCGCGTACAGCGCGACCGCCGCCAGGTGGGAGGCGTGCTGGCGGTAGTTCCAGGTCTGGAGGTTGTTGCCGCCGCCCGAGGCGCCGGAGGGGTTGTGGTTCGAACACATCCACCACATCGGCGAGTTGGCGAAGAGCTCGGTCGTGGCGCCGCGTGCCGTCGCCTTCTGGAGCATCGCGCGCTGGGCCGCGTCCGCCGTCCAGTCCCAGGCCGAGGAGGTGGGGTCCTCGTTGTTCCAGTCCTGCCAGAAGCCCTCGATCTGCTTGAACGCCGGGATGTTGGCGGAGGCCACCATGCTCGATCCGCTGACCGTGTTCCAGCTGCACGCGCCCAGGTTGTAACGGGCGATGTTGAGACCGAGGCCGGGGAGGGTCTTGCCGTTGTAGGACACCGAGTTGGTCGTGAAGAAGATGTCGGCGAAGTCGTCCCGGGCGCCGAAGACATTCGCCCACCAGGCGAGGGAGGTGCCCCAGCCTTCCCACGTGCCGTACGTCGTAGACGGGTTGACGGAAATCGTCGCGTCGGCGTGGGCGGTGCCCGTCGCGAGGGCGCTTCCGAAGAGCGCGCCGCCCGTGGCCGCCAGCAGTGTCCTGCGTCGGATCATGACTTCTCCGCTTCGATGACAACGATCGACCGCCGGTCGTCCCAACCGGCGTCTTCGGGTGCGTCGGTGCACGGGTGTGTGTGCGGCAGTGCACCGGTGCGTGCGTCAGTGCGTCCGTGCTCAGTACGTCCGTGCTCGGCACTTCAGTACGTCCGTGCGTCAGCACTTCAGTGCTCAGTGCGTCACGAAGCATCGGGTGCGGCCCGTGGTGTTGTCGAGAGTTCTGACAGCCCTTTCTCGAACCTGTGGAGAAAGGGCGGGGGAGGGTTCGAGGGGGCGAACGGTCTGGAGACCTGGCCCCCCTCCGCCTATCGTGCCCGCGTGCGGATTCCCCTCGTACAGCACAGCACCCGGCGGCGGCGCGCCCGGTACCGGCGGGTGCTCTGGAGCGGCGCCGAACTCCTCGTCACGGCAGGGGTGTTGGTGCTGCTTCTCGTCGCGCATCAACTGTGGTGGACCAACCGGGAGGCCAAGGGCGGCGCCGAGCGGAGGGTGGAGGCGCTGGAGCGGGAGTGGGGAGCCGTCACGGATACCGGTGACGCCACGGGTGCCGGTGACGGCGAACCCGGGGGCGGTGGCTCTGACGCCGGGGCGGAGGGTGCGCCCTCGGCGGCCGACGGCGGCACCGGGCAGGGCGGGACGAACTCGTCGTCCACCACCCCGCGCACCTCCCAGGCCTACGCCGTGCTCCGCATCCCCCGGCTCGATCTCCGCGTCCCCGTCGCCGAGGGCACCAGCAAGCAGAACGTGCTCAACAAGGGGTACGTCGGCCACTACGCCGGCACCCAACAGCCGGGTCAGGACGGCAACTTCGCGGTCGCCGGGCACCGCAACACCCACGGTGAGCCCTTCCGGTATCTCGACCGCCTGCGGAAGGGCGACAAGGTGGAGGTGGAGACCCGGAACGCGACCTACACCTACCTCGTCGACAAGATCCTGCCGCAGACCTCACCCCGCGACTCGGGCGTCATCCGGCCCGTGCCCCGTTCCCTCACCCGGCCCGCCCACGGTTACGACGCCCCCGGCCGCTATCTCACCCTCACCACCTGCACGCCCGAGTACACCTCCCGGTACCGCCTGGTCGTTTGGGGCAAGCTCGTCGCGACCGGGCCCCGGGGGTAGAGCCGAAGAGGCTGCTGGAGCCGATCGGGGCCGGTCAGGTATAACCGACGCAGGAGTCGGCGAGAGAAGCGAGAGGGGGAGAGCGTGATCCGTAGTCGGTTCGTTCCGCGTCCCGCCCTCGTGCTCTTCCTCCTCTTCGTCGACGTCGTGCTCCTCGACGCCGGCAGCCTCTCCGCCGCCGTCGCGCTCGCCGCGACCGCCGCGGCCGGCTCCGCGCTGGCCGTCTGCACCCTGGTCGCGGCGCGCAGCGCCCCCGCCGTCCCGCCCACCCGGGTGCGTACGGCCATCAGGGACCGGGCCCGCCGTACGGCCTTCCTGCCGCAACGCGACCCCGACGCCTCCGGCCGCCCCCGCCCCAGGGCGCCCGGCCACGCCCTCCCGACGACCGTCGCGTAGGGCCGCTCTCCACCGTCACGTGGGTGACCCACGCGGGTCGTCATGCCGCCATCCCGTTTCCCCGGCACGACGAGACCCCCGGAGGGCTCCCCACCCATGTCCGTTTTCGCCACCCTGGTCGAGCGGCTCGCCGACCTGCTCGACCCGCTGTTCGGCGCCTCCGCCGCGGCCGCCGCGATCGTCCTGTTCACCGCACTCGTACGACTCCTCGTGCACCCCTTGTCCCGCGCGGCCGCCCGCGGCCAGAAGGCCCGTACGGCGTTGCAGCCGAGGATCGCCGAACTGCGCAGGAAGCACGCCAGGAACCCCGAGAAGCTCCAGCGGGCGGTGCTGGAACTGCACGCCGAGGAGAAGGTGTCGCCGCTGTCCGGACTGCTGCCCAGCCTCTGCCAGATACCGGCCTTCTTCCTGCTCTACCACCTCTTCTCCAGCTCCTCGATCGGCGGCGGGGGCAACGGCCTGCTCGGACACCGGCTGTTCGCCGCGCCCCTCGGTGACCGCTGGACCGACGCGCTGGCCGGGGGCGGGGTGTTCGGCGCGGCCGGACTGGTCTACCTGGGGCTGTTCGCCGTCGTCGCGGCCGTCGCCTCCTTCAACTTCGTCCGGGCGAAGCGGGTGCCGCTGCCCCGGATCGGTGGCGCTGAGGAGGTGCCCGGGGTCGGCGCGATCGCCAAGGTCATGCCGTTCCTGTCCTTCTTCACGCTGGTCACCGTGGCCGTCGTACCGCTGGCCGCCGCGCTGTACGTGATCACGAGCACGACCTGGAGCGCGCTCGAACGGGCGGTCCTGTACCGGTGACCGTCCTGCACCGGTGAGGGTCCTGAACGGGTGACCGTCCCGGACAGATGACGGTCCAGTCCGTGAACGGGGGCTTGCGGACCGAAAGGCGAGCTTGGAGGATCGACCAGTCCTCCGATGGCTGCACCCGTCGGGTGGGTGCCCCGCGATCGAGGGAGAAGTGACCATGAAGCTGCTGCGAGTCGGTACGGCGGGAACGGAGCGGCCCGCGCTGTTCGACCCCGAGGGGGTCCTGCGGGACCTCTCCGGGCTCGTCCCGGACATCGACGGGGCGCTGCTCGCCGACGACGTGGCGCTCGGCCGGGTCCGGGAGGCCGCCGAGTCCGGGGAACTGCCGGTGCTGGACGCGACCGGGCTGCGGATCGGACCGCCGCTGGCCCGGATCGGCAAGATCGTGTGCATCGGGCTGAACTACCACGACCACGCCCGGGAGATCGGGGCCGAGCCGCCCGCCGAGCCCGTCGTCTTCTTCAAGGCGGCGGACACGGTCGTGGGTCCCCACGACACCGTTCTCGTGCCGCGCCGGTCCGTCAAGACCGACTGGGAGGTGGAGCTGGCGGTCGTGATCGGGCGCACGGCCCGCTACCTGGGGTCGGCGGAGGAAGGGCTCGCGCATGTCGCGGGCTACGCCGTCGCGCACGACGTGTCGGAGCGGGAGTTCCAGATCGAGCGGGGCGGGACCTGGGACAAGGGGAAGAACTGCGAGACGTTCAATCCGCTGGGCCCGTGGCTGGTGACGGCCGACGAGATCGCCGACCCGCAGGACCTCTCCCTGAAGCTCTGGGTCAACGGCGAGTTGAAACAGGACGGGACCACGGGTGAGCAGATCTTCCCGGTGGGGGAGGTCGTCCGGTACGTCAGTCAGTTCATGACCCTGTACCCGGGGGACGTCCTCAACACCGGGACGCCCGCCGGTGTCGCCATGGGCCGGCCGGAGCCCAAGCCGTACCTGCGGGCCGGGGACGTGGTGGAGCTGGAGATCGCCGGGCTCGGACGCCAGCGCCAGGAGTTCAAGGACGCGTAAGCGCTCCGCCGGGGGCGGGGAACCGAGGTCGGCTGTCGGCTGCGGGCCGGTCCGTGGCTGGTCGCGCAGTTCCCCGCGCCCCTTCGGGCGCGCTTCAGCCCAGGTACTTCTCCAGGAACTGTTCCAGTACCTCCACCACGAAGCGGTGGTCATCCAGTTGGGGCAGGCCCGACACCGTCACCGCGCCGATGATGCCCACGCCCTCCACGTTGACGGGGAAGGAGCCGCCGTGCGCCGCGTACTCGTCGGGGTCCAGGCGGGAGGAGTCCTCGAACGTCGTGCCCTTGGCGCGGAAGCGGGAGCCCACCAGGTAGGAGGAGGCGCCGAAGCGCTCCACCACCCGGCGCTTGCGGGCGATCCAGGCGTCGTTGTCGGGC
Source organism: Streptomyces sp. NPDC060002 (assembly GCF_042737245.1). Lineage (NCBI taxonomy): Bacteria > Bacillati > Actinomycetota > Actinomycetes > Kitasatosporales > Streptomycetaceae > Streptomyces > Streptomyces sp. NPDC060002. Next base: position 59,165 of record NZ_JBHWUW010000046.1, read on the forward strand.
GTCGAACCGGGCAGGGCGGCGTGGAAGAGCTGCTGGCCGGCCCGGTGGATGTCGACGGCGACCGGCGCCTGGCGCTCGCGGGCCAGCTCCACCAGCAGGGAGCCGAGCTCCCACGCGTCGTCGTTCGTGAACCGGCGGAAGATCAGCCGTCGTTCCTGCGCCTGGAGCTCCTCCAGGGTCGGAGTGATCTCCGGGGTGAACTTCGGGGTCATCTGGTGGGTTCCCATCACAGCGTCACCGCCACCTTGTCTCGTGCCGAACGGCGGGCCGCCTCCAGTACGTCCAGGGCGGCGGCCGCCTCGGCGGCGGTCACCGGATTGGGGCCGCCGTCGATCAGTGCCCTGGCCACCGCAGCGTAGTAGGCCGGGTAGTCGCCGGGGAGGGTCTGTTCGGCTCGTCCGCCGCCGGTCAGCGGCGATTCCCCGGCGCCGACGCGGCCCCACAGCTCCGCCGGCTCGGTGCCCCAGCCGGGAGTGCCGTCGGGCCGGTCGCCCTCGCGCAGGGCCGCCTCCTGGGGGTCCAGGCCGTACTTCACATAGCCCGCCTTCGAGCCCAGCACCCTGAAGCGCGGGCCGAGCTGGGACGTCGTCGCGGAGGCGTAGAGGTGGGAGCGGACGCCGCTCGCGTGCGTCAGCGCGATGAAGGTGTCGTCGTCGGTCTCCGCGCCGGGCCGGCGGACGTCCGCCTCGGCGTGGACGGAGACCACCGGGCCGAACAGCACCAGCGCCTGGTCGACGAGGTGACTGCCGAGGTCGTAGAGGAGACCTCCGATCTCTGCCGGGTCGCCGGACTCCCGCCAGCCCCCCTTCGGCAGCGGCCGCCACCGCTCGAACCGGGACTCGAAGCGCCACACGTCGCCCAGTCCGCCTTCGTCGAGCAGCTTGCGGAGGGTCAGGAAGTCGTTGTCCCAGCGGCGGTTCTGGAAGACGGACAGCAGCAGACCGCGCTCCTCGGCGAGGCCGGCCAGCTCCCGCGCCTCGGCCGCGGTGCCGGCGACGGGCTTGTCGACGACGACCGGCAGGCCGGCCTTCAGCGCGGCGGTCGCGAGCGGGACGTGCGTCTTGTTCGGGGACGCGATGACGACCAGGTCCAGTTCGCCGGCCCGGGCGAGGAGGTCGTCGGGGGTGGCGGCGACGCGTACGTCCGGGAACTCGGCGCGGGCCTGCTCCTGCCGCTCGGGGTTCGAGGTGACCACCGTGTCGAGGACGAGGCCCTCGGTCGCGGCGATCAGCGGGGCGTGGAACACGGAGCCCGCGAGGCCGTAGCCGATCAGGCCCACGCGGAGCGGAGGGGAGGCCGGGCCGGTGCGGGTCCCGGTGCCGGCGCGGGTGTCGGAGTCGGTCTCGCCAGTTGTGCGTCCAGTCATGCGAACCACTTTGGCAACGCTGTTGCTAAAGTGCAAGCGCGGGAGAGAATGGCGGGGTGAACAGGACGAACGGCGGAGGCCGCCCGGACCCCGCGACGGGCCGCACGACAGGTCGTACGACAGGCCGCCCGACGGGGCGTACGGCAGGTGTGAACCTGCTCGCCCCGCGCAGCCACAACACCGCGCTCGTGCTCGACCTGCTGCGCACCGCCGGGCCCGACGGCATCAGCCGGCTGGAGCTCGCCGAGCGCACCGGTCTCACCCCGCAGGCGGTCAGCAAGATCACCGCCCGGCTGCGGGAGGAGGGACTCGCGGCGGAGGCCGGTCACCGCGCGTCGACCGGCGGCAAGCCACGCACGGTCCTGCGGCTGGTCCCCGAGGCCGGCCACGCGATCGGCGTCCACCTCGACCGGGACGAGCTGAGGGTGGTGCTGGCCGACCTCGACGGGCGCGTGGTGGGCGAGCGGTGCGTCCCGCTGTCACTCGGTGCGGGGGCGGAGGCGGTACTGGGCGCGGTGGTGCGCGAGGTGACACAGGTCCTCGGGGAAACGGCCCCCGCCGCGGGGCCCGGTGGCGGGGGTGTCGCGTCGACGTTGCTCGGGGTCGGGGTGGTGCTTCCCGGGCCCCTCGATCACGCCCGCGGGGTGCTGCACCGGGTCACCGGCTTTCCCGAGTGGGACGGGTTTTCGTTGCGGGACGTGCTGGCGGCGCGGCTCGGGGTGCCGGTGGTCGTCGACAAGGACACCAACGCCGCCGCGCTCGGCCTCGCCGTCGGCGGCGAACGCGGCTCCTTCGCCTGCCTGCACCTCGGTACGGGCCTCGGCGCCGGCCTGGTGATCGGCGGGACCGTGCACCGGGGCGCCCGCACCGGCGCGGGGGAGTTCGGCCACCAGGTCATCCAGCTGGACGGGCCGCCCTGCCCCTGCGGCAACCGGGGCTGCGTCGAGGCGCTGTGCCTCGCGGCCATCGCCCGGGGGGACCTGGCCGAGGCGGCGCGGGTGCTCGGCGAGGGCGCCGCGAACCTGGCCGGCCTGCTCGACATCGACGCCGTGCTGCTGGGCGGCCGCACGATCGCGGCCGCGCCGGAGCCGTTCGTAAGGGGAGTGGCCACCGTCCTCGACGCCCACGCCCGCCGCGAGGGTTCGCGGGAGGGCGCCGTACCGGTACGCCTCGCCCCCGGCGGAGCCCGAGGCGTCGCGGAGGGCGCGGCCCAACTGCTGCTGGCCCCGGTGTTCGGCCGAGGAGACGGCTGAGCCGAACGAGGGGATTCGTACGGTCGTACGGTGTGCCGTTCCCGCCCGCCGGGTTCCTCCGTGCAGGCTCACGTGTTCATGCGACTGTGCCCGCCTGTCTCCCTCTGCCTCGCCGTGGCCGCCGCCCTCCTCCCCGCGCCCGCCCACGCGGAAGCCGGCCCGAGTTGCGCCGGTCCCGACGGCGCCGGCTTCCCCCTCACCACCCGGCTGCACGGGGGCCCGGTTTCCTACCGGGCCGGGGGCGGATACGGCATCTGGTATCTCGACCTCACCAACACCACCCGCCTCACCTGCGACGGGATCCACCCGGTCGTCGTCCTGGTCGACGCCGGACGCACCCTGAAGCCGTCCCAGGCGCGCCTGGAGTTCTACGCCGACGGCCAACCGCACCCGGTCCGCTTCGAACCCACCGACGACGACGAACTGGTCGGAGCCTTCACCGACGGGCCCACCGCCCAAGAGACCGAGGGGCAGCCGGACGGGCAGGCCGACGGCACCGACCGCTTCCCCGGTTTCACCGTGGGCCCCGGCCGGACCCTCACCGTCAAGCTGCGCCTCGCCCTCACCTCGGACACCGCGCCCAACGACGTCACCGCCAACGCGGCGGTCGTCCAGCGGCACGGCGACGACGGCGACTGGATCGGACAGTCGAACGACTACCGTTTCGCCGTCGAGACCGGTACGGCCCCCGACCGCGAGACCACCCGCGAGACCACCCGCGAGACCACCCCCGAGACCACCCCCGAGACCGCCCGCGAGACCACCCCCGGCCTCGACCCGGCCGCCCCCACCCCCGGTACCACCCACGCCGCCACCGCCACCGCGGCCCCCGTTCCCCCCCTCGCCCCCACTCCCGCGCCGGACGCCTCCGCCGCGGACACCGGCCGGCTCTCCCTCGCCGACGAGGCCGAGGAACTCGCCCGTACCGGCCTCGGCTCACCCGCCGTTCTCGTCGGCGGCACCGTCTGTCTCCTCGCCGCCGGGACGGTCCTGCTGCTGGCCCGCCGACTGGCCCGGCGACGCCGTTGAACCGAGGCCGCGTCCCAGCCGGTGGACGCCTCACCACCGGGCATTCCCTCAAGATCGGGCCTGTGCTTAGGCTGGGGCGCACGCAGCAACCGCGTGCAGAGACAGCACCGCGTACAGGCGCGGCAACCGCGTACTCGCGTTCGCGTACGGCAGGGAGATCCCGCACATGGCAGACCGCAAGCCCATCGAGTCGTGGCTCACCGACATGGACGGTGTGCTCATCCACGAGGGCGTACCGATCCCCGGCGCCGACGCCTTCCTGAAGAAGCTGCGCGACTCGGGCAAGCCGTTCCTGGTCCTGACCAACAACTCGATCTACACCCCGCGCGACCTGCACGCCAGGCTGCGGCGCATGGGCCTGGACGTGCCGATCGAGAACATCTGGACCTCGGCGATGGCCACCGCCCAGTTCCTGGACGACCAGCGGCCCGAGGGCACGGCGTACGTCATCGGCGAGGCCGGTCTGACCACCGCGCTGCACGACATCGGGTACATCCTCACCGACCACGAGCCCGACTACGTCGTCCTCGGCGAGACCCGCACCTACTCGTTCGAGGCGATGACGAAGGCCGTCCGGCTCATCAACGACGGCGCCCGGTTCATCTGCACCAACCCGGACGAGACCGGCCCCTCCGCCGAGGGCGCGCTCCCGGCCACCGGAGCCGTCGCCGCGCTGATCACCAAGGCGACCGGCAAGAACCCGTACTTCGCGGGCAAGCCCAACCCGCTGATGATGCGCACCGGCCTGAACGCCATCGGCGCCCACTCCGAGAGCAGCGCGATGATCGGCGACCGCATGGACACCGACGTCCTCGCGGGCATGGAGGCCGGCATGCAGACGTTCCTGGTGCTCACCGGTCTGACCCGGCCCGAGCAGGTCGAGAACTTCCCGTACCGCCCGTCGAAGATCGTGGACTCGATCGCGGATCTCGTCGACCGGATCTGAAACCCGTAACACGGCGTGAGCCACTCGTACGGAGCACTGATGCCCCGCCTGGGGATGCGCGTCGGGTCCCGGCGGGGGAGTCTCCAACCAGCTGGAGGTTCACGATGGGTTCACTGAAAATCACTGTCTGTGCAGGAGTCGCGGTCACCGCCGCGGTGCTCATCCCGACGGCGTACGCCTCGGGTGAAGGCGGCGGGGACAAGGGCGGCAGCGTCTCGATCACGCCGTCCACGCCCGCACCCGGCGCCGAGGTCACGCTGAAGGTCAGCGGCTGCGGCGGCAGAACGGCCACCGCGGTCTCGGACGCCTTCGTCGCGGACGCGCAGCTCGCCGACGCGGGCGGCACGCTCGTCGGCGACACCCGGGTCCGCTCCTCGATCGGGGCGGGCACCTACGACGTACAGATCACCTGCGTCGACTTCAAGGTGAAGGGCCACCTCAAGGTCGTCGCCTCGTCGTCCGCCGAGTCGTCGCAGGCGTCGCGGTCGTCGGACTTCGAGTCGGCGGAGCCGTACGGGCCGTCCACGCCCGCCTCTCCCGTCGCCCCGGTGCACGCCGGCGGCGGCGGCACCGCCCCGCTGGCTCCCCTCGCCCCGCTCGCCGCCGTCGAGGAGGCGCGGGTGGACGGTCCCGGCACCGTGCAGGCGGTCGTCGGGCTGGTGCTCGCGGGCGTCGCCGCGGCCGCCGTCGTGTTCCGCGGGGTGCACCGCAGACGCAGGGCGGATTGAGCATGTCCGACCGCGAACGCTCTTCCGGCCGCTTCCTCACCGGTCTGGCCTGGGCGGTGCTGCTGCTCGGGCTGTGGCTGTGGGGGCGCGAGGTGACCGACGTACGGCACGGCATATCCGCCCCGGCCACCGGTGACATGGCCGCGGTCGGCCGCCCGCCGGATGCCGAACTCCCGCCCGCCGCGAAGCCGTTGGGGCAGGCGTTGCCGCAACGCATCGACATTCCCGACCTGGGTGTGCAGGCCCCGGTCGTCGCCCGCGGACTGGACACCGAGGGGGGCATCGATCCACCGCCCTTCGACCAGGCGGGCGTCGTCGGCTGGTACGCCGACGGTGCGGAACCCGGCGAGCGGGGCACGGCCCTGCTGGTCGGGCACGTCGACACCGAGACCAGGCCCGCCGTCTTCTACAAGCTCAGCACGATCAAGGCCGGCGAGACGGTACGGGTGGTCCGCGACGACGGGAAGGTCGCCGAGTTCACCGTCGACGACGTCGAGGTGGTCCAGCGCGACCGCTTCGACGCCCGGCGGGCCTACGGCCCCCGGCAGCCGGACCGCGCCGAACTGCGCCTGATCACCTGCGGCGGCACCTTCGACCGGGTGAGCCGCAGCTATACGGCGAACGTGATCGTGTCGGCGTATCTGACGGGCACGGGCGTCTGACCCGACGGCACCGGTCCGACGGCACCGGCCCGACGGCACCGGTCCGACGGCACCGGTCCGACGGCACCGGTCCGGCGGCACCGACCCGACGTCACCCGGCCCGACGGCACCGGTCCGACGGCACCCGGCCCGGTCGACGGCCCGCTCCCCCGAAACCGCCGACCGGGCCGGTCCTCGACCGCGCGCGCCCGGGCTGCGGGAGTAGCCCGGGGACCGGCGCGGGAGGCTGTGAGGTTCACCTACCCCGTGGACGGCGGTGGCGACCGTTTTCCGGCACTCTCGTGTGCGACGCGGGTCTTATGTCGGGATTGAGCAGGGGGAGTTACGGGACGGGCGGACACGACAGCCCGCCGTGTGTACACCCGCCCGTGTGTACACCCGCCCGTGTGCGCGCCGCCGTGTGCGCGCCGCCGTGTGCGCGCATACGAGCGAAGGCCCCTCGCTTTCGCGAAGGGCCTTCGGTGTCTGTGCGCCGCCAGGGACTCGAACCCCGGACCCGCTGATTAAGAGTCAGCTGCTCTAACCAACTGAGCTAGCGGCGCCTGCTGACGTGAGAACTCTACAGGACCCCCGGGGGTGTCCCGGACCACCCGGCCGCCGGGCCGCCGCGCCACTGGGCCGGGCGGGTGTCGTGTACATCATTCGGACCGTCAGCATGCGCGGCGGGAAGACAGTTGAGAAACTGGCGAACGTGCACAGTCGCGGACATTTCCAGCTGGAGTGTGAGGGGAATCGCATGGGCTCTCCGGTATTCGAGGAATTCGATCCCGAGAGTGACTGCGAGTGCCCCGGATGCGTATCCCGGCGGTGGGCGGGGTCGAATTCCCCGCCCGCCCGGTTCGGCGGTCACCCGGCCGCCCATCGCGTGGTGGTCGTCGCCACGGCGGCGGCCGCGGCGCTCGGCACCGCCCACGCGGTGCCCGCCTTCGCGGCCCCGCATACCTCCGACCGGCCCGGCGTACCCGCAGGTGACGAGCCCGAGACCCCACAGGGCGGCAAGGCGCCGCTGCACGGTCCGGCCGGGCAGCCGGCCCAGCCGGGGGGAGTGGCGGGACCGGTGAAAACGCCCCCGACGACCCGGGCGGACATCATCAGACGGGCCAAGGAATGGGTTTCGGCAGAGGTGCCGTACAGCATGAGCACCTACTGGTACGACGGTTACCGGCAGGACTGCTCGGGCTTCGTCTCCAAGGCCTGGAACCTGCCCGGTAACGAGTGGACGGGCAGTCTCCACCAGTACGGGACACGGATTACCAAGGAGGAGCTCCAGCCCGGCGACATTCTGCTGTTCCACAATCCGACCGACCCCGAGAAAGGCTCGCACGTCGTCATTTTCGGCGGTTGGACGGACTACACGCACAGCTACTACCTCGTCTACGAGCAGACCCGCCCGACCACCCGCCGGCAGCCCACTCCCTACGCCTACTGGAGCCATTCGGACCGCTACGTGCCCTACCGGTACAAGGGCCTCACGGCGGTCCCTCCCGGCTCCGGGGAACAGGTCGGCACGACCGCCGTCGCCGGGAACAAGCCCGGCGCCGGGGGCGCCATGACGATGTCGTTCCCGGGGCGGACGGCCTTCGGGCCCGGCGCGAACAACCCGTACGTCACCCAGCTCGGCCGGCTCCTCGTCGAGCGCGGCGGCGCACGCTTCTACGCCTCGGGCCCGGGACCGAGGTGGTCGGCGTCCGACGGCTGGGCCACCCTCGCCTTCCAGCAGGCCCAGGGCTGGCGCGGCGCCGACGCCGACGGCATCCCCGGCCCGAGTACCTGGGCCCTGCTGATCTCCGGCCAGGGCAGGAACATCACCCCCGCGCAGCCCCCGACGACCGGCACCGGCCCGGACTCCGGCTTCGGCTCCGGCGGGTATCCCGCGACCGGGGCGGCCGGCGCGCCCTCGGTGCCGCGCGTCCCCGCGTACCCGGGCCGGGGCATGTTCCGGCCCGGCGCGCAGAACGCGTACGTCACCCAGCTGGGGAGGCAGCTGGTGAAGAAGGGGTTCGGCAGGTACTACACGACGGGTCCCGGAGTGCGCTGGGGCGAGGCGGACCGGCGAGGGGTCGAGGCCTTCCAGCGCGCCCAGGGCTGGCGCGGCGGCGCGGCGGACGGCTACCCGGGCCCGGAGACCTGGCGGCGGCTCTTCTCGTAGACCGGAGCGGGACCCGCTCGCTTCCTTGATCCCATCTCACTGTCATGGCGTATCTGGCGCGGAGGCTGGAGGCACGCAATGAACACGACCACTTCACCGACACCCGAGTCCGAGGGCCCGTCCAGGCCCACCCGGCTCATCCAGAACGAGGCGACCACCGAGATCCCCGTCCATCTGCTGTTCCGCGACGAGCCCGAGCCGCGGCCCGTGCCGCTCGGGCCCGCCGTGGTGGGCAGCCGGGCGGGCACCGGCGAGCAGCCGCGGCTGCGCCGGCCGACGCCGGCCAAGCCCCGCCCGGTGGCGCAGGTCGACCCGGACCTGGTGGAGCGGCCGGCCCGGGTGCTGCCCGGCGCGGCGGGCGTGTTCGCCGGGATGTGCGGGGCGGCGGGCTGTGCGGCCGCCTCGTGGTGGGCCGGGGTGCTGCCGCCGCACGCGGCGCAGGCACTGCGGCTGCCGGACTTCGCGGGCGCCGGGCTCGGTCCGGCGCAGTGGGCGGCGTACGCGGGGGCGGGGGCGCTGGGGCTGTTCGGCTTCGGCGGTCTGGCCCGTGGGCGGACCGGCCGGGCCTGGGTGCTCGGACTGTTCGGCCGCTACCGGGGGACCGTGCGGCGCACCGGTCTGCTGTGGGTCAACCCGCTGCTGCTGCGCCGCCGGGTGGACGTACGGCTGCGGCACTGGCGCAGCGAGCCGATGCCCGCCGCCGACGGCAGCGGGGTCGCGCTGCGGGTGGTGACGCTCGTGGTGTGGCGGGTGCGGGACACCGCGCGGGCCACGCTCGGCGTGGAGGACCACGAGACGTATCTGCGCGAGTGCGTCGAGGCGGCCCTGGCCCGGATCCCGGTGGAGACGCCGGGCGCGGGACGGGGGTCGGTGGAGGCGGCGGGGGAGGCGCTGACCAGGCGGGTCGCGCAGGACGCGGGCGCGATCGGCCTGGAGGTGTTCTCGGTACGGCCGCTGCGGATCGAGTACGCCCCCGAGGTCGCCGCCGCGATGCACCGCCGCCGGATCGCCGCGCTCGACGCCCAGCACCGGGCGAGCATGCTGACCTCGGTCGTGGACTCGGTGGAGGACACGGTGACCCGGCTGACCATGCGGGGTCTCGTGGAACTCGACGACTACGAGCGCAAGGCCCTGGTGAAGGACCTGACCGTCGCCTTCTGCTCGGGGCGCGGGGAACAGGGGCCGTGACGCGGGGACCGTGCCGCGGGGAAGGGGGTGCCGTGCCGCGGGGAACGGGGGACCGCGCCCGGGGCCGGACCCGTCTTTGATATGGACACAGCCAAGAAACGGCAATAATCTCGAACTTGGTCTAGACCTGCACGGCTCAGCTCAGTGAACTCCCCACGTTCTCCAGGAGCGGCAGCATGCGCAAAAAGACCAAGTGGTACGCCGCCGCGCTCGGACTCACCACGGCGGGAGCCTTCGTGCTCACCGCCGGGGGTGCGAGCGGCCACGGCTACACCGACCTCCCCATCAGCCGGCAGAAGCTCTGCCAGAACGGCTCCGTCACCAACTGCGGTGACATCCAGTGGGAGCCGCAGAGCGTCGAGGGCCCGAAGGGCTTCCCGGCGTCCGGCGCGGCCGACGGAAGGATCTGCTCCGCGAACAACACCCGCTTCGCCCAGCTCGACAGCCCGAAGACCCCCTCGGGCGGGGCGTGGCCGGCCACCAAGGTGACCGGCGGTCAGAGCTACACCTTCCGGTGGCAGTTCACCGCCATGCACGCCACGACCGACTTCAAGTACTACGTCACCAAGCAGGGCTGGAACCAGAACCACAACCTGGCCCGCTCCGACCTCGACCTCACCCCGTTCCTGACCGTGCCCTACGGCGGTCAGCGGCCCCCGTCCACCCTCTCGCACAGCGGCACGCTGCCGTCCGGGCTCAGCGGACGTCACGTGATCGTCGCGGTGTGGACGGTCGCCGACACGACCAACGCGTTCTACGCCTGCTCCGACGTCACGTTCTGAGCGTCGCTTGAGGTCCCCCGGGTCCGCGCGCGGGTACGTTCCCTGCACGCCGACACGACCAGGTCGGCGCCTGGACCTCGGGGGAGCTCATGGAAGCCTTCTTCTACCTTGTGCCGTCGGTCATGATCGTCGGCCTGCTGTTCGGCGTGTTCGGACTGGTCCGCCGCTCCCGGCGGGTCGTCCGGGCCTGGGACGGCGGCCTCACCGCGGAGGCGCGCTGTCTGCGGTCGTACACGACGACCAGCGGCGGCGGCGACACGATGGTCGGCACGACCTTGCACCACGTCTACGAGTTCACCACCCGCGAGGGCCGGGCCGTCCGCTTCGAGGAGGCGAACGGCCCGGGCACGACCATCGAGGGCGACATCGTCACCGTCCACTACGCGGCCGGCCATCCCGAGGAGGCCACGGCCAAGGCGCCCGCCCGCGGCAGGCTCTTCGCCGAGTCCGGCTGCCTGCTGCTCTTCCTCGGCGTGGCCATCGCCTTCTGCGTCTTCTTCATGGTCACCGCCCACTGGATGTTCGCCGAGGCGGACGACTTCATGCCGTAGCCCTCCACATCTGACGGTACGTCAGCTACCGTGCGCCGCCATGGAGTCCGTCGCCGAACTCGTAGCGGCCCGGTGGGGCGACCACCGTCCCGGGCTGTGGTGCCGGCACCCCGCGCACCCCGAGAACGCCCAGAACCTCGAGAACCTCGAGAACCCCGAGAACCCCGAGAACCCCGAGAACACGGTCCTCACCCATCACGAGGTCGCCGCCGGCGCCGCCGCCCGGGCGGCGCTGCTGGCCGACCTGCTGTCGTCGGACGGTCCGCCGCATCTCGGGGTGCTGCTGGACAACACCCCGGAGTTCCCGCTCTGGCTGTCGGCCGCCGCCCTCGCCGGCGCGGCCGTCGCCGGGATCAACCCCACCCGGCGGGGCCCCGAACTGGCCCGGGACATCCTGCACACCGAGTGCCGGCTGCTGATCACCGAGCACACCCACCTCTCCCTCCTCAGGGGCCTCGACCTGCCCGGGGTCCGCCTGCTGATCACCGGTACCCCGGAGTACGACGACCTGCTCGCCCCGTACGCGGACGCCCGCCCCGACCCCTCCCGGGCCGGCCCCGCCGACCGGTTCCTTCTCTACTTCACCTCCGGCTCGACCGGCGCGCCCAAGGCGGCGATCTGCACCCAGGGCCGGCTGGCCGCCGCCGGGCGCTCCCTGGCCGGGCAGTTCTCCGTGCGCCGGGACGACGTGCACTACGTCTGCATGCCGATGTTCCACGGCAACGCGGTGATCGCCGACTGGGCGCCCGCGCTGGCGGCCGGGGCCGGGGTGGCGCTGCGGCGGCGGTTCTCGGCGTCCGGATTCCTGGCGGACGTACGGCGCTACCGGGCGACGTACTTCACCTATGTGGGCCGGGCGATCCAGTACGTCCTGGCCACCGAGCCGCGCCCCGACGACCGGGACCACACGCTGCGGCTCGGCTTCGGCACCGAGGCGGGGGCGGTGGACGCGGCCGCCTTCGAACGCCGGTTCGGGGTACGGCTGGTGGAGGGGTACGGCTCCTCGGAGGGCGGGGCGGCCGTGCAGTGGTCGCCGGGGACCCCGGCCGGGGCGGTCGGGCGGGCGGGGCCCGGTCTCGTCGTCCTCGACCAGGAGACACGCGCCGAGTGCGCGCCGGCCGTTCTCGACCCGGGCGGACGGCTGCTGAACGGCGAAGAGGCGATCGGCGAGCTGGTCAACCGGGGCCCCAACCCCTTCGAGGGCTACTGGCGCAACCCGGCGGCGGAGGCGGAGCGGCGCCGGGACGACGGGGAGTACTGGACCGGCGACCTCTTCTACCGCGACGGCGAAGGCTTCCTCTACTTCGCGGGCCGCACCGACGACCGGCTCCGCGTCGACAGCGAGAACCTGGCCGCCGCGATGATCGAGAACATCCTCGCCCGGTACGAGGGGGCGTCCGCCGTGGCCGTCTACGCGGTGCCGGATCCGGTGACCGGGGACCAGGTGATGGCGGCGCTGGCCGGGTCCTTCGATCCGCTCGGTTTCGCCGAGTTCCTGCTCGCCCAGCCCGATCTGGGGACGAAGATGGCGCCCCGGTTCGTACGGGTGCTGGAGCGGATGCCCGTCACCGCCACGAACAAGATCCACCGGGCGCTGCTGCGGCGGGAGGGGGTCCGGTGCGCGGATCCGGTGTGGTGGCGGCCGCCGGGAAGGGCGACCTACCGCAGGCTCACGGCAGAGGAAGCCGAAGGGCCCCTCGTGTCCACGAGAGGCCCTTCATCTGTGCGCCGCCAGGGACTCGAACCCCGGACCCGCTGATTAAGAGTCAGCTGCTCTAACCAACTGAGCTAGCGGCGCGTGACTCCCGCCCTCCGCCTTCGGCGGTTGACGACGGAGAAAATACTACCCGGTCCGCGGGGGTGCTCCGAACCACTCGGGAGCGCCCGCCGGACGGCCCACGGGGCGGTCGCCGGGCGGGTGTCAGATCGCGAGCGACAGCAGTACCGGTGCCGCGTTCCTGTTCAGGGCCTCGGCGGCCTGGCGGAGCCGGTGGGCGTGCTCGACGGGCAGGGAGAGAGCCAGACAGCCCGCCATGGAGCCGGCGGTGATCGGGACGGCCGCGCAGACCGTGCCGATCGCGTACTCCTGGAGGTCGAGCATCGGGACCGTGGGCGGCTGTGCCTCCAGCCGGGAGAGCAGGAGCTTGTCGCTGGTGATGGTGCGCGAGGTGAGCCGGGCCATCTTGTGCCGGGAGAGGTGGTCGCGCCGGCCGTTGTGGTCGAGCTGGCCGAGCAGGCTCTTGCCGAGCGCGGTGGCGTGGGCGGACGAGCGGAAGTCGACCCACTCGTTGACGGACGGCGTGGCGGGGCCGTCGGCGTACTGGGTGATCGTGACCTCGCCGTCGACGTACCGGCTGATGTAGACGGCGGCGCCGACGCAGTCACGGAGTCGGTCGAGGGTGTGCTGGAGCTGGTCGTGCAGGGCCTGCTCACGGTGGTGCGCGGAACCCAGGCGGGCCAGGGCGTCGCCCGTGACGTACGCCCCGTCGGCGACCTGCTCGACGTAGCCCTCGCGGCGCAGCATGCGCAGGAGTGTGGTCAGCCGCTCCGCGGTGAGTCCGGTCTCGCGGGCGAGTTCGGTATCGGTGACACCGGTGGAGTGCCGCGCCACCGTCTCCAGGACGCGCAACGCTTCCTGGGCCGAGTGGTACGGCGCGGTCGGCTCGTGCTTCAGCGCCACGGTTCCCCCCTGGTCGCCTCATGGCCGTGATTCCTGATCCTGACAGTGAATCACCTCCACGATAGCGGCCAAGGGGGCCGGGAGGAGGGGTTGTTGACGAGAATGTGTTGCACCTTCGACCCCCTCAACTGCGGTGCTGGCACGCTGGCATATGCCAAAGTCATGCCCCGGCGTCGAGAGCTGGGGTCCTGCGCGCAGTCCTGGGCGGCTTCACTTCCCGAAGCCGGGCCCGGCCCCGGGCCGAAGCCGGGCCCGGCCCCGGGCCGAAGCCGGGCCCGGCCCCGGGCCGAAGCCGGGCC
>NZ_JBHWUW010000047.1:0-71039 GCF_042737245.1 Streptomyces sp. NPDC060002
TGCCACTGCTCGTCGGTGAGTTGCCTGCGCGTCACGATCCTCTTCCTACCGGATCCGCATTCCAGACGGATCCGGATCGGCAAGATTGATCACGACGTCACACAGGCCCTAGCCGTGACTCCGCCGTTCTCCCACATCTGAACGCTAATCATTTGCCCTGTGGCCGCGCATCAGTAGTCACTACTCATATGCAGCCCGAGCAAGCTCGAGCCTCGTTGACAGTGAAGTCTTCTCGGCAACGTGACGGTTGCGGTGCGTGACGGGCCTCGGCAGTGGCATCGGACACACCACGAGCCCTTCCGTCAGCCCACCTGCCATGAGAAACGGCTTGTCGGCAACCCCGAACAGCCGCAGGCCGGACACCCCGCCACCACCGCCCCGACCCCAGCACCCGGGAAGCACCCGCGCCGGGCCAGTGAGGGTCGCGCGCAGGAGTTGGAGAGGGCCACGATCAAAGGGCGGGTCAATGCACTGGAGTTGCAAAGGCTCAATGCTGGCGGAAGCGTCCGCCGGGCCCTCTACGCGCCGCCGCCAAATACGCCGGAGTAGTCCTGCGGCGCCCAGGAGACGTGCTGTATCTCCCGCGTCCCTGGTGGCACTCGGTGGCCGCCTCCGACCGAGTTTCAACAGGTGGTCAGGTTTGTGGCTCCGACGGCGCGTGCGAGCTGCTTGCCGAGCTTGCCGACCTCGGTGCCGCTGTCGCCAGTGACATGGAACAGCGCCCCGTGGGAAAGGCTGGTCCACACCATCGCGTCGGCGCGGGACATGCAGAAGTGCTGGGAGTCGTTGAACCAGGCCGGTTGAAGGTCGTGTTCCGTGCCGAACGCCGACAGGACCTCGACCGGGGTGGCTGCTCTGGTCCGGGCCAGTGCCTCGGCCAGCGCGCGCGGGGACGTTGATGCCCACATGGTCACCGCCGTATTCGACCTGCCATACAAGGTGGCGTTCTGGAACACCAGCTTCTCCCACGACTCCGCATAGACCCCGTCAGGGTTCTCCCCGTCCACGACGGCCGGCTCGCTGCACCTCGAAGGCCGCAGATCCAGGCTCAGCGGCATGTGAAGGGTGTTAATTAGCACGACAGGAAATTCCGGGGCAGTCCAGGGCTCGTTGTCCACGTCATCGTAGAACCCGCGCAAGTCGGCAACCGTCCGCTGGAAGCCGTAGGCGCCGTGCATCCCCTCCAGCAGACCGTCGTCATCGTGGCCGCAGAAGGCGAGGTAGCGGCGGTACGCCTCGGGGTAGCGCCAGCCGAGGGCGGCGAGGCCGCACAGCTCCTCCAAGTCGGCGATCTCCGCTTCGGCGGCACCCTTCACACGCCGGGACCAGCCAGGGCGATAGCTGTCCACATACTCGGCCAGCCGGTCGATCATGTCCTCTGCCATACCTGCCCGCGGAAGCCCGCTGTGTGCTTCCTGCCCCAATGTGCTCTCCTTCCGCACCCGCAGGATCGGCGGTTCGTCGGTTCAACTCGACGTCTTCTCCAACCTACTTGTGCACCGCTCCGATCGGACCCTGTCGGGGCCGACCTGGCGTCAAATACACATGAAGCCCCTGGTAGGAACAGGTCTACCAAGATCGAGTTCCGTACACCAGAGGCTCCACGCGTCGTCCAGAATCACCTACACCGCTGTACTCGACATCCGCAGAGAGACCGCTGAGTTCCTCGCCCGGCTGCTGAAGGACCACCGCGAACGGCTCGGCACCCGCGCGCTGGGCGTGTTCAAACAGGCCGTCCTGGTGCTGCGCTGGTTCGTCGACGGCACCCGGCTGGTCCAACTCGCCCGGGACAACGAGAGACGGCTCCCCGCCCACCTCCACTGCGGAGATACTCCGGCATAGATGCCAGCTCCCCAGACGCGCGGCGTCCAGCGCCAGCAACTGTCGCCGTACACCCGGAGCGACATACTGGTACCGCCCGGCCGACATCGGGTACACCGCCGCCATCAAGCACGACTCCGGGACCACAACTACTCCAGCAGGGCCTCCACCCGCCCCGGAACGGCCCGCACCACAAACCCCGGATCCGCCAGCGCCCCGTCGACCGACGCGCACTCCCTGAAGTGCTCCAATCTGCCCCCGAAGATGCTCCACGCACGCGGGCAACCGGAATCCGGGCACTTCGAGTAAGGAAACACCCCGCCATCCTGCACCGAGATGGTCTCCCGCTTGCTCGACACAGCAGCCCCGCGCCTGTGCCGCGCCCCCAGGGTGTCGTGGACCGATGTCCCGCGCCCCGGCTGTCATCGGCGGCAACGGTAGGTGAAGGCCGTCGCCGCCGAGCGAGGCCGGGCTCCCAGGAGGTCGATCACCGCCTGGGCCTGGTGCGTGCCCGTGCCGTGGAAGTGCCAGAGCATCGGCAGCTTCACCTCCCCCTGGCCGGCGCGTACGCGCTCGCGCAGCTCACCGGAGTCTGTGCCGTCGCTGCGGAGCCACCGGTATCGGAGAGTGCCCGCCGCCCCGTTGGTCGAGACGACAGCCATGACTTCGGCCGTGTCGTCGCATCCCAGATCGGCCGGGCTTGCGGTCATGGCGACCCCGGTGACGGCCAGTTCTGCCGAGGAGCGCGGATGCCACACCATGAGGGCGGCGGCAAGGGCCACGGCCAGGAGGACCGGCACGGTCCCTCTCGGCACTCGCCCGGGCCGCTTGGAGGCCCTGTGCCTGGAGCGGCGGGACGAAGCCGGGCTGACAGGTTCGCCCCGCCAGATCATGGTGGTCTGGCTGCGGTGCGGCTCCTCCTGTACGGGGGGCAGCACTTCTGTCTCGGCCTCGGCCGGCGAGGGCGGAGTCCTCACCGGGTAGACGCCCGTGCGCCACACGGTCACGGCGGTGGCCTGATCATCCGGCGTCCGTCGAAGCCCCCTGGTCTCGGGCGGCGCACTCCAGCCCGTCGACAGGTACTCCGGGTGGCCGTCCTCGTCGTTGCCTTGCATGCTCTTGGCCTTTCCGGGTCCGCTCAGCCACGCGGATGAAGGATGCACGCCAGCGCTCCCATGTCCTGGTAGGTGTCTCCCGACCCAGCCGCTGGAGTGCTGCCGGCCCGCACGCCCCAGTACCTCGAGCACGTGGTGAACTCGTGGTGCGAGGTGAGCTGGTATGTGGTGCGCCCGCTGAGCTGGTGCACCTCAGTGCTGCCGTTTTGGACCCCGGAAGTGCCGGCCCGGTCGCTGTCGTACCAGGTCAGCTCCAGGGTGAAGGCGTCGCTGCGGGTCGTGGTGACGGTCACCGTCACCACCGCGCCCCGGCCCTCCGAAGCCTCCTGCAGAGAGGCGATCTGCACGGCGCTCACCTGCATGGCGACGTCGGATGCAGATGCCGTCGCCGGTGCAGCCGACGGTTCTGGTGCGTTGTCGTCCGCCGGTACGGCCGTAATTGGCGCGCCGCTGGCAGCTCCGCCGTCGTCGGCTGCACCGGTGGACGTCTCGCCCGGCGTCGTCGCTCCCGGGTCGGAGGGGTCCACCGGGGTGGATCCGTGCGTGGATGCGGAGCCCGTCGAGGGCCCGTCCTGCGGGGTCCGGTCCGGTGAGGGCTCCGAGGTGTCGGACAGGGCCGGCGTATCGGCGTATGTCCTGGACGCCCCGTTCGTGGGTGTGGCATGGGATGCGTTCTCCGCCGACGACTGGTTCACCACTACGGCCGCGGCCGTGGCGACGACCACCAGCAGGGCCGCAGCGCCGACGAGGACCGGGGTACGGCGGGCGCGTGGGCCGATACGGCGACCGTGGCCGTCCGTCGGATGCTCGCCGCCGGCTGCCCCGTCCACCGGCGCTGCCTCGGTGGACGTGAGCTCGGTGGTTGCCATCTCGGTTGCCGTCTCCGCGTCGCCGGTCGGAGGGCGCGGCAGGCTCATCAGCAGCGCGACGACGAGAGCGGTGAGGGCGCGTCGGCCGCGGTCCTCCCAGTCGGGTCCGTAGCCCGCGGTCGCCACGGCCTCCAGCTCGCCGAGGAACTCGTCCGCGGAGGCGAACCGTTCTGCCGGGTCCTTGGCCATGCCCCGGAGCACGAGGGGGCGGACGGCTTCCGGCGCGTCCTGCGCGGGCACGTCCGAGGACATGTGCCGGGTCACGATCTCGGCCAGGCTGTCGCCCCCGTAGGGCCGGAATCCGGTAACGCACTCGAAAAAGGTGACGGTTGCTGCATACACGTCCGTGGCGGGGGTGGGGGGATGGCCCTGCCACTGCTCGGGAGACATGTACAGCGGCGTGCCGGCCGTGGCGGAGGGGGTGCTGCCGTCGCGGGCCGCGATGCCGAAGTCCACGAGTTTCGACACGCCGTCCTCCGTGACCAGGACGTTCTCGGGCTTGTAGTCGCGGTGGACGATGCCGCGCCGGTGTGCTGCGCTCAGCCCCAGGAGAGAGCCCTTGAGTACCGTCAGCGCCGCCTCGGGCACGGTGGCGCCCTCCTGCCGCAGCAGCACCCGCAGAGTCGGGCCGTCCACCAGGTCCAGCACCATGGCGGCGCCGTGCGGGACCTCGACGTAGCGGTGCAGACGCGCCACATGGGACGAGATGATCTCCCGGAGCAGTTCGGCCTCGGCGCGGAACTCCCGCCGGAAGTGCGCGTCGTCCACCAGCCGTTCGCTGAGGTACTTGATGGCGACACGTGCGCCCGTGGCGGTCTCCATGGCCAATACCACACGCCCGCTGGCACCTGCCCCCAGCTCGCGGATCTCGGTGAAACCGGGGACGGACCAGGTCTTCACGCTCCAGGCTGCCTTTCATCGTCAGTCAGTCATCAGTCATCAGTCGTCGGTCATCGGCTGTCTGTCGCCGACGGACCGGAAACGTCGGCGCGGGCCGGACCCAGTTTCTCCGCGCGGGCGTGGGGGTGTCCTGAGTAACCGTTGCTCAACAGCAGCACCATCACGGACGCCACGGCACCGATGCACAGCGTGGAACGGAACCCGGCGACGAACCAGGCCGCGGACTGGTATCTGTCGTTCACCGAGAGCGTCTACATGGCCATCTGCGGCTTTCGACGCCGGGAATTATCTGGGGGCGTCGGTTATGGCGGGTCGGGTGGCTTTGGCTGGCTGACGGTGGCGGATTCGGAGAAGGGTGAAGTTCCCCGGAGGCCAGCCCGGCCGCCCGATCAGTGCGTAGGCACGGTGACGGATCTTCTCCACCTCGTTCTTGATCTCCGCTTCCCGGCCCACCGACCGCGTCAGTTCCACCCCGTTCACCGGCCCCGAAGCGGCCACCACCGCGGCGAACACCTCCCGATACAGGCCGCTTAGCACCTCCTCACCCATGCCCGACCGCCACACCGGCGACCGCTCACCACGCCCCGCGCCCGGGCCGCCCGATCCCACGGCGGCAGCCATCTCACCACCGGACAGCACCGGAACCGGCGTATTCACCGGGCTCTCCCCGGCCAGCACCGACACAAACTCCTCACGCCCCACCCGGGCCCGCTCGACCCTCTCCCGCGCGGCATCCACCTCCGCCTGAGCCTGCTCCAGGACCTCCGTCCAGGACACCAGATCCTGCCTCGCCCGCGCCTCACGCTGTTCCATCAACCCCAGCACCGACGGCATCGCACCCTCCTCGATCCACAACAAGCCGCCCGCCGCCTGCCCCTACCCCGTCGCGATCATGCCCCGCACACAAAGAAGCCCCTGCTCACCGAACAGGGACTCCCCTTGCCACAACGCACTTACCGGAACGCGCCGAGCAAGGTCGCATAACACCACGAGGCGGGACACGACCATGGCGTGGGCCATGCCTCGCTCGAAGGCCTGCTGGCGCGGGTCCCCCATGGTGCCGCGACGTTCCAGGGCCGTGGTGCGGGCCGTGTCGAGGGCGGTGTTGGAGTGGAGCCGGCGTTGCCAGGTTAGCCAGCGACGGGCTCCGACAGGGCTGAGTAGTGATTGCTCAGGCGGTTCCAGCCCGCATGCCGGTTGTCTTGTTCCAACCCGTCTGCCGTCTGTGCGGACGGAAGGCCAGACGTCAACCTCGCCGGACACCGCGAGGTCGGGAGATTCAGGAGCGTGGTGACCCGGTGAGTGATGGTCGCCTGCGCCCTGCCCGCTCCTCCTTCGCCGACTGCCGACTCAGCCCAGTCGTGTCCATGAGCGCCCAGCCCCGCTCCTGCGGAATGACCCTGGCGTCGTGCGGACCCTACGCCAGGCCCTGCGCAACGTCATCCGCCTCAGTTCTTGAGGCCGGCCCGCCCATGTTGCAACGCCCCGCTCCCTGCGCGCGTTCGGGCGCCAGGTCTCGACGGCGCCTCGCTGTCTGGACATTCCCCGCATCACTGACCGAGGAAGGTGGCCGTGGCACCTACGCCCCCGCCGAAGAAGAATGTCTCCCGTCGGCTGTTCCTGCGCTACTCCGGTGGGGCAGGTATCGCTGTCGCCGCCGCCGTGAGCACCTTGCATGCCGTTGGTCTCACCTCAGGAACCGGTTCTGCTGCGCGAGCCACCGCGGTGCCGGTCCGCACGGTGCTGCTCCGTCGCCGCGACGACATGATGAACCTTCAGATTCTGCTCGTGAACCTACGAATCGGCGGCAAGACAGGGGCGCCGACGCTGGTCAGGCCGGACGCGGACCAGCCCGCCTTTCTGGTCGTGGACTTCGGCCCGCAGTCGGCACAGGAACGTTCCTTCCCTGATCCGGGCACCGTGGGCCAGGCGCCTGTATCGCTGGAGTGGGGTGCGGCGAGCCGACTGGCCTTTGACGTGACCGATCATCTTCCTTTGCCCTACACCACGTCGGGCTTGCTGGACTGGGCCGGCTTCCCCGCCAGGCTGGTGCCGAACGCACAGGGCCGCGATGTGCCCGGGACGTTCCAGGGCGAGCTGCGCGCGCCCACCAGCCACGAGACGTCACTGGAAGTGCCCTTCGGCGTTGTCGTCTCTCCTGACGACAGCAGCGGGTGGTGCCATGTGGAGACGGCCGCTGTTCCGTCTTCGCCCAGCGGCTGGACCGAACTGTGGAACACCCGCCTCGGCTCCCGAGTGGACGACGGCGAGGACGGCGAGGACCACGAGTGGACCGTGCGGGAGGACGATGCGCCTCGGCCGCTGAGAGCGGTCTGGCTCCGTGACTCGCGTTTCCCGTCGTGGCTCCAGGCCCCGTCCTCAGTGCCCGCCGCGGGCCCCTATCCGACGTCGCTGACTCCTCGCAACCGCTACGACCTGGTCCGCCTGTCGTCCGACTTCTCCGCACGGACCACGTCGCTGCCCGCCCCCATCGAAGCTGATCTGCTGTCACTGTCCGCCCTGGGCGCGGGGCTGGAAGCCCACGGGTCCTGGGACACGACGGGCAACGCCTTCTCGTCGGGACTGGCGGAGTGGTCGCACAGCATGGGCCTGGGACGCGACCACAAGGTGCGTGTCGCCCAGCACGGCTATCTGCTGCCCTTCGGCCACCGTGCGGCGTATGTGCAGGTCACGGAGCGCCAGCTGGAGCCGGACGGCGGCGGCACCGTGAGCGGCATCCTGCGTACCCGTGCGTTTCTGGTCGTCCTCGAGCGTGAACGTCGTTACGAAGGCGATCAGGACATGCCCAGCGGCGGCAGAGCGCTGCCGTTCCGCCGGATCCAGGCCGTGACCCGTACCACCCCGACGCTCGACGCGGCGCGGCGCTATGTCTCGGCGTCCGCTGCCCCGGTCGTAGGCGACGACACCGCCTACGCGTTCCTCGCGGAGTCCGGTTCCGCCCCGCTTCCGTTGCATTTCACGGGTGTGGACTGGCAGGGGCGGCGCGTCTCCTTCGCGGCCCCGGTGGTCTTCATCAGCGAACGGGGTTCACTCACCAGCTCGCTGCGCAGCGCCGTGGCGACGAAGTACAACTCTCTGACTCCCGTTGACGACGCCGCGCGTCTCGGATGGGTCGGCGGCAAGTCCGTCGCTCTCGCCGCCCCGGCGAAGCCTGGCGACACCAGTCTGCTGGTCCGGGCGCTGTCGTTCGGCATGACGATGGCGGATCCCGCGGCGAAGGGTGTCCCGGCTTTCCCGTCGGTGAGTCAGGTGGTCGCCGAACTCCCCGCCAGTGTCCGTGCGTTCGCGCCGGACGCGCCCGCGGCCGTGCTGCAGTACTTCGACGGCTATGTCAACCATGGCTTCGAGGACGCGTACAACGCGGCAGGCGTGTACCTCGCCAAGGCACAGGGCAGCGCCCGCACCGCTCTGGAGTTCGCCGCCGAGCGCAGCGGCGGCATCGTCACCCCGGGTCTGATCATGGACGGTCTGTCCCGGACGTTCGGACCGGTGGCCGGCGACCTCGCCCAGGTGGCGCGTGAGCGGTTCGACGTGTCCCAGATGCTGGCCGACCTGGACGTCAACCTGCTGGGCGGCGTGCGGCTGTCGGACGTGGTGAAGAACCTGGCGGGCGATGTGCCCAACCCGCAGCAGGCCATCAAGGTGGTGACCCGGGAGTTCGACCGTCTGGAAGGCGCTGTCCGCAAGCTGGAGCGGGTCGAGGCACGGCTGTCCTGGAGTCCCGAACTCAAGGCCGGCCCCGGAAGTCTCCGCATGTTCGTTCCAGGCCCTGATGGGCGGCTGGACATCGAGGCCGTGTCCATCGTGCGGCTCCTGCCGCCGCTGAACGCGGACTACACGGTCCGTGGGCGACTGAGCGACGTCGCCATCAACATCTGGGGCGACAGCGGCGGCAGTCACTTCGTCACGGTGGGAATCAAGTCCCTGCAGTTCACCGCGGCCAAGGGTCGTCCTGCCGACGTCGACTGCCAGCTGGGTCAGGTCTCCTTCCACGGGCCGCTGAAGTACCTGGAGGAGATCGCCAAGCTCTGCCGACTGTCGGTTCCCGGTGTGCCTTCGGGCTCCAGTGCCCTGGCGGGTCGGGCCGCCGCGGCCCCCGCCGGTTCCGGTGGGTCGCCGCTGGCCGTCAGCGTGGTCGGGCAGCAGATCCAGGCCGAACTGTCGATGGCCCTGCCGTCGCTCTCCTTCGGTGTCTTCTCCCTCGACACGCTCAACCTGTTCGCAGGCCTGTATCTGCCCTTCGACGGATCGCCCGTGCGGTTGCGGTTCGCCCTCAACTCCCGGGAGGCCCCGTTCTCCCTCACCATCTCGTTCCTCGGCGGTGGCGGCTTCTTCGCCCTGGAAGCCGGCGCCGACGGGGTGGAAAGCCTGGAGACGGCCCTGGAAGTGGGGGCGGGCACGTCCTTCGACGTGGCCGGCGTGGTCTCCGGCCACGTCGAGGCGAAGATGGGCGTCTACTTCGGGGTGCACACCGTCGCGGCCGGCGACTCGACCGCACAGCAGGTGGAGCTCTCCGCCTACGTTCGCTTCAGCGGCCGCATACGCGTACTGGGGCTGGTCTCCGCCTCAGTGGACTGCTATCTCGCGCTCACCTACTACTCGAGCCCCGACCGGCTGGTCGGCGAGGCCAGGGTGACCATCTCGATCGACCTGTGCTTCTTCGAGACCTCGGTGAGCTTCAGCGTGCGCCGCGAACTGGCCGGCGGCGGCAGCTCCGCGACGGCCCTCGCCGGTGCGGGCGCGAAGTTCAACAAGAGACTCGCCGCCGTCGCCGGAGCCCCCGCGCAGGGCTTCTCCGACGCCTACACCCAGCAGCACTGGAATTCCTACTGCACCGCCTTCGCCCCCGTGGGAGCCTGACCATGCCCCGACAGAACATCATGTGGACCGTCCTGCCCCGAGGCGGCGGATCCGGCAAGCTCCGCTTCACCGTGCACGTCGCACCGCGGCTCGTCATCGACACCGGCAACGGTCGGCTGAGCGACTTCCCGGACTGGCTGAACTGGCCCGCCACGCTCGCGGACGCACAGTTCAAGCTCCACCTTCCCGCGACCGGCGCCAAGCCGGCCAGACTGGTCTCGACGCCGGACAGCGCCCGCTGGAACGCCCTGTTCGACCAGAAGACCCTGGTGCGAGGCCACTCCTTCGCGGGACGCGAGAACCGTGTGGTGCGCTCCTACCCCGTCAGCCATGTCCTGTCCTTCCTCTCCGAGCGCTGGGGACGCTTCGGCGCCACGGCCGTCGACGCACCGCCCTCCTACGACGACCTCGCCGAGGACGATGCGTTCGGCCCGATCGGATTCGAGCAGGTGACCGCCGGCAGCCACGGCAAGAGCGGCTACTCCCGGCGAGCCGAGCTGACGGCGACCCTGGAGGACAAACTTCAGGCGAACGGCGCTGTTCCGTTCAATCCCGCGGACGCCGACAGCGCGGACGGTCTCGGCCGTGCCTTCCTCCAGGCCGAGCGCTTCCACCAGCGAGGGCGCAGGTCCGGCTCAGGCGCCCTGCCCGAACAGCCGCGGGAGCACCTGGACGTCCACCAGGTGATCGCCGCGACCCGCGAGTACCGCGGGCTTCAGCGAGCCCTGGGGCTCGCCCTGGAGTTCGAGGTCGACGACCCCGCCGTGACCGCACTGCTGACCGGGGCCACGACACAGACCTGGGCCAGCCTCCAGATCACCTGGGCGAGCAGTCCGCCGCCGGCGACCGGCCGCACCGATGTGCTGCCCCGCACCCGCTGTGTGATCGGCGACAACCGTTTCGAGGCCGCGCCGCGCGACGCCGACGCCAGCGACGTCGCCCGCGGGATGCTGCGGGTCGGCCTCGGCGACCGATTCACGGTCGTGCCCGTCGACCCGGACGGCGGAGCGCTGCTGGCTCGTCAGTTCGCCGACAACGTCAGCCGCTCGCGCGTGGTCGAGGGCAGTCGGCTGAAGAAGCGCAGTGCGGCGGGCGCGGACCAGTTCGCCCTGCCCGCGCTGCGGTCGGCGGGACTGTCGGTCGCCCGCATGGGCCGGGCGACCGAGCTCGTCAAGGCGTTCGACGGGGCCGCCGAGGCCAACTCCGCGGCCTACGACGAGAACGGAAGCCCCCGGCCTGGCGTCCTGGACCTGTACGCGGACGACCTCGTGCGAGGCCATCGCTGGGACGTCCGCGACCTGGCAGGCCCCGTATGGCGGTCGCTGATGGCGCGCCAGGGGGCCTACGTCTTCGAGCGTGACGGGCAGTCAGTGAACACGGCCGAGGAAGGGCAGGTCACCCTGGCGCCCAGCACATCCGGGGAAGCCGACGACACCGACCTGTACCTGGGCGAGTCCCTGATGCGCTGGGCCGGCTGGAGCCTGGCCGTCGACCGGATCGGTCGGGCCCTTCAGCCCGACGGGACGCTCGCCGACCCTGAGCCGGTCCAGGACGAGGACTTCCCCGTCACCCCGCGGTTCACCGTGCCGCCCGCCAGCCTGCCCCGGCTCCGCTTCGGGCATGCATACGCCTTCCGTGCCCGTGCGGTGGACCTGGCCGGCGACAGCCTGCCGTTCACGCAGCAGGACCTCTTCCCCAACGAAACGGCCTTGCAGACGCCGGAAGTCGCCCACCGTCGCTTCGACCCGGTGCCGCCGCCCCATGTGCTGCTGCGCGAGCCGCAGACCGTCGGCGAATCGGTGAACAGGATGGTGATCCGCAGCGAGAACGCGGCCGGCTCCACCGCCGAGTCCCACCGGCACGTCCTGCCGCCGCGCACCTCGCAGGCGCTGGCCGAGCAGCACGGCATGCTCGACGCCGACGCGAACGGTCATCCCCTGCGGCCCGACCTCTACCAGGTCCTCGCCACCCGGGACAGCGCCCGGCTGGAAGACCTGCCGGGCGCCCACCAGGGCACCGGGGCGAACGCGGACACCTGGTACTTCGACACCGATTCGCTGCCCGTCACCTATCTGCCAGACCCTCTGGCCAAGCAGTTGCTGATCAAGGGGCTGCCTGGGAGCACCAGGGAGTTGACGGCATCGGCCCTGGGAAGCTGGCCGGAGGCGTCCTCGCTCCGCGTGCGGCTGATCAGCGGCGCCTCCGACGGCTGGTCCTGGTCCGACCGGGTACTGAAGGTGGCGATGGCGCCAGGCCACGAATACCGCCTGCTGCTGTCCTCCAGGTTCGCCGACGCCGATCTCGACGTCATGGGAGTGTGGGGCTGGATTCAGCGCTGGGCCGCCGCGTGGAACGCCGCGCACCCCGGCAGCACGATCGATCTCGCCGCGCTGCGCACCAGGGCCGCCGAAGGACGCCACCCGATGATCACCCCCGGCCAGGCCGTCACCCTGGTGCACGCGGTCCGCACTCCTCTGGCCAAGCCGTCCATCGCGCGCATGACGACCCCGGACCGAGCGCCCGCTGCCACCCGGCTCGCGCTGAAGGGAGAGGTCCTGTTCGACCGGCGTTCCACCGGGACGCTGGACGTGCTGGCCTCCTGGGAGGAGCCCGTCGACGGCGGGCCCGGCACTCCGGATCCGGTCACCCCGCGCACCTTCCGGGAGACCCCGCTGTCGCTCCGGATCGACCGCGCCCCGGATCCCAGCCCCGGAGCCGATGCCATGGACGTCGACGGCGGGCACGACTTCGGCGACACGCGTCATCGCGTCGTCACCTACACCGGGCTGGCGACAAGCCGCTACGCCGAGAACTTCCGGGAGGAGAGGAGCGTCTCCCTGGCCGACGGGCGGGTGACCCTCGACGCGCTGGAGCCGGCCACCCTGAAGGTCAGGGAGGCCGCGAGCGGCCTTCCCCTCGCGCCGGCGCCGGCGGGCGCCACCGATCCCCCCACGGCCGAGGGCGACTACCTGTTCGACCCGGCGACCCGGGTGCTGACGCGCACGGCCGGCGGCACGCTCGGAGACGACGCCGCACTCGTGGTCAGCTATGTGGCACCCGGCATCTACGCCTCCTCGAGCGAGGAGCGACGCACCGTCCTGAGCACCGCGCAGCCCGCGCCTCCGGCGGTGCGGCAGGTCGTCCCGCTGTTCCGTTGGGACGCCCCGGCGACCGACCAGAGCAGGCGTCGCGGCAACGCCGTCCGCATCTATCTGGAGCGTCCCTGGTGGTCTTCGGGCGCCGGGGAGAAGCTCGGCGTGGTGCTGGTGAGCAGCAGCGCCGAACCGCCCCAGGCCCTGCGCCCGTACCTCACCACGCAGGGGGTGGACCCCACGGTGACGGACTACATCCTGCCTCCCTACCCGCGACTGGCGTCACTGCCTCGCACGACCAAGTCGGCCACCGGCGTGACCTTGGCAGAGTTCTCCGGCACCACGGTCACCATCGCCGGCCATGACGTCTCCTTCGACGCGGCCCGCGACCTTTGGTATGCCGACGTCGAGTTGGCCCTGCCGAACGGGACGCCGCCCGCGGCGTGGCTTCCGTTCGTGCGTCTGGCGCTGGTGCGCTACCAGCCGAACTCGCTCGACGGCCTGTCGGTGTCCAAGGTCGTCCAGGCCCCGATGATCCAGCTCAGTCCGGAGCGCAAGGCCACCCTTGTGCGCAGTTCCGGCACGGCGACGCTCTCGGTGACGGGGCCGGCGTACACGGGGACCTCGGCGGCGGCGAGTAGCCGTCCGTCGGTTCGCGCTGTGGTTGAGCAGGCGAACCCGGCCGTCCCTGACCCTCACCTGCGTTGGGAGGAGATTGCGGGCTCGGCTGTCACGCTGACCGCGACCGGAAGCAGCGCGCAGACGACCTGGACCGGCACTGTGTCGACCACAGGCGGCCCTTATGGCAACGCGCCGCGAAGGGTGTGCATCACTGAGACTGAACACCATCTGGGAGGTATCGGCCGCGTCGTCTACTTGGATGTCCTGGCTCTCTGACTCCTCGGCGAGACCGAGGCGGCCCGTGCACATGGTCACGGGCCGCACTCACCGAACCCAAGAAACGTGGCTGCTCGCCTCCGTTGGCAGGGAGGGAGAACACTGCCGCCCGAGCCAAGCTGACGAGTCCAACAGTTCTGAGAAGACGTCCGCATTACTTTTGCCGCCATTTGAGGTGGTTCAACACTCGTCGGGATTAGCCACATAAAGGCATAATAAGCAGTATATCGCGCCAGTCGAGGCGGGCATGACCTTCGTGATGTCCCACGACCACACCCGGTTCGGTGCGGTGGCGATCAGCTCGGGCTTCTTGCGCGGCGGATGCGTGGCCTGCCGGCGCCGTTCACGGACCTCGCCGTGCTTGCGCAGGATCCGGTACATCGTCGCCTCCGAGCACAGGTAGACACCTCGGTCCAGCAGCACCGCGCAGATCTCGGCGGGCGCCATGTCGACGAACTCGGCCGAGCACAGCACGGCCAGGACCTTCGCCTCCCCGGCCGCCACCAGGGCCCGCGGATGCCGCTTGCGCTCCCGCTTCTGCCGCGCCGGAGCCGGGGGCGTGCGGTGGTGTCGATACCAGGTCGCCCGGCTCAGACCGAGCGCCGTGCACGCCTGCACCCGTCCCACCAGCAACGACAGCGATTCCAGGGCCTTGGCGCGGGCAGCCTCGAAGACCTCTCCCGCTGCCGTCAAGGCTTCTCGCCCGTTGTCCCGTCGCTGCCCGTGGCGAGTTGATCCAGCAGCGCGGAGAGTTTTCCCTGCACCTCAATCACGGTGCGGGCCTTGCCCAACTCACTGCGGAGCCTGGCGTTTTCGGCTTCGAGCCGGGCGATCTCCTTCTCTCTCGGATCCACCTTCGGCCGGCCCGCAGGAACACCGAGCGCCGCCTTCGCGCCACTGTCCCGCTGCTGGCGCCAGTTCGTGATCAGTGACGAGTACAGACCCTCGCGCCGCAGCAGGGCACCCTTGCCCTGCTTGTCGAGCGTCTCGTACTCGGCCAGGATCCTCGTCTTGTACTCCGCCGAGTACCGCCGCTGCCCGGTCGACCGGGGTGTCACCTGCGGATCCGGGGCCCCGTGGTCGTTGGTGCTGGCCGCTACGGGCACTCCTCGTTCTCCGCCCTCGACTCAATGAATCATCCAGTATGCCTGGCTTGAGTCACTTTGACAGAGAGGGGTGTCGTGGACGGAACTCTTTGTGGGGCGCCCACGGTTCGTCGCAGCGCACTACGACAGCCGGATGGCACCTCCCTCCTCCCGCGGACGGCGAGCGAATCACTTCGGCGCAGCCCTGAACGGCCGTCACAGAGCAGGGCAGCCGAAGCAGGAGAAGGACGGTGGGGAGACCGCCATTGCGAGCGCGGCCCTCACAGCCACCACCTCCGCCGCCCGACCACACGGGCTGCAACGACACCCCACCGAAAATCGAACCCGCAGGGCGCATCAAGGGGTGCTACATCAGTAGCATGGTGGGGCGGGCGCGCGTCGGGCGCGCGTCTCAGACACACTTGTCGGGTGCCTGGAGGAACGCGACGTGCGCAAAAACCGAACGAGTACGTGGTCGGCGGGAAATGGCCCCGTGCCATGATGCAGATCCACCGCGGCGCGCTCGTCGCACAGGCCATCGCCCGCAGGCTCGCCGAAGCCATGACGGAACAGCAGTTGAGTGCGAATGCGCTGGCACGCAAGAGCGGGGTCAACCGTCAGGTGGTCGCCAACGTTCTGAACGGCACCGTCTGGCCCGACATGCTCACCGTGGTGGACCTTGAGGGTGCCTTGGGCGTCAAGCTGTGGCCGGACCACCTGGAGTGGAGGATTCCCGCGCCCGGCGATTCCCCCGAGGACGGTGTCACCGGTCCGCACGAGACCACCTACGAGTAGACAACCCGGCAGCCCCGACAGCCTGCTGCTGCTCAGCCTGAGGAACTCCCCGCGCAGCCCTTGCGGTATGCCCCTTTGCCCCAGTCGCCATCAGCCAGCCTTCCGGGAGCGCACTCAGCCCTACACCTTCCCCGGGCGGTGCGTACCGGCGTGCGGCGGTTGGTTACTCAATTCGGGGTTGCTTTGACGCATACAAATTGCTGCTGCGCATAGGGTGGTCCGGGTTGTTCCTGGGCGGGACTGCGCTGCCCGGGTGCCATGTCGGGGCCTACGGGGAGGTCGGCAAGGACTGATGGAGAGACCAGCGGCCGCACGGCTCGGACTGGGTGACCGCGTCCGGTTCGACGACCATGCTTGGTCGGTCATCGGCCTGGACGGCGACTTCGCCGAACTCGTCAACGCGCTTGGCGAGGGCTTGGCGTGCCCCGTACACCGTCTCGTGGCGCAGGACGGTTTCGAGGTTCTCGAGCAGGGCGTTCGGTCCCGTCCGGCCGTCGTGCCGCCCCGTGGCGTGCCGCCCGCCTCCCATGCCCAGGCACTGTGGTGGGAGCGTCATCTCGTCGAGGTCATCAGCGGACGACCGCCGGATGCGGATCCCACGGCACGTCCCCGGCCCGCGTACGATCCGGACACGCGCACGCTGACCGAGCGGGAGACCGCCAAGGCGGTTGTGCCAGCAATACGGGGTGAGCGTGCTGCCCGTCTCACCCGCGCTGGTGGGATCGGGGGAAGGCAAGGTCCACCGACTGGCCACCCGGTTCACCGAGTACCTCGCAGCGCGTCCTGACGCGGAGGCGGCCGGGCGGTGGACCGCACACGCGGTGCAGGCGTGGGCACAGGAGTGGGCGGGGCTGATGTGGCAACACCATGAGATGGAAGCACTGAAGCCGGTGACGTTGCCGGACGTCGCGCCCACGCCGAGCGGGGCATTCACCGCATGCGTCACCCGCCAGGGCTGGGTCCATCTGCCTTTGCCTCCCTCGACCTACCCGGATCTGCTGCCTGACGCCACACAGCCCCTGTCGCCGGCCGGCCTGACGGTGCAGGGGCGGCGATACGACGGGCAGGCCCTGGCCGGCCTGCGGCCCACCCGCTCCTCCGGCTCCCCTCCCGCACGGATCAGCGTGCATGCTGATACCTACGGCCCCGGTCGTGTCTGGGTCCGCGACCAGAACGGTTCCTGGCGCGAGCTCCCCGCCCTCGACACGGAAGACGACACCTCGCCCATTGGGACAGAGACACGTGCCGATGCGTCAGCCCTCTTACGGATTAACGCAGTTGACGACGGTCGAGCATCGCCGCGTGTTTGGCGTCCCTCACCACTTGCCTGGCAGACATACGAAAGTCAGGTGCCCCGCCCACGTGGCGCACGCACGCCCGCAACCACCGACGCCGCACTGGCACGGCGCTCTGTCAAGATCGCTCCGGAGCAGGCCCGCATCGCCTACCACGCGCGCCTTACCGTCCCGGGGGACCCCTTGACGCGCGAGGTCTGTGCGGCGGGGCAACGGCTTCTGGTTTTGAACCACTACGCGCCGACGGACCGTCGCACACTGGTGGTGACAGGCCCTTCCGGCTGCGGGAAGTCGACCGCCGTGCTGGAACTCACGCAGCGCCTCAAGGAGATGCCCCATCTCCAGTGGCCCGACCGGGGCGGACCAGCCACCCTGTACATCTCCGTTCCGCCCGAGGCGACGGCCCGCACCGTGCTGGTCCGGCTGGCCCGCCGCCTGGATGTCTCTGTGCCCACCCGTATGGCCGCACTCTCGGACGCGGTCAAGCAGTCGCTCATCGCGGCCGGCACCGCGTTGGTGACCTCCGGAAAGCCCGCGCCCAGGCCGTTTCTGATGGCTCTTGGTGGGCTGGGTGGACGGAGCGGACGCTACCGAAGGGTGGATTCAAGCAGCAGTTCGCTCAGATCCGCCGGCATGGTGATCATGCAGTCGTGCCCGGTCGGCAGCTCCCGTATCCGTGCGGGGGAGCCGTTGGGCTGGGTCGCGGGGACGGGCCGCCGCACGATGCCTTCCGGCTCTGCGCCGACGCAGTGAATGTGCGTGCGCGGAATGGAGTCCACGGCAGGGTTGTCCAGCCGGACCGGTTGCCGCAGGCAGCCCACTGGCTGGTCGGAGAGCGTCGCACGCAGCCATGCGACATCCGCCGGGTCGGTGACTCCGAACAGGCCGAGGGGCGGTGGCATCTCAGGCAGCGGCGGGATGCGCCAGCCGTTGTCGGACTTGGCGGCCAGGTCGATCAGGTTCTGGGTCATGGGCTGCACGTCGACGGCGGTCTCGCCGTGTTCCGGGACCATCGCGTCGAGGTACACCAGGTGCGCGATTCGTTCCGGTACCTCGTTGGCCACGGAAGAGATGACCAGCCCCGCGTAGCTGTGACCCACGAGCACCACCTCGGTCAGGTTCTCCTCGTGGATCAGCTTGACGACGTCTACGACGTGCGTGTCGAGCCCCACCTCGGGACCGAGCAGGTGTGCCTTGTCGCCGTAGCCGGTCAGTGAGGGCGCGAACACGCGGTGTCCG
Organism: Streptomyces sp. NPDC060002; assembly: GCF_042737245.1. NCBI lineage: Bacteria > Bacillati > Actinomycetota > Actinomycetes > Kitasatosporales > Streptomycetaceae > Streptomyces > Streptomyces sp. NPDC060002. The sequence goes on from NZ_JBHWUW010000047.1 coordinate 17,990, forward strand.
GCCGATTCCAGCAGCGGGACCACCCGCTCCCAGCACTGGCCGCTGTGCCAGGCGCCGTGTACCAGCAGAAAAGTTGACATCAGGGGAATCTTTTCCTCTTCGGGGCGTGGAGGCGCGGGAGCATTGAGGTTCCTGTTCGTGCCTCGGTACTCTTCAGGAACCGACATCATCGTGCTGCACCCGCCGCACCCCGATCAATAGGGCACATTTCGGTGCCCTGGTTCTCTGGAGGTAACCATGAGCGGCACAGTGGGCGGCGAGTCGCGGTCGGCACGTCCGGAGGACCCGTGCCAGGCCCGTGAAGTGCTCGGCATCGTCGGCGACAAGTGGTCGCTGCTGATCGTGCGCAACCTCAGCCAGGGGCCGCGCCGCTTCACCGAACTCAAGCGGGCCGTCGACGGGATCAGCCAGCGTATGCTCACCGTCACCCTGCGCGGCCTGGAACGCGACGGGATCCTCACACGAACCGTCCGCAACGTCATGCCGCCGCACGTCAGTTACGAACTCACTCCGATGGGCAGGACCCTCCGCGAAGCCACCGCACCCCTGTTGGAGTGGAGCATCACGCACCTGACGCACATCGACGCCGCCCGCGCCGTGTACGACGCCCGCCCCGACACCTCGCCCGCCTGACCCTCGCCCCGGCTGTATTCGCCCTTCGGCAGGTACGGCTCGATATGCCTCCCCTGGCCATCGGTGAACTGTCGGGTGTCTGCTGAAGAGCGGCGTGCAGGGAAGGGGCCGGGTCTCGGTTTCCGCTGGGCAGATCCCACGAGACGGTGTGGCAGTCCCCGGCTCGACGGCCGCCCGCCGGGGCGAGGGGGAGGGGGAGGGCGAGCTCGTTCACGTCGCCCACATGCAGGGTCTCCGTGGCGCTGGTCAGGAACATGCCGGGCCGATAAGCGAGCCGGTCGTGGTCGACGGGCAGATCGAACAGGCGCGCACCATCTGGCCGACGAGATCGGCGCCGGCGAAGCTCTGCAAACAGGCGAAGGCTCAGCGGGTCCGGCGGAGCAGCGCGAGCGCGTACAGGGCGTTGCCCTCCGGGCAGTAGTCCCGATGGATGCAGCGGGCGCACGTCGTGATGTGGATGTCGTGCACGCGTCGGCCTCACGCTTCGCGCACGGGCGACAGCCGCGCGGCTCCCACCGTTTCAGCACTCCGTCGATGACGCTGAGCGGCGGTCAGAGGGGTACGCCCGCGCACTCCTGCACGCCAACGCTCGGCTGCTGGACATCCCCGACGACTCCGGCCAGGCGGCCGCCGCCCGACTCGATCGGTCAAAGATCATCCACGAGCCCGGCCGCCGCTTCGTCATGCTCATCGAAGAGAGCGTGCTCACCTACGCGCCGGGCGACGCGGCCGCCGTGGCAGCCCAGCAGCGCGGGTGACCTGGCGAGGGTCGGCGGCGGCCAGGTTGCCAATATCGCGTTTGACCAACGGCAGCCGCCGACAAACCCGAGCCGCACGTACGGCCGCGGCGGCCCAGTAACACCCCTCTGGACCTGCCCCGGGCGGGCGGCGACCACCGGCGGGTGCTGGCTGTGCTGAGATTCCCGGAAGGAAACGGCTGACCCCGGGCGCTCGCCGAAGGCCCGGCCGACGCCGGGGCGGCGAAAAGGTTGGTATGCGGAGCCAGCGGAACCGGGTAACGTCTTTGTCATGTTCTTCCAGACGCCGATTTACGAGTGAGGGCTTGATGGGCCCCTGCTGACGTCCTTCGACGTCGCCGCCCGTCCCCCACCGATGAATCCGTAGATCACTTCACATCATTACCGGGAGAACCCGTGACCGTGAGCAAGAACATCAACAACCCCGTGGGCATGGGCGGCGGCCAGCGCAAGAAGCTGTCCCGCGCCGAACGGCAGAACAACGGTCCGCACCGCAACCTCGACCGCCAGGGTGCAGCCGACCAGAAGGCGGAGCTGGTGCGCAAGATGCGCGAGAAGGCAGGCGCAGCTGAGGGCGCCGTGCAGGCGGACGACGACACCGCACAGAGCTGACGCACCGCCGCAGCAGCGCGGCACCGCACGGGGCAGGGCCCGGACCGCGACGCGCGGTCCGGGCCCTGCTGCCCTACCAGGCGCGGCCGGTCCCGATCAGCTCTCGGCCGACCACCCGCGTCTCAGCCGACCACCCGGGGCAGCCGCAGATTCAGCAGCCCCGTCACCGCCCCCACCCGAGCTGCACCAGGAGCGTCACCACCAGCGCGTTCCCGTGCCCAGCCCGGGCAGTTCTCTATCACTGCTGGTCAGGGGACTCTTCTTGAGTGAACTCGGCGGTCATGAGGTCGGAGTGGGTAGCCGTGGCCCGGCTTTCCCCGCTGAATGACCGACACATCAACTTCCCGAGCCGCTACCAGTTCAACATCACCGCCGGCGGCGCCGGCAGGGGCCTGTACCCGCTGCGCTACGCGAACGCCGCCGAGGACAGCGACGACGTATCAATCCAGTGAGAGGGCTGCGCCGGGGGCGCTGCCCACGCGGGAATGCACGAGCCATGGCACCTCAACCGTCGGAGGCGAGGCGGTCCAGCCACTCCCTCAACAGATGCTGCTCCGCGCCGCTGAGAGTTGTCTGTTCGGGCAGCGCGGCGCGCAAGGCCCGGGCGGCGCCGGCCGGGCCCGCGTCCTGCACAGCCGGCTCTTGGTTGGTCACGGCGGCGACCATGGACTCCCGCAGGGCGGTCAACAGGGCCGGGTTGCGCCGGTCCTCGGGCAGGGACAGCCACGTGAGTACCGCGCCGCGTGCCGTGGCATGGATGAGCGTGACCGCAAGCTCCTCGTCAACGCGGAGCCAGCCGCCGGCGGCGAGGCGACGGACACGTCCCCTCAAGATGTCCATGCCGGCCTTGAACGCGGCCGATGTGGCCCTCTTGGGCTCGCTGTACATCAAGACGTACAGGGAGGGATGGGCCAGACCGAACTCGACTGCCAGGTCCCAGCCCGCCCGCAGGTCCTCGATGGGATCCTGCGGGTCGGGGTCGACGCGCTTGGCCGCCAGAAACGTGGCGAAGCCATGCTCGGCCACCGCTTCGAGCAGCCCCTCCTTGTCGCCGAACAGCCGGTAGATGGCAGGTGCCTGCACGCCTGCTGCGACCGCGACCGCGCGGGTGGTGACGGCGTCGCGGCCCTCGCGCGCCAGCAGGTCGGCGGCGGCCTCGATGACCCGTTGTCGGGTTTGCTCACGGTCCATGGGCGCTGTCTCGGAGTCGACGGCGGCAGCGCCGTCCCTGACGCGTGAACGTGGTGGCATATATCAACGATACAACACATGCGTTTCCGTAGTTATTATCAATGATACGGTAATTACGATTCCACTGGAAACACCAGATCGCTGGAGCACAAATGATCATCGTGACCGGAGCCACCGGACAGCTCGGACGCCAGATCGTCGAACGACTGCTGACCCGCGTGCCGGCGGACCAGGTCGGCCTCAGCGTCCGCGACCCGCAGAAGGCGCAGGCGTTCGCCGACCAAGGGGTACGGGTGCGGCAAGGCAGCTTCACCGACGCCGACAGCCTCGCCCACGCCTTCGAGGGCGCCTCCCAGGTGCTGATCGTTTCCGTCGACAAGATGGGCGAAGAGGCCGTGCAGCAGCACCGTGCCGCGATCGATGGGGCCGTCGCGGCCGGTGCCCGCCGCATCCTCTACACCAGCCACATGGGTGCCAGCGCCTCGTCGCAATTCCAGCCCTGCCGCGACCACGCCGCCACCGAGGAAGCCCTGCGCGCCTCCGGCGTGCCGTTCACCTCGCTGCGCAACGGCTTCTACGCCGCCAGCGCGGTGCAGTTCCTCGGTCACGCCATGCAGTCCGGCCAGGTCACGCTCCCCGCAGACGGACCAGTCAGCTGGACCGCCCACGCCGACCTCGCCGACGCAGCCGCCGCCATCCTGGCCGACGAAGGCTGCATCGACGGTCCCACGCCTCCGCTCACGGCGGCGCAGGCGTTGACCTTCGACGACATCGCCCGCATCGCCGCCGACGTCACCGGCCGCGCCATCACGAGGAGCACCGCACCCGACGACCAGTTCCGGCAGCAACTGGTGGGCCGCGGCGTCCCCGCCGAGGCGGCAGACCAACTGCTCGGCATCTTCGCAGCCAGCCGCGCCGGCGAATTCGCCGCGCTCGACTCGACACTGGTCACCTTGCTCGGCCGCGAACCCATCGCCCTGAGCACGGTCCTGCGCGAGCACCTGTCCGACGACGACGGGCACTGACTGGCTGTGTACGTGACGACGGGCAACGGTTATTGACGGGTTTCGCCAACAGAATAAGAGCAGCTGGCGACCGCCGCCCTCCGCCGGCTCGAAGCCCTCGCGCGGTAGGCCCGAACACCAAGATCAATCTCACCGGGATGTCCCGCACCTCAACTGCTCAAGTCCCAAGCCCCGTGAGTTCAGCGGAACTGCAGCTTGTTCGGCGGGAACTCGCGGGTCGGTCCGTGTGTATCAGTCGGGTGTATCCGTGGGTTCGGTAGGAACGCGGGGTCAGGAGGTCCGGGTGTGGTGGTCCAGCAAGCGGGTGAGCAACTGCACGAAATAGTCGCGTTCGGCCGGACACGGTGCGAGCAGTTCGTCGTGGAGGTCGTCCAGGACCTTGTCGAGGCGGCGTAGGTGACGACGGCCTCGGGCAGAGATCGTGATGATGTCGCGGCGCCGGGCCCGCCGCTACGGACCCGTACGACCGATGAGCGGTGGTCGGGGAGCCGTTAAGCAGCGACGACCCGGCTGGCGAGTCGCCTCGGCCGCTCAACGCGGGTCGCGTCCAGGGACGTGTACGGGCACCGGCGAAGTCCGGCCGGCGTGCCCGGCTGTCAGCTTGGCGGCCGGGAGAGGCGGGAGTCGAGGGTGCCACGATCGGCCCTCGCTGCGTCGGCGAGGGCCGCGGCAGCGGCTTCCGCAGCCTGCGCCGTGTCGTCGGCGGCCTGGGCAGCCGCGTCGTCCGTGGGTTTTTCGCGCGTGGCCGGAGACTGGGGCAGCACCTCGCTGAAGGCCCGGGACACGCCCTGCAGTGCGGAGGTGATCTCACTGGGAATGACCCAGAAGTTGTTGCCCGAGCCCTGCGCGAGCTGGGGCAGCGTCTGAAGGTACTGGTAGGCGAGCAGCTTGGGGTCGGGGTCGTTGCGATGCACGGCCTGGAACACCTCGTCGATGGCCCGGGACTGGCCCTCGGCCTGGAGGATCGCAGCGGTGCGGTTGCCCTCCGCGCGCAGAACCGCGGCCTGCTTGTCGCCTTCGGCGGTGAGTATCTGTGACTGGCGTTGCCCCTCGGCCCCGAGAATCGCGGCGCGCTTGTCCCGCTCGGCTCGCATCTGCTTCTGCATGGCGTCCTTGATGGTCTGCGGAGGGTCGATGGCCTTGATCTCCACCCGGTTGACCCTCAGCCCCCACTTGCCGGTGGCCTCGTCCAGCACGCCGCGCAGCTGGCTGTTGATGGTGTCCCGCGAGGTGAGCGTCTTTTCCAGGTCCATGGATCCCACCACATTGCGCAATGTGGTGACGGTGAGCTGCTCGACCGCCTGAAGAAAGTTCGCGATCTCGTAGAAAGCCGCACGTGGATCGGTGACCTGGAAATAGAGGACGGTGTCGATCTCGACGACCAGGTTGTCCTCGGTGATGACCGGCTGCGGTTTGAAGGAGACAACCTGTTCCCGCAAGTCGATCACCGGATGAACGCGGTCGATGTACGGGATGACGAAGTTGAGGCCAGGATTCAGGGTCCGGAGGTAGCGGCCCAGTCGTTCGACGTTACGCGCACGCGCCTGGGGCACGATACGGACCGCCCGCACCACCGTGACGACCGCGAACAGAGCGACGATCAGGCCGGCAATCAAGAACGCCGAGGTTTCCATGGTTTCATTCCCGAGGGTAGACAATCGCGGTTGCGCCGCTGATCTCCATGACATCGACGGTTTTTCCGACAGGGATCACCAGCGTCTCGTCGTAAGCGCGGGCCGTCCACTCATCGCCGTCGATACGGACCCTGCCGTTCCGTCCCGTCACCTCCGCGACGACGCAAGCACTCCTGCCGACCAGGGCATCCACGCCGAACCGTGCCGCTGGGGGCCGACGCAGATGGTGCAGCGCGACGGGCCGCAAAAACAGCACGGTGACCACAGCAACGACGGTGAACACCAGGAACTGGAAGGGCAGCGCCAGCCCGACCGCGGCAGAACCCGCCGTGACCAACGCAGCCGCACTCAGCATTCCGAGCGCAGCAGTCAGTGTGAAGATCTCCACCACAGCCAGAACGGCTGCGACGATCAACCACATCAGCCATGGATCCATTGCGTGCCTCTTCTGACCGGTGCGGGCATGAAAGGGCTGGACGCTCCCTGGGACCCCGATACGGGACGGCTGGCACCCCTAAGGCAAGCAAACCCTGGCGATCAGGGGGGCGGGCCAGTACGGCACACCCGAAGCAGCTAATTCACACCCATTACATGTGTATTACCCATCCAGAGAAGATCACTCCACCACTGCACGACGGCCAATCCGGTCTGGAGCGAAACCCGCGTCCGCGTCGTCCGCCCGTTTCCGGTCGTGTCACAGCCGTCCAGTGATCGCTTGTAGCCAGGGTGGTCAGGAACCCTCTGATCACTGGCGGCATCGGCTGCCACGAGGCGGGGCTCCACCGCAGGTGGCGAGAGTCGACGCCATCAGGAACCCGATGCCGAACAGGGGAACGCGCGGCCATACCGGCGTGCTGGTCGCCCCGCTACGCAGCACGTGAGCGGCCGGCCGACGACGCATCCGCCACATCACAGTGCCGCGCAGATCGGCACGGCCGTGAACCTGCTGGTCAGTAACCGCTCCTCGGTCTTCAGGAACGCACTGCGCCCGCAGCCGCTCCCCCTCCACCACCCGCGCCGTCCCGGCCTCCTCACGGGCCCGCACGGTGTCGATCTCCCGCCGCTGCTTGCTCTCCGCGTCCGCCTGGCGGCGCCCCAGCTCCAGCTCCAGCTCCAGCTCCAGCTCCAGCTCCAGGATGGCCTCGCGGACGTCTACGTTCTGCCGGGTGATCCCCTTCTTCTCCGTGTGCTGCGCCTCGTGTACGCCGTCAGCGGTGCTCGGGGTTTTCCGCCCCCGGCCGGCAGCCGGCGTCCCACTCAGTGCGCTGGTTGCCGTGGGCCGGTACGCCGCCGGCCCGTCTCAGCATGGCCGCCATGTGCATCAGGTTCCAGGTCATGAAGTGGGTGTTGCGATTGGTGAAGTCGTTCTCGGGACCGCCCGAACCGGGGTCCAGGTATGAGGGGCCGGGGCCCGCGGCGCCGATCCAGCCGGCGTCCGCCTGCGGCGGGATGGTGTAGCCGAGGTGCTGCAGGCTGTAGAGGACGTTCATGGCGCAGTGCTTGACGCCGTCCTCGTTGCCGGTGATGAGACAGCCGCCGACCCGGCCGTAGTAGGCGTACTGACCTTGGGAGTTGAGGAGGCTGGAGCAGCTGTAGAGGCGCTCGATGACCTGCTTGGTGACGGAGCTGTTGTCGCCCAGCCAGATGGGCCCGGCCAGTACCAGGATGTCCGCGGCCATCACCTGCTCGAAAAGCGAGGGCCAGGCGTCCGTGGCGAAACCGTGTTCGGTCATGTCCGGGTAGACCCCCGGCGCGATGTCCTGGTCGACCGCGCGGACGAGCTCCGTGGTCACCCCCTGCCCGTCCATGATCGTCCGGCTCTTGTCGATGAGTCCCTGGGTGTGGCTGAGCTGGGGGGACGGCTTGAGTGTGCAGTTGATGAAGAGCGCACGCAGGTCGTCGAAGCGGTAACCGTCCTCGGCGAACGAGGCGGGGGATACTGCCATGGCGGACTCCGGGGAGGAGAGCGGACAAGGTCGAGGGGGTGGTGCCTGCGGCAGCATCTCGCGGAAGCCGCCCGCGGTCCTGCTGCGACCCACCGCCACATGGCGGGCTCCAGGGGTGTCCGACAGGTCGTCGTGCATTCGCCTTCCACCACGTACTCCCCCGCCTGCTCGACATGATCTCCGCGGCCGACCGACCAGACGCCCGTGCACGTCGCTCACACCTTCGAGCCGGACGCGCGCGGCTCGCCCAGGAGCATCCGGCCGCCGCGTGGGCACGGGCGAGGGCGGGTCGGCGGTCTCGTTGCTGCCCAGGCGTTAGGGGAAGTGTCGATCTTCATGGCGCCCCTGCCGTCGGAGACCACGTATTCCTGATCGCCGAAGGTGCCGACCACATGATCACCGGGCTGGAAGCGGTTGCGGACGGGATGGGGGCACACCAGGCGCGGTTTCCGCAGACCGCTGACAGCGGACCGTCGGGCCTGCCGTGGTCACCCGCGCCCGCCACGGCGGGAGCGCGCGCGGCTCCACCGGGTTCACTAGGCTTACGTGTATCAGCAGGTCAGCCAGCGGTGGAGATGCGGATGACGGAGCTCAGCGCAAGCCACGACGATCCGTTCGCCCCGCGCCTCGCCGCCCTGGCGGTGCTCGACGACCGGGGTGCCGTGGTCGGATGGAACCGACGGGCAGAGGAACTGCTCGGCCATCCGGGGGCAGCCGTGATCGGCCGTCCGGCCTTCGAGGTCCTCGTCGATCCGCGCGATCGGCCGGCTGCCAGGGAGGCCGCGGCGAGTTGCCGGAGAGACGGCGGCTGGTTCGGGGTGCTCAAGGTGCGGCACCGCGACGGACGGTTCGTGGAGATGGGTCTCAGGGCCCAGACGTTCTCCCGCGACGACCGAGTCCGTGAGTGGCTTGTCGCCGGGGCACTCGCGGCCGACGTCCTGGACTGGCAAAGGGACCGCGCGATTCTCGACGGGTTGTACCGCCAGTGTCCGATCGGCCTGGTCGTCCACGGCCCTGACCTCAGGGTTCTCCGGGTCAACCGGGCCGTCGAACGCTTCACCGGCGTCCCGGCAGCAGATTTTCGAGGTCTGCCGACCGGCTACATGCTCCTTCCCGACGACGCGCGCAGGGCCGCGGACCGTGTACGCCAGGTGATGGAGACCGGCCGAGCGTTGATCTACTCCGAGCAGTTCGCCCGCCTTGAGGCGGATCCGGCACGAGAGCGGGTCGCGTTGGTCTCGGCCTTCCGGATGGAGGATCCCTCCGGCCGCGTCCTGGGCGTGGCCGAGATGGTCGAGGACATCACCGGACGCCACCGGGCCCAGCGTCGGCTCGCGCTCCTCGACCAGGCCGGCAGCCGTATCGGAACCACGCTCGACGTGGCAGAGACCGCCCGGGAACTCGCCGAGGTGATGGTGCCGCAACTCGCCGACCATGCGTCGGTGGACCTGCTTCAGCCGGTCACACGTGGTGAGGAACCGGCGCGGGCAATGGCGGGACCGGTGGTACGAGTGGGGGTCTGCGGCGTCGGCGCCCAGCAACCCGGCCCGCCCCACCCCCAGGGCGCGCCGGTGGAGTTCCCACCCGACACACCCCAGGCAAGATGCCTGGCCGAAGGGCGGCCCGTCCTGGAACCGGTTCTGCCCTCCGACGCGTTCTCGACCCAAAGCCGCCTGGGGGCCCACGCCCCGGACCTGGGCGCCCACTCGCTGATCGTGGTACCTCTCGCCGCACGTGGCCTGGTACTGGGCGTGCTGACCCTGTGGCGTTCGCGCCGCCCCGATCCCTTCGAGGCGGACGATCTCACCCTCGCCCAGGAACTCGGCTCGCGCGCCGCCCTCGCCATCGACAACGCCCGGCGCTTCACCCAGCAGCAGCAGGCCGCCTTCACCTTGCAGAGCAGCCTTCTGCTCCGGGCGGTTCCGGACCAGTCGGCCGTCGAGGTTGCCGTGCGGTACCTGCCGGCCAGCGCGGCCCCGGGCCTGGGCGGCGACTGGTTCGACGTCATTCCACTGTCCGGGGCTCGGGTCGCCCTCGTCGTCGGCGACGTGGTGGGACGCGGCATCCACGCCGCTGCCACGATGGGCCGACTGCGTACCGCCGTCCACACGCTCGCCAGCCTCGACCTGGAACCGGACGAGGTCCTTTCCCGCCTGGACGACCTGGTCACCCTGCTGGCGGCCGAACAGGAGGCTTTCGGCGAACAGCCCGTGGGCGAGCAGGTCGTCGGCGCCACCTGCCTGTACGCCGTGTACGACCCTGTGTCCCGGAGGTGTTCCGTGGCCCGCGCCGGCCACCCTCCGCCGGTGGTGACCGCTCCGGATGGACAGGTGGCCCTGCTCGACCTGCCCGCGGGCCCACCGCTCGGCCTGGGCGGCCTGCCGTTCGAGGCCCGGGAGATCGACCTGGCCGCGGGGAGCCTGCTGTGCCTGTACACCAACGGGATCATCGGCGAACGCCACATCGATGCAGACATCGGCCTGAGCAAGCTGTGCGCTGCTCTCACCCGCCCCGCGGACGAGCTGGAACGGACATGCCAAGCTGTGGTCGACTCGCTCGTGCCCGCGCGCCCCAGCGACGACATCGCGTTGCTGATCGCCCGCACCCGCATGCTGCCACCGGAGGACGTCGCCTCCTGGCAGCTGCCGCTGGAGCCCGCCGGCGCCGCCCAGGCTCGGGCGTTGACCTCGGCCAAACTGGCCGAATGGGGTCTGGAGCACTTGGCGTTCAGCACCGAGTTGATCGCCAGCGAACTGGTCACCAACGCCTACCGGTACGCCACTGGCCCTGCGACCCTGCGGCTGATCCGTGAACGGTTTCTGGTGTGCGAGGTCAGCGACACCAGCCACACCGCCCCACACCTGCGCCGTGCCCGCACCACCGACGAGGGCGGGCGCGGCCTGTTCCTGGTGGCTCAGATGGCCGAACGCTGGGGCACCCGCTACACCCGCGAAGGCAAAACGGTGTGGACCGAGCAATCCCTGGCCGACACGCTCACCTGACCGTCGCAGGCCATGCGGTCGCCGACTCTCACAGCGGCGTGTCGGCATCCGGCCGCCATGCCGGCCCCGTGGGGGGGCCTCGGGCCCTTGGGCGGACTGCGGCGGCGGCACCGAGGACGCCTGTCCGGTCCGCCCCCGCCGCCTAGGTCATTCGGCTGCGGCGAGCAGACGTGCCTCGCCCTCCTCGTACAGCTGTCGGCTCTCCCGGCTGTCGGCGGCGCGGCGCCGGTGGTCCAGACGGCTGCCCAGCCAGCCCGCCAGGTAGCCCAACGGGATGGAGACCAGTCCGGTGGACTGCAGGGGGAACCAGTGGAAGTCGGCGTTCGGGAAGACGGCGGACGGCGTGCCCGAGACGGCCTTGGAAAAGACCATCAGCACCAGCGCGCAGGCCGCGCCGCCGTAGAGGGTGGCGAGCAGGCCGGTGCGCGTGAATCCCCTCCAGAACAGGGAGTAGGTCAGCGCGGGAGCCACCGCGGAAGCCCCGATGCAGACGGCCAGAGTGGTCAGCACCCCGACGTCCCGGTTCTGGACCAGGGTGGCGAGCCCGATGGCGACGGTTCCCACGGCCACGCTCGTCCACGCCGCCACCGTCATCTCCGTACGCGGGTCCGCCTGTCCCCGCCGCGCCGCATGGGCGAACAGGTCGTGGGCGAGCGACGAGGCCGCGGCCAGGGTCATCCCCGCGACCGAGGACAGCAGGGTGATGAACACCATTCCCGCCACGGCCGAGTAGAGAATCGTCGCGCCCGCGGAGGCGGGGGCCCCGCCCAGCACCTGCGACAGCATGAGCACCGACGTCCTGCCGTACGGGTCGGCCGCGATGATGGACCGCGATCCCACCAGGGCTGCCGCGCCCGTACCCACGATGATCACGAGCAGGCAGAAGGTGGTGACCGTGCCGACGGCCCACGACATGGAGCGACGCACGGCCGGCACGTCCTGCGAGGAGTACAGACGCATGGTGATGTGGGGCAGGCAGGCCACGCCGAGGACCACGGTGATCTGGAGACCGAGGAAATCCAGCCGGTCGGCGGCCGAGGTGCCCAGCTGAAGGCCCTGCTGAAGGAAGGCGGGGCCCGTGCCGCTGCCGTGCTGGGCGGCCCTGAACAGGTCTCCGGGGTTCCAGCCGAAGCGGTTCAGGACCAGGGCGGCGACGACGACGCTGGTGCCGAGCAGGATGACGATCTTGATCATCTGCAGGAGCGCGGTTCCCCGCATACCGCCGAGGGCCGCGTAAATGATCATCAGGCTGCCGACGATGACGATGCACGCCGTTCTGGCGCCCGCCCCGTGCGGCATGTCCAGGATGAAGGTGAGCAGGGACCCGGCACCGGAGAGCTGGACGACCAGGAAGGGCAGGGTGGCCGAAAGCGTCACCGTGCAGGCGGCGATGCGCACGGCCCGGCCGGGCATGTTGCGGGCCAGGACGTCGCCCATGGTGAACCTGCCGGCGTTACGCAGAGGCTCGGCCATCAGGAACATCAGCAGCACCAGAGACAAGGCGGTGCTGACCGCGAGGACATAGCCGTCGTATCCGGCGAGCGCGATGATGCCGGTGGTGCTCAGCACCGTGGCCGCGGAGATGTAGTCGCCCGCGATGGCCAGGCCGTTCTTGAACGGGGTGAGTGAGAGGTAGCCGGTGTAGAAGTTGGTCAGATCGTCGCGGTCCGGTCCCGTCATCACGCACATCATCAGCGTGACGGTGACCAGGGTGGTGAAGAGGACGAGGACGGTGGCCTGCGACCCGGCGCCGAAGTCGGTCATCTCGCCACCCCCGCCGGCCGGCCGGCCGCCCGCTCCCTGACGGCATGGGCCAACGGGTCCACCGAGCGTCGTGCGCTGCGCCCGTAGGAGAAGACCGCCGCGAAGGTGACGAGGAGCTGAAGGATCCCCAGGGCCATTCCCAGGCTCAGCTCCCCGGTGATCCTGGCCCCCATCAGCCCAGTTGCGTAGCAGGACAGCACCACGTACACCACGAAGGAACCGAGCGCGGTGAACGTCGAGACCCGGCGGAGGACGCGGTAGGCCGAGCGAAGGGCGGCGAGGTCGGCGCTGTGCCGATGCGTCTCGTGCGCGTACGGCTCCTGCCGGGCGGCTTGCCCGTACCGGTCGTACGCAGAGTCGTCGTATCGGGACGGGGAGGGCTCCTGCCCCGGATCCCGCCCGTACGACGCGTACCGAGGGGCGTCGCCGTACGGCTCGGTCCACGGCTGCGGCCATTCCGGCTGCGGGTACCGCCTGTCATCGGGATATGTCATCGCGTGGCCTTTCGGTGCGGCTCGGCTCCGTAGGGGCTGGGGCAGAAGGGTGCGGCGGGCAATCCAACATACCGACTGGTCGGAATGTTGGATTGCCCGCGGAGCGTCATGCCTTGGGCTCGACGTGGCGACCGGTGAGCGGCGTCGGTCGACGGCTCGACGGCTCGACGGCCTGGAACATAGGCGGCTGACGGGCGGGGCGGCCTGTGGCGGCACGTATCACGGCGACCGGGCAGCGACTGCCTCCTCCACACCCGCGGCCCGGTCCGGCGCCACCGTGCCCGGCAGACGTCGGGTCCTCCACCTGCCGGCGGGCACACAAGGTTCCGGGCCCCGGTGACGGGGCGAGGGCGGTCCGCAGGTGTCGGGGCATCGACGCGGACCGCCCCCACCGGCTCACTTCGCCGCCGGGCCGAACTCCTCGCGGGTGTCGACCGGCTTGCCGAACAGCTGCCACCGCTCGCCCTCGAACCGCATCAGCCGCATCGTCTCGAGCGGAAAGGCGTCGCCGGGGCCGGTGGACATGGTGACCCCGGGCAGCAGCATGTTCACCTTCACGTCCTTCAGGCTGCGCACCGCGTCCCGCAGTCCTTCCCTGGTCGGGCACTTCATCGCGTCCAGGGCCTGGTGCAGGCTGGAGGCGACGGCCCAGCCGTAGGCGTTGAACTGGTTGGCCGGGTCGGCGTCGGGCGCGTACTTGTGCAGCGCGTCCTTGTACGCCTTCATCTCCGGGTCGGCGGCCCACTGCGGGTCGGCGGGGTCCTTGAAGTAGGTGGCCGAGACCACGCCTTGGACGTTCTTGAACCCGACCGGCTTGAGCACAGCGGCGGACGAGGCCACGTTGTTCACGATGTGCAGCGGGTTCCACTTGGTGTTCTTGGCGTCGGCGGCGAGGGCCTGGCTGCCGAACTTGGGGGTGGTGACATCGAGCAGCACGTCCGCCTCGGAGCGTGCGAGGCTCACCATCTGTGCCGACACGGAAGGGTCGGTGACCTCGTAGCTCTCCTCGGCGACCACCTTGACGCCGCTGCCGGCGACGGCCTTCTTGAACCCGCCGAGCAGCTCCTTGCCGAAGTCGTCGTTCTGGTAGAGGACCGCGACCTCGGCCCTGGGCCTCGCGTCCTTGAGGTACTTGGCGTACACGCGGGCCTCGGCCACGTAGTTGGGCTGCCAGCCGATGGTCCAGGGGTGCTGGTCGCCCGTGCCCCAGGCGGAGGCGCCCGTGGCGACGAAGGGCTGCGGCACCCTCTGCTTGTTGAGGTAGTCCCACACGGCTGCCGTGGACGGAGTGCCCAGGGTCTGGAACACCGCGAAGACCTTTTCCTGCTCGACGAGTCTGCGGGCCTCCTCGACCGCCTTGGGCGGCTGGTAGCCGTCATCGCGGACGACGAACTCGACCTTGCGGCCGCCTATGCCGCCCTTGCCGTTGACGTAACCGAAGTAGGCGGCCGCGCCCTTGCTGATCGTGCCGTACGCGGAGGCGGGTCCCGACAGCGGGTAGATCCCGCCCAGCTTGATGGTCTTGTCGGTGATGCCGGTGGTCTGCTGGCCCTTGCACGCGCCGTCGGCGGCGGTGTCCTGGGCATCCTGCCCTCGCCGGCCGCTGCAGGCGGTCGCGGTGAGCAGGGCGGCGGTCACGGCCGCGGCCGCCCGCAGAGCGGTCGTCTTGCGCATATGGTTCATTCCTTTTCCGTACGGGGCGGTGCGCCCACGGGTTCGGCGTCGACAACTGCGGGGTCCGCAGGGGTGTGAGTCGCGGAGGGGCCGGACAGGGCCTGGGACTTCGGCTCCGCATCGGGCACGGATTCGGCCGGTGGCGTCCCGTCGAGGGCAGCGGTGGTGCGGGGCAGACGACGGGCGACTGCGCCGAGGACACGGCCCGGCAGACCGGCCAGTCCCGTGGGGGCCACGAACATCACCGTGATGATCAGCAGGCCGAACACCAAGCCCGGCGCCGCCTCGCTGACGTCCTGGGACACGCTCGGCACGTACATCACGAACGCCGCTCCCAGCAGGGGTCCGTACAGCGAGCCGAGCCCCCCGACCACCAGGCCGGCCAGCAGGGTGATGGACAGAACGAAGCTGAAGGAGTCGGGCGAGACAAAGCCGATCACCCAGGTGTACAGACAGCCGGCCACACCCGCGAACATCGCGCTCCACGCGAAGGCGAGGGTCTTGTGCAGCGACAGCCGCACGCCCATGACCTCGGCGGCGCTCTCGTTGTCCCGCACGGCCAGCAGTGCCCGGCCGACGCGGGACCGCAGCAGGTTGCGGGCGAGCAGGAGGACCACCGCGGTGACGGCGAGGACGACGAAGTACATCCACTGGTCCTCGGCCAGCCCGCTCCACGCGGGCGGCTGCAGCTTGTCCAAGGTCAGGCCCATGGAGCCGCCCGTCACCGGCTCGAGCCGCTTGAGCAGGGGCGGCAGGAACACCGCGAACGAGAGGGTGACCAGGGCCAGGTACAGCCCGCGCAGTCGCAGCGCGGGCACTCCGAACCCGAGGCCCAGCAGGAAGCATCCGGCGGCCGCGGCCGGCAGCGTGGCCAGGTGGCCGGTGTCGTACCGGTCGAGCATGACCGCCGCCGTGTAGGCGCCCGCCGCGAAGAACGCGCCGTGCCCGAGCGAGATCTGCCCGCCGAAGCCGACCAGCAGGTTCAGGCCGGACAGCGCCACGGTGTACAGGAGCACCATGGTGAGCTGGAATACCTGGAAGGGGGCGAAGCAGAACGGTGCGCCGAGGGCGACCGCCGCCGCGACCACCATGGTGAGCGCCCGCAGCCTCCGGGCGCGGTCCGTGCCGAGTGTGGTGGTGACCGTGCTCATGCGCGTTCCACCGCCGCCCGTCCGAACAGGCCCTGGGGCCGCACCAGCAGTACCGCCAGAATGATCACCAGGGGAACCCCCACCTTCAGATCGGCGCCGATCACGTCCACGTACGCCCCGGTCAGCGTCTCGGCGACGCCCACGAACAGGCCGCCGACGACCGCACCGACCGGGCTGTCGAAGCCCCCGAGGGTGGCTGCGGCGAACGCGTAGATCAGCACCCCGCCCATCATGTTGGGCTCCAGGAACAACACCGGGGCGACGAGGACGCCCGACACCGCGCCGACCGTCGAGGCCAGGCCCCAGCCGAGCATCAGCACCCGGCCCACCCGGATGCCCGACAGCCGGGCGGAGGCCGGATTGCAGGCGACCGCCCGCATCACCAGGCCGATGGAGGTGTGCTGGAACAGCAGATACAGCAGGCCCATGACGACGGCCACCACGCCGATGATCCCGAGCGTCGACCAGTCCATACGCACACCGGTCAGGTCGAGTCCGCCGTCGGGGAAGGGCTGCGGGAAGTCCTTCACGGTGAACGACCAGATCAGGCCGGCCAGCGCGTTGACGAAGATGAACAGGCCGACCGTGACGATGACCACCGTCAGCTCGGGCGCGCCCTGTACGGGGCGGATGACCATCCGCTCGAGCAGCATGCCGCCGGCGAAGGACACCGCGAGAGTGACCGGCAGCGCCAGCCAGTACGGCATCCCGGACGCCACCAGCTGCCAGGCGACGTACGTCGAGAGCATGGCCAGCTCGCCCTGCGCGAAGTTGACGATCCCCGTGAACCGGTGGATCAGCACCAGGGCCAGCGCCAGGCTGGCGTACACGGCGCCGGAGCCCAGGCCCTCCACCACTTGTTGGAGCAGCTCGGTCACGGCGCTCACCCGGCTTTCCGGGAGTGGACGGAGACACCGAGGTACACCTCGGCGACCTGCCCGTCCTCGCGGATCTGCGCGGCCGGTCCGGACAGCACCAGGCGGCCGGCCTCCAGTACGTGAGCCCGGTGCGCGATGTCCAGCGCGAGCTGGGCGTTCTGCTCGACGACGACCACGGTGGTGCGTTCCTCCTCGTTGACGGCACGGACGATCTCGAACAGCTCGCGGGTGACCAGCGGTGCGAGCCCCAGGGACGGCTCGTCCAGGAGCAGCAGAGAGGGCCGCAGCATCAGCGCCCTGCCGATCGCGAGCATCTGCTGCTCCCCGCCGCTGAGGCTGCCGGCGGCCTGACCCGACCGCTGGCGCAGTCTGGGGAAGTAGTCGCAGATCCGTTCCAGGTCGGCCGCCACGGCCGCACGCTCGGCGCGGCCCCGCCGGGGGCCGGTGCGCAGATGGGCGCCGATGCGCAGGTTCTCCTCGACGGTCAGGTCGTTGAAGGTGCCCCGGCCCTCGGGCACATGCGCCACGCCGAGCCTGGCGGCCTGCTCGGGCGAGCGGCCCAGCAGTTCCTTGCCGTCCAGGGTGACCGAGCCCCGGCCGCGGACCATGCCGCACAGCGCCCGCAGCGTCGTGGTCTTGCCCGCGCCGTTGGGTCCGAGGATCGCGCACACCTCGCCACGCGCGACGGAGAAGTCGAGGCCCTGGAGCACGCGGGCCTGGCCGTATCCGGCGTGCAGGTCGGCAACCTTCAGGAGGTTCCGCTCCGCACCCGCCGCGGCCCCGGTGCTGTCGGTGGTGGGCTCGCTCATGCGGCCACCCCCAGGTACGCCTCGACGACCGCCGGGTCGCGCTGGATCTCCTCCGGCGAGCCCTCGGCGATCTTGCGGCCGAAGTCGAGGCAGACCACCTTGTCGCACAGGCCCATCACGAAGGCCATATGGTGTTCGACCACCACGAGCGTGAGGTCGAACTCCTGGCGCACCGAGCGGACCAGATCCGCGAACTGGTCCACCTCGCCGTGGCTGAGGCCGTTGACGGGTTCGTCGAGCAACAGCAGCCGGGGCCGTACCGCGAGCGCCCGGGCGAGTTCGACGCGTTTGAGCGTGCCGAACGGCAGTGCGGAGGCCGGGTGGTCGGCGACGTCCGCCAGGCCGAGCCGCCTCAGCAGATCGTCCGCCAGGTCACGGAGCGCCCTCTCCTCCCGCCGGACGCGGGGCAGCCGGAGCGCCGCGGCGAGGTGTCCGGTGCGCCCCCGGCTGTGGGCGCCGATCATGACGTTCTCCCGGACCGTGAGCTGCGGGAACAGGCCCAGGTTCTGGAAGGTGCGGGCGATGCCACGCCCGGCCACGGCGTACGGAGGGAGGGCCAGCAGGTCCTCGTCCTCGAACCGCACGCCTCCGCCGTCGGCGGTGCAGCGCCTGGTGAGGCAGTTGAACAAGGTGGTCTTGCCGGCTCCGTTCGGCCCGATGAGCCCTACGGCGGTGCCCGGCTCGACGGTGAAAGTGACACCGTCCAATGCCGTGATCCCGCCGAAGCGCACGGTGATGTCTTCGACCGCGAGCATGAGTGACGCCCCTTCCGACGTGCTGGGGGGGTGGGCGAGCGTCACAGTAGGTGGGGGCGTTCCAGGCGCACATCGGGTGTGGGCACCCAACTTCCCGGTCGCCGGACTGTGCGCCGCGCACAGGTGCCGGGAGATGTCTCACGCCGAACCTGTTGACGAAGCACGAGGAGGGCGGCGACTATCGGCGGCATGCCTCGCGGCCCTGCACTGGGCACTCCCCCACTCTCCGAACCGCTCCGCCGGGAGCGGCGGCGGATCCTGCACGCCGTCCACGACCGGGTCGAGGAGGTGGCGGAGACCGCCGTCGACGTGATGCGCGCGGAGATCCCGTCGTACGCACTGCAGGACGAACGGTTCTTCGGCGACGTACGGGACCAGGTGCTCGAGCACTACCGGATGCAGTTGGCGGCGTTGGCCGGCGATCGCGACATCGCCCCCGAGGACCTGGTCTTCAGCCGCGCGGCAGCGATGCGCCGAGCACGCGCGGGGTTCGCCCTGGAGGACTGGATCAGTGCCTTCCGGGTCGGCCGGCAGGTGCTGTGGGACGCGCTGCTGGACTGCGCGGGCACGTCCGCCGAGGCCCAGCAGGCCGCGCTGTCCCTCGTCACCCCGCTGATGCGGTACGTCGACTACGCCAGCACCCATGCCGCGCAGGCGTACGTCGAATACCAGCAGCACGTGGTGGCGGACGCGGACCGGGAGCGCCGGGATCTCCTGGACCAGCTCCTGGCCGGGGTGGCGCCGACGCGCGGTCCGCTGTTCGCCGCGGCGCAGGCGTACGGCATCGGACCGCGCTCGCCGATGATGGCGGTCGTGGCGGTGTGCGTCGGCGACACCCGCACCGGCGACCCGACCTCGGCCGAGAACGGATATGCCGCCAGCGCGTCGATCAGCGTCGCCGGGCCCTGGGCCGGCAGAACGCTGGTCGTCGTGCGCCACGGCGAGGTGGTGGCCGTGCCCGTGGTCCGGGCCGGCATGGACGCGGAGGACATATGCGCCCACTTCGAGGCCGTGCAGCGGCGGCTCGCGCAGGCCGGAACCATGCTCTCCATGGGGATCAGTACGGTCGCCCGGGGCGCAGGTGAACTGTCGCGCGCCTACCAGGAGGCCCGGGCCGCCCTCGACCTGGTGCCGAGCGGGGGCGGGGTGGCAGCGCTGCCGCGGCTGTCCCCGTTCGACTACCTGGCGTTGCGCGCCGACGACCTCGCGCGCCAGCTGGTCGATCCCCGGGTGCGGTTGATGCTGGAGGAGGACCGCAGACGCGGCGACACGCTGGCCGCCACCATACGGACCTTCGCGGAGGCGGACCTCAACCTGCGGCTGGCCGCCGACCGCTTGCAAGTGCACCACAACACGGCGCACTACCGGTTGCGCCGGATCGAGGAACGCACCGGCCGCAATCCGCGCCGGATCGCCGACCTCCTGGAACTACTGGTCGCCCTCGCGATCCGCGACGGGGCCGATGAAGGTGGGGAATGCCAGTGAGCGGCATGGTGGAGTCCGCCGGGGCCGAGGCAGCACGTCAGCTGCCGGGCGGGCAGGGGCGCACGGGTCTGCCGGAGGAACAGGCCGGGCAGGACGGAACCCTCCGGCGCACGCTGCTCGACGCCGCGCTGGGGGTGTTCACCGAGCGCGGTTACACCGACGCCGGTCTCAGCGAGATCGCGACGCGCTGCGGCATCCCGGTGGGCAGCCTCTTTCAGCACTACGGCGGAAAGCGAGGGCTGTACCTCGCCCTGTGGGAGGAGTTCCGGGAGGAGCAGGAAAGCCGGACCGCGACCACGCTGACCGCTGAGCGCAACCGTGGCGTGGACGACCCCGTCGCCCTCTTCGTGGCGGGAGCCAGGGCCTACCTGGAGGGTGCCTGGGACCACCGGAGGCTCGGCAGACTCCTCGTGGAAGACGACGGCCCCGCGGGCTTCGACGCGCTGCGCCGCCAGTGGGACCGCGCATGGGTACGGCGCAATGCCCGGCTCCTGGAGATCGACGAGAGGCGACGCGCCGGCCGGGTCCGGGTGAGCGTGCTGACCACCGTCATCGGAGGGGCGGCGCGTGAGCTGGGCGACTGCGGGGACGAGACGGAAGCCCGGGAGATCGTGGACGAGGTGTGCGGCATCCTGATCCATCTGTCGGCACCCCCCAGCTGAACGCCCGGCGCCGGGCTGGGGCGGCAGGACCGGCCACAGCCCGACGACGCCTCACTCCCCGGACACCCGCGCCGAGTGCTGCGTCAGGGCAACAGCGGCCCCAGGGTGTACGCCTCGGTCTCGGCGCGATCCTCGGTCAGGCAGGCGGTCCAGGCTGCCGGGTCAGCGGTGGCCGGGGAACCGCAGGGCGTTCGCCCAGAGGCGGGTGACCGTGGACACCAGCTCCTCGAAGTCCACCGGTGCACCTTCTTCCTGCCGTTCGCCGACCACGAAGGCGTTGTAGGCCATGACGCTGACCATGCCCGACAGGGCACGGGAGGCCATCATCGGATCGACTGCACGGTCCGCGACACCCCGCACCTGCAGGTCGGCGATGCCGCGGGCATTGCGGCGGATGAACGCGTCAGCGCGCCGGCTTCGGAACTCACGGAACTCCGGCTCCACTTGGGCGACCTGCTCCAGCAGGGCCATCAGCTTCGCGTTGCGTCTGTACGCCTCGAGATACGCGCGGTTGCTCGCCTCGAGTACCGCATAGGGATCGTCGGCACCCTGCACCCGGCCCACGCCGGGGTGCATCATGTCCTCCTGCGCCTCCAGGAGGACGGCGGCAAGCACCTCCTCCTTGTTGGCGAAGTAGGTGTAGAAGGATCCCGCCGCGCATTGAGCTTCTCTGGTGATGTCGGTCAGGCGAGTGTCGAGGTAGCCGTCCCGTTCGAACACCTGCCGCGCGGCCTTCACCAGAGCGGCCCGAGTCCGCGCTCCGCGCTTCGTCGCAGGCGGCTCGCGAAGGTTCGAGAGGGGCGCCATGGGAGGCACGTTCTCGCCGTCGATCTCCTCGGGCGCGGTGGTGTCCATCCCGGAAACGGTACTTGAATCCGACGCCATAGTCACAAACGACGGACTGACCCTGGCGCCGCGCAGCACGACGGCAGGTCGGGAGTGACGGGCCCATGGCGGCAACACAGGATCGACACGCCGGTCGTGGGCGGCGCGCCTCCCGGGGACGAGCAGGCGGCGGCGCGGGTCCCACCTTCGCGGTCAGCGGTCAGCGGTCTGCGGTCTGCGGTCTGCGGTCTGCGGTGATCCCGAAGCGTTCGGCGAGTTGGCGGCGAGTATCGGCGGCGCTGGTGTGCAGCACCCCCCCGATTCCGATCCGGGCCGCTCCGTCGAGGTTCTGCCGCAGATCGTCGATCATGACTGCCTCCTCGGGGTCGACGCCCAGGCGTTCACATGCGATCGCGTAGATCCGCCGGGAGGGCTTGCGGATCCCGACCTCGGCGGAGATGACGACCGCGTCGGCAACGGAAGCGAGGTCGACGCCGTCGTAGGTTCCGGTACCGAACGAGTTGGAGACGAGCGCAACGGGATGGCCGGCGGCTCGAAGATCACCGAGCAGCGCGAGCATGTCCTGGTCGATCGACATTCCCGCCTGCATCCGGGCCGTGAGCCCCTCGGCCGGCACGTCTGCGCCGTGGACGCGGAGGCGTTCGGCGAACCCTCGCTCGAAGTCCTCGGCGTCGATACGGCCGCACTCGTGGTCGGCCAGGAGGGTGCGTGATCGCTGGTCCCGGCCGAGCAGTTCCAGCGGCAGGCGCGGGTCACCGCCGAGCGAGGCGCCGAAGTCGGTGAAAGCCCGCAGCACACTGGAGGTGATGACCCCTCCGAAGTCCACCAGGACCGCGGTCCTGGGCTTTGCCGCCACCTTCGACACGGTATCCACGTCTCTCCCTCACGGTCGGGCCCACTGCCGCGCAACGCGACGGCAGCCACGTTCTCCAGCAGGGACAGGGACCTCAGACGACCTCGAACAGGCCGGCTGCACCCATTCCGCCACCGACACACATCGAGATCACTACATACCGGACACCCCTGCGCTTCCCCTCGACGAGGGCATGCCCCACCAGCCGGGCACCGGTCATTCCGTACGGATGACCGACCGAGATGGCGCCGCCATCGACGTTGAACCGCTCCGGATCGATGTGCAGTTCGTCCCGGCAGTACAACGCCTGGGAGGCGAACGCCTCGTTGAGTTCCCACAGGCCGATGTCGTCAATGGTGAGGTCGTGCTGCTTCAGCAGTTTCGGAATGGCGAACACCGGACCGATGCCCATCTCGTCCGGGCCGCATCCGGCGACGGTCATACCCCGGTAGACACCCAGCGGCTCCAGTCCGCGGCGCTCGGCCTCCCCCGACTCCATCAGCACCGACGCCGAAGCCCCGTCCGACAACTGCGAGGAGTTGCCCGCCGTCACGCTGGAGCGGGCGCTCACCTGACCGTCGGGCAGCACCGGCGCCAACCCGGCCAGGCCGTCGAGCGTCGTCGACGCACGGTTGCCCTCGTCCCGGGCCAGGGTGACCTCCTCGTCCCGCACCTCCCCGGACTGCTTGTCGAGAACCCTCTTGGTGCTGGTGAGCGCGACGATCTCCCGGTCGAACCGGCCGGCCTCCTGCGCCGCCGCGGTGCGCTGCTGTGACACCAGCGCGAACTCGTCCTGACGTTCCCGGCTCACGCCGTACCGTTCGGCGACGATCTCCGCCGTCTGCAACATCGGCATGTAGATGCCCGGCTTGTGCTCGACCAGCCAGGGATCCGCCATGCGGTGGGTGTTCATGTGGTCGTTCTGCACCAGGGAGATCGACTCGACACCGCCGCCGACAGCGACCTGCATGCCGTCCGCGACGATCTGTTTGGCGGCCGTCGCAATGGCCATCAAGCCCGACGAGCACTGCCGGTCGATCGTCATCCCCGACACGACGTCCGGAAGTCCGGCACGCAGAGCAGCCTGACGCGCGACATTGAAACCCGAGGACCCCTGCTGCACTGCGCAGCCGAAGACCACATCCTCGACCTCGCCTCCCTCGAGCCCGGCGCGATGCACCGCGTGCGAAAGGGCATGGGCGGCAAGCTCCTGCGCCTGGGTGTCGTTGAACGCGCCGCGGTAAGCCTTTCCGATCGGCGTCCGCGCCGTCGAAACGATGACTGCTTCCCTCATGTCGCCTCACTGTTTCTTGTTGGCCCGGTACGTCCGGGAACTTCGTGGCCGGGATTCCGGGCGCCGTGAGCCGGGCTCGATTGCCGGCAGGGAGTGCCGAACGCCGACTGTGGCGCGGAGAGGGCTCCTTCAGAGCCTCCTCAAGCGACCGATGACTTGAGTCATGGCCCCGGCACTGACAGGGAGTCGGCCTTCCGATCGTTATAGTTGAATTCGGCGTCATGTTCAACCGCGAGCAGCTCTTGACAGTCGGCCTCGACACCTGAAGGCTACCGACCAGTCGGTATGAAGGGGTGGCGCGTGACCCAGCTGAGCCTCTCCACGGGTGCGGGCGTGTTCGACGCGATCGCGGCGGGTCCGCCCGAAGGCCGCCCGGTGCTGCTGCTGCACGGCTTCCCGCAGACGGGGCTGGTGTGGCAACGCCAGATCGCGGCATTGGCCGCGCACGGCTACCGGGTGGTGGCACCCGACCAGCGTGGGTACTCCCCCGGCGCCCGCCCCCAGCGGCCCGAGGACTATCGCATCAGCCTTCTCGTCGACGACGTGGTCGCGATCACCGAGGAACTGGGCTGGGCGGCGTTCGACCTGGTCGGCCATGACTGGGGAGGCGCGGTGGCCTGGTGGACCGCTCACAGCCACCCCGGCCGCGTACGCACCCTGACGGCTGTCTCCACCCCGCACCCCGGCGCTCTGGCCACCACCCTGCGCACCGACCAGGATCAGCGCGAACGCTCGCACTACATGATCGACTGGCACGAAACACCCGCGACCGAAGAGCGCATGCTCGCCCACGACTCCCAAGAGCTTCGCGACCTCTTCGCCGGAAAGGTCCCACAGGACAGTGCCGAGGCCTACGTGTGTCACCTGTCCCAGCCGGGTGCTCTCACCGCCGCGCTGAACTGGTACCGGGCCGGCCGCCCCGACGGCGCGATCGGCGCCGTCGACGTGCCCACGCTGTACGTCTGGAGCACCGAGGACAGCGCGTTCGGCCCGGCCGCCGCACAGGAGACCCGGCGGTGGGTCAACGGGCCGTACCGGTTCGAGACCCTCCAGGGCGTCAGCCACTGGGTCCTCGAGGAGGCGCCCGAAACGCTGAGCCGCCTGCTGCTGGGACACCTGCGAGAGCACGGCAATTGCTGAACCCGCAGCGAACACCCCGTTCGTCGACTCTCCGAAGAGGGGACCTCATGAAGACTGCGCGCATGGCCTGGCGCCGCCTCGAGCCCGTACACGCCATGATCTACTTCGTCCCCGAGGGAAGGCGACGGTACGCGGACCTCGGACTGAGCCGACGCGCCGGGTACTTCACCTCCCGGAGCGCCGCGTTCGGCCCAGCGTCCGCCCAGCTGGTCATCTCGACCTTCTACAACTTCAACCCCGATGTCGTACGGCAGGCAGTCGACGGGGCCTGGGACGCAACGACGCCGCAGCAGGTGCTGCACGCGCGGTACGCCGCTGCGGGCGAGGCTCTGCGGCGTGCGGGAATCCACGAGTTGCCCGCCCTGGACGAGGTCCTGGCACTGGCCCGCCGGGCCGCCGAGGCGGCCTGCGAACACGCGCAGGGTCGCCCACTGTTCGCCGCGCATGCCGCACTGCCGTGGCCGGAGGAGCCGGTACTGCAGCTGTGGCACGCCCAGACCCTGCTGCGGGAGTTCCGTGGAGACGGCCATGTCGCGTGCCTGCTGAGCGAGGGCGTCGGAGGCTTGGAGGCCCTGGTTCTGCACGCCGCCACCGGTGACGTTCCCGTCGGCTTCCTCAAAGCGAGCCGCGCATGGCCCGAGGAGAAGTGGGCCGGCACCCAGGAGCGCCTGCGCGAGCGAGGTCTCCTCGACGGCGACTCCCTCAGCTCGCAAGGCGTACTCCTGCGTCGTCATATCGAGGACCGCACCGACCGGCTGGCCCTTCCCGCCTACGCCGCCTTGAATGACGCCGGCTGTGAGCGTCTCGCCGAACTCGCCGGCCCCTTCGGCCACGCCGTCGTCGAAGCCGGCCTTCTCAGGCTCGGCTGACAGGGCCTGTCACCCCCTGCGCCACGCACTTGTCCGCCTGAGCGGGCGGCCATGCCCCGCGAGAAGGCCGTGTCCGCGACTCGGGCGGACCATGACGTCGTCGACGAGTCCGTACGTGTCGCCGTACGGAAGGCGCAGCCATGGCGTCCGAACGAGTCGGGCGAGCGGATCGAGACAGTCGGCATCAGCCGGAACGACGATCCAGCCGTCGTCGGAGCACGGGTACTGCGAGGCCGGGGCGTCGGCCAGCACGACGTGGTCGCCCGCTCTGCGTGAGGCGTGGGTTACATACCGGCCGCGGGATGAAGACAAAGCCGCGCGGCCCACGTATTGCCTCCCGGAGAAGAGGGAGGGAAACCCGCCACCGAGGCGGCCTGCGCAGAGGCCCTCGCAGTGATCAGAACCCGACACCTGGTCCCTGACCGCCGCTGACGAAGAAATGGCCCGTCAGAAACAAGACAAGCCGAGGAGGACCCGGTGGATCGCAACGACGCCAGCCCTGAGCGGACTCCCGTCTCAGGCCCTGACATCGCGCATGAGATCAGGGACTCCTTCCAAGCCGTGCTCGACGCTTTGGATGCCGCACGCGCCGACCTCCTGCGCGAGCAGCAGGAACACGCCGAGGGCTCGTCTCGACCCCAGAGCCGGCACAGTCCCCCGACCGGGGATGTCCGCTTTCCCAAGCCGGCCCCGTCCCCCTCCTCGCCCCCGGCTTCCTCCGCATTCCGCCGGGCACTGCCGGTCAGACGTGTGTCGTCAGGCACGCAACCAGAGCGTCCGGGGCCTCACCGGCCAACTGCCGCTGAATCGCTGCCGACTGGCGGCCCGCGCCAGGCCGACAGCCCGCAGGCTGTCGTGGCGGAGACACCAGGGTTGCCCAGAGGCCCGCAGGCCTTCCCGCCGCCGTCGACGGGAAGGCCGCCGACAGCCAGTGGACCGGACCCGGAGGCTGTCGCACCGGCCGTGGCTCTTCCCACTCCGGCTCCCTGGCAAGAGAACGGGCGGAGCAGGAGCCCCCGGACGGGCACCGCTTGGTCGGACGTCCCCCCTTGTCCGGCTGTCCCGCTCGCCACCGCGCCCTCCAGGGGATCTGCGCCATCTGTCCGCGCACACGGAAGGAAGACCAGTGGCAGGCGGCGGCATGCCACCAGCCGCAGGAACCTGCAAGTCACCGGAATCCTGGGGCTGGGCGCGGCCGGCGGATTGGTCCTCGTCTCCTGGCTGCTGATCGACCACAACGCCGAAACCTCCTCTTCGCCTCCCGGGCGCGTGGAAACCCCACTGCCGGCGACTCCCGCGCCGAAGGACCCCGCTCCCCGGACTCCAGGGCAGACGAACGGTTCACAGCCCGGCACACCAGACCCGCCGCTCCCCGAAATCCCGGGCACGGGCGTCCTGCGCCAAGGCGACAGCGGCCATGGGGTCTACGAGTTGCAGGTACGTCTCCTGCAGATACCGGACATCTACGACGGTGGCCCGATCGATGGCCGCTACGACACGGGGGTCCGAGCGGCAGTGACCCGGTTTCAGAAGCGGTACGGGGTCAACGGCGACGAGAGCGGGGTCTACGGCGACAACACACGTCTTGCCCTCATGCTGCGGACCAAATAGCCAGCTGCACAAGGGCGGGGCCCTGGGATCACGTCGGCGCCCATCGTGGCAGGACGACGGAACTCCGGCTCCTCCAGCTGAGCCACCAGGTCCTGGCTTGCTGATGGCCTGTGGTGTGTCGGGTAGGAACTCCCCGGCTCCCCTTCCGGGTGCGCCAGGCCGGGCTGCTGGGCCACGGCGCTGCCGACTGGGACGGGCCCCGCCTGCACCTGCGCCGGCCCCTCGCCGCGCGTCACTGGTTGCGACCGGTCCACCCATACGTTGGACGTGTTGAACTCAGTCAGGGCCTGCAGGCCGCCGGGCGCGGTGACACGGCCTGGCAGCCATCATCACCCGCACGGCCCCACGAGGGATCCGCCCGGCCGTTCTCGCCACAGGGGCTGGGGCCCCTGTCCTCGTCCATGCCCGCGCCTCGCCCTCGACTTCCTCCTCGACGGACTCGACCGACTCCACCAGCAGTCCTGGAGCTCCACACAGGCGCGCGACCACGACCGGTGAACTTCGACCCCCCGGCTGCGGCTGCCGGCTCCCAGGCGGTCGTGGTAGGCGATGAGGTCGGGGGCGTCCGCGGCGGCGGGCTCGAGCGCGGCCGACCCGTGACCTTCACCCAGAAGCCGGCGAAGCCGGAGGATTCTTGATCATTCTTACGTTGCCCGGCAACAACAGGGACCACGGCTCACCTGATTGCCGAGGCCCCGGTGCGCGGGTCGGCGGCTGGGCAGGCTAGTTTGCTCGGGTGAGTCTCCTTGATGATGTAGCTGAGCGCGACGGCTGGCGCTGCTGGGTGTGCGACGAACCGGTCGACCCCGACAAGTCGGTGAACGACCCGCAGGGGCCCAGCGTTGACAGCCGGACCGCCGACCGGAAGGCCAAGGTCGCCGAGCGGCTCGCGCACCGCGGGTGCAACACCCGCAAGGGCGCGGTCAAGGTGGTCATCGCCTGGCCGGACCGCCTGTACGTGGTCGAACCCGCGCCGCTGATCACCGTTGCCGCCAGGCTGGAGCGCAAGGGGGGCCGCGAGATGGTGGGCCGTTGTCCGACCAGGCAGGACGCCCAAGAAGCGGCGGACTGGCTGGTGGACCGGTTCTCCCGACTGGCACCGGGACTGCCGGTGACCGCCGACATCGAGGCGGGCGGCGGCCAGTTCCTCGTCATCCTGGCCGCCCGCCACCGCTGACCGGGGATCACTCGTAGGACTCGTCCGGCGGGAGAAGGTGTCCCGGATCGCCGACTGCCGCAGCGGCCGGCCCCAGAACACACCATGCCCATTTCACCCTGACCTGCTGTTGACTACATGTCAGGCCACTCGCTAGTCGAAGTCGTAGTCGATGAAGGCGAGGCAGACGACGGTTCCGTCCGGCTCCACTGCTGAGTAGCCGTCCCTCTCCTCCCCCTCGACAGGAAAGAACAGGGCGTTGCCTCCGCGATCCGGATCGGTGATGATCTCGGCATAGTTGACTCGGCGGCCCTCACCGTCGCCGGCCGCGATGATGCACTTGGCATTGCGGAGATGAGCCTCGGCGCCTTCCACGCCGGCCCGCTTCGGGTCGAACGGGGCGCTGCACAAGACGGCGTATCCGTCCAGCGGGGCCGGTTCGTAGCCGTTGTATCCGTCGCTCCAGTCGGCCGCCGCGACACGGGCGGCGTCCGCCAAGGGCACGACGACGATGTCGGCCCGGGCAACCGGAGGCTTGCCGTCCTCCCGGTACCAGTAGAAACCCGCGTATACCGGAGCGCTGCTCAGTCCTGGGGGCAGGCCGCCGTGATACCAGCCGCCGCGACCCATCCCGAACCAGGTAACCTCCCCCTCCAGCGTCAATTCCCCTACGTAGGCGAACCATTCTGGTTTGAGCGTGCGCATGTCGCGATGGCGGTTGATGTGGTCCACGCATTGCCGTAACAAGGCGTCAACGGTGTCCGTGACGCCC
Source organism: Streptomyces sp. NPDC060002 (assembly GCF_042737245.1). Taxonomy (NCBI): domain Bacteria; kingdom Bacillati; phylum Actinomycetota; class Actinomycetes; order Kitasatosporales; family Streptomycetaceae; genus Streptomyces; species Streptomyces sp. NPDC060002. The sequence goes on from NZ_JBHWUW010000047.1 coordinate 47,004, forward strand.
GCGAAATCTTGTGGGTCCTTGACTGAGCTCATGACAGAGCAGTGGCACCTGGGCCTGACATCCCCGCCTCCCCACTGCTGCGCAGTGAGGCCCTCAAGTCCCCGCCTACTGCCGACGAATCTCCGACACCAGCCTCGCGCTTTCGCGAGTGGACCTGTCCGGGCCTTGATCAAATAAGCGGAGTGCGATCCTGACCTGCGACGATAGGACTTTCCTGGGGTCCTGTTGGTCGCACGGAACAGAACGGCAGTCACATGATCGGCCGGTAGGTACCCTGCCACCGACACAGGCGATCAGCTCATCTCGCTGACTGAGAACGCATCAGGCCTGCCCCTCGACCGCTGCCTTGCGGGCCGTCTGTAGGAAGATCGGCACAGCGCCCACAGGAACCACGGCGACGTACGTAAGGAACACGAGCTCCACAGGCTGGTGTTGAAGCAGTACACGTGAGGGGATCGGAGAGTGACGAACAGTACTGGAGCGGAGGTCGACGGCGTGCGCGGGGTGTTCTCAGTGGACTCGATCGAGCCGGGCGCCGCACCGCGGGGACTCGACGCCTTCCGGCGCGGGTGGAAGACGCAGATTGGCGACGATGTCTTCCAACTGCCGGCCTTCAGCCCGGACACGATCGGTGACTTCCGGGTCAAGGGCCGCGTGGCCAAGGTGCACGGCGCGGCGATCGCCGACCTTCACGCCGCGTCGGCAACCCGGACCGCGGACGCCCCGGGCGGCGATCAGGATCTGGTGGCCATGTACGTGGTGCAGCGCGGCGCATGGACTCTGGGCGGCCCGCCCGGTTGCGGCGAGCAGACCGTATCGGCCGGGCAGTTCCTCGTCCGGCACCTCGGGCGCCTGTCGGCTTTCGAGACGACGGCGCACCTCACCGCGAAATTCCTCGTCCTGCCCCCAGGCGAGCTCAAACCCCTGCTCGGGAACCGGGTCATCACCGGGCCGGCGGACTCGGCCGATATACGCTTGCTGACGGCCTTCACGGGCATGATCCAGACAACGGTGGCCGACCTCGGCCCGGCCGGTGTGGAAGCCGCTCACGGCGCCCTGATCGAGCTGGTGAAGGCAGTGGCGAAGGGCCGGTTCGACGACGTGGAACCGCGGCTGGCTCCCGCGCTCACCCAGGCGGCCAAGGACCTCGCGGACCACCGGCTCGCTGATCCCGAACTCTCTCCCGCAATGCTTGCGCGTGAACTCAACGTCTCCGTCCGTACGCTGCACCGGGCATTCGCCGCAGTGGGAGAGCAGGTGACCACCTACATCCGCCATCGGCGACTGCACGAGGCCCGGCTCGCCCTCACCGCGCCGTCGGGTCGCCTGAGCATCTCGGAACTCGCCGCCCACTGGCAGTTCGCGGACAGCAGCCACTTCAGCCGGACCTTCAAGAGGCACTACGGTCAGACTCCCACCGAGTACGCACGCTCGACCGGAGCAGCCTCGCTCTCGGCGAACCGGCACCCGCCGGGCCACGGGGCGGCCGAAAGCGCGTGACCAGGGGCAAGTCGTATGTCAGCGGATGCCGCCTACTCGTGTCCCGCGCAAGGCAGGGGGCGCTGCGGGCGGCCTGGGCATTTGACCGCGACGGGATGTCGTCGATGAGGGCGCGGGTCTGGGCGACCTCGTCGGCTGTGTCCGCGGGGCCCTCGGTCGTTTCAGAATTTGGCGGTTCTCGGCGAGCGACGAGGTGATCTATCACCCCGTGGCTCGATGGTGTTCGCTGCCCGCCTTCCGCCGGCCGACCGACGACGAACCGGCGTCAGTCCCCTCACCTTCTCTTTCGCGCGCATGTGGCAGCCGTCCACACAGGCCCTGGAGCCGCCGAGCTCGCCGACCGCCTTGAGTTCGGCAAGCAGGGTGCCGGCAGCTGGTCGAAGACTGACCAGCTGCCGGCGGTCCGGGCGTCGGGGATGAGCGCGTCGTGGAAGCGCCGTGGGCGCTGCCGAAGGCTCAGTCGATCAGTTCGGCGGCCCGTTCGGCGATGGCGTAGACGGTCGCGTTGGTGTTGGCCGAGGGGATGGACGGCATCACCGAGGCATCGGCGACCCGCAGTCCGGCTATGCCGCGCACGCGAAGGTTGGCAGGGTCGACGACGGCATCGGCGTCGGTTCCCATGCGGCAGGTCCCGGTGAAGTGGAAGTAGGGGCCGGTGGCCTTGCGGATGAACTCGTCCGCGGATTCGCCGCTCGTCCCGGAGCCCGGCACCGCTTCCTGCTTGCGCCAGTCGGCGAACGCGTCGGCCTCCCCGATGCGGCGTGCCAGGGCCAGGCCCTTGCGCATGATCTCCAGGTCACGGTCGTCGCTCAGGTAGCCGGGGTCGACGACGGGAGCGCTGCCGGGATCGGCGTCCGCCAGGCGCACGGTGCCGCTGCTGTGCGGAGCCATCGCGGAGAAAGCGATGGAGTAGCCGTTGGCCGGCGGCTGGCCCCATGCCGACGGCAGCGGTGCGGCCACGATGTAGACCTGAAGGTCCGGCCGGGCCGCGGCGGGGTCGCTGTACAGCAGGCCCATCATTTCGGCCGGCGGATTGGCAGGGATGAACGGTACGGGCTGAATGGCCTCGTACACCACTCCCGCCATCGGATGGTCCTGCAGATGGGAGCCCACTCCCGGCAGGTCGGCGACGACGTCGATGCCGTGTTCCTCAAGGTGTTGTGCCGGGCCGATCCCTGACAGCATCAGGAGGTGTGCGGAACCGACGGCTCCCGCGGTCAGTACCACCTCGGCGCTGTCGACGGACACGTGCTCCCCGCCGATGGTGTACTCGACGCCGGTGCAGCGGCCCGCGGTGGTGCGCAGCCGCTGCACGGTCGCGTCCGTGACGACGTCCAGGTTCGGCCGGTCGAGGAACGGACGGATGTAGGCGTCGGCCGCGCTCTGGCGGACGCCGCCGGGCAGATTCATGTCACTCCACCCGAATCCGGTCTCCAGCCCGCTGCCGATGTCATCGGCGCGTGCGAACCCAGCCTCCACCGCGGCGTCGACGCCCGCCGTGGCCAGGGGATGGGGTTCCGGGACCGGGGCGACCACGACCGGCCCGTCCGTGCCCCGCACGGAGGCACTACGGTTGCGAGTGCTCTCGCTGCGGCGGAAATAGGGCAGCAGATCGTCGAAACCCCAGCCTGGAGCACCGAGGCCGGGCCATTCGTCGTAACCGGAGCGGTGCCCCCGCAGGTGGTAGAGGCCGTTGATGCTCGACGATCCGCCGAGCGCCTTGCCGCGCAGCACGTCAGCGGCCCTGCCTGTACCGGCCTGCACGGTCGAGGCGGCAAGCCAGAGGGATGAGGGGTCGAACCCCAGGAAGCCCCACGGAGATGCCATCGTCTCGGTTGCGTCCCGGGCTCCCGCCTCCAGCAACAACACCCGCACGCCGGGGCGTTCCGAAAGCCGGGAGGCGATCACGCATCCCGCTGTCCCTGCTCCCACCACGACATAGTCATAAGGACTCTTGGCCATCATGTCTCCGCTTTCCACGGCAGCCTCGTCCGGCCACCGCATTTCAGAAAATCCAGTCTTCGACGATCAAGGAGCTGATCGGGGTTATGCACTGAAGGGGCAAAGGTTGGGATGGTTGTCTTCGCGTCAGCCCCGTGGGTCGCCCAGACGCGTCCCGGCTCGGCGCGCAGAAGGCGTGGGAGCGGCTGTCAGCAGCGCGTGGGCTCCAGCGGAGCACGGCTTGCCCGGATGGAGGCCCGCCACGCGCCCCCGCTGGTGTAGGCGTTGGCGGGGCTGACGGACACCGAGGTGACCCGGTGGCAAACGATCACCTTGATCCGGCGGCCCTGGGCGCGCCCGATCCGCACACTGCCGATCATCCCGCTGAAGATGTCCATGCCGGCGCCGGTACCTGCGATGACGGCCACGCGGCCGGAGTTCACTTGGTTCACGAGTTTCTCGTCTTGTGTATGTAGCCGTCCAGGACCAGACCGGGTGTTCCCCTCTGCCGTCGAAGCTTACGAAGATCGACACAGCACGCACTTGAACCACCGCGACATCCGTTCGGAACCTGAGCGCCATAAGACGGTGTGGGAGCACATGGTTCGGTTCGCGGGCGGGCAGGCAGGGCGGAGAACCACGCCTTGTCCGCGGCCTGGGCGCGGGTGAGGAGTCGCGTGCCGGCTGCGCGCAGGGTGACGCACGAAGCGTGGGGCGCGGATTCGGTGTCTTCGATCGCCGCCGCCATCGGCTCGGTGACGCCTTGGTACTCGGTTGTCCACGCGACGCAGCCGCACAGCCATGAAACGAGAGCGTCTTCGGGCGAGCTCGACGTCTCGAGGTCGCCTGCCTTTGCCGTCAGTTCGTCGAAGGTCGTGCGGAGCAGAGCATCGAGCAGTGCCTCGCGTGTCGGGGAGTGCCGTAGCAGCGTCGCGAGTCCGGCATCGGCCCTGCGCGCGATGTCGCGCAGGGACAGGCGTCCTGCTCGGTGATGGCGGCGCCCGCAACGACGAGCAGGTGATCGTGGTTCTTCCTCGCGTCGGCCCGCATCATGCCCCTCTTGACTATCCGGATCAGTGGTCCATATATTCGGATCAGCGATCCGGATACATGGACCACTGATCCGGATAAATCTATTCCGCAGCGCGGGCAGGAGAGACAGATGTCCACACAGACAATGAGGGCGATCCGGCTGCACGGCTTCGGCGGCCCGGAGGTGCTGCGTCATGAGGAGGCGCCGGTTCCCGAGCCGGGGCCGGGCGAGGTGCTCGTCCGCGTGCACGCCGTCGGCCTCAATCCTCCTGACTGGTACGCACGTGAGGGAATGCCTGACGTACCTCCCGAGGTCAAGCCCACGTTCGATCTCCCCATGATTCCCGGGACCGACGTCTCAGGCGTCGTGGCAGACGTCGCAGCCGATGTCAACGGCTTCGCGGCCGGAGACGAGGTGGCCGGCCTTCTGCGCTTCCCCACCGTCCTCCAAGCCGGCGCGTACGCCGAGTACGTCACCGCGCAGGCATCGGACTTCGCACTCAAGCCGGCCTCCATCGACCACGTGCAGGCTGCCGGCCTGGCCATGTCGGGGCTGACGGCATGGCAGTTCCTGATCGAGCTCGGGCACCACCACCCCTCACCGTTCCAGGCGGCCCAGCACCGCCCGACGGCACTCGACAGCGAGACCACGGTGCTCATCAATGGCGCCGCAGGTGGCGTGGGGCACCTCGCACTCCAGCTGGCCAAGTGGAAGGGAGCCCGCGTCATCGCCGTGGCCTCCGGCGCTCACGAGTCGTTCCTGCGCAAGCTCGGCGCCGACGAGTTCATCGACTACACCAAGGACCGGCCCGAGGAAGCCGCCCGTGACGTCGATCTCGTCCTGGACACCGTCGGGGGCCCCGCCACCAGGCGCTTCCTGCCCACCCTCAAACACGGCGGCGCGCTGTTCCCGGTGTATCCCGGCGGTTTCGACGAAGAAGAGACCGCGAAGCTGGGCGTCACGGTCTCGAGCGCGCAGGTCCGCTCGAGCGGCGCGCAGCTCACCGAACTGCTACGCCTGCTCGCCGCGGGTACGCTGCGCGTCGCGATCGACAGCACGTTTGCGCTCGCGGATGCCCAAGCGGCGCACGAGCGCGCCGCCCGGGGGCACATCCGGGGCAAGATCGTGCTCACGGTCGCTTGAGCGGCGAGCCGTCTCACCGATGCGTCCGGCGGTGGGTCGACGCGGTGCGGCGGTCGGTCGCGGGTCGCGCTTGCCGCTCAGATCACGCTCTCCCTCCCGTCGCACACCGCGCGGCTGCTTTCGCTGACCGCGCCCCGTCTTTCACCCGACAGCCGAGCACGAGCGAGGTTTGACATGACGACAACTGCGTCTTTCGGCTGGGGAACCGGCTACGTCGGCACGATGCCGACGACAGAGGTGGATCTCGCCCTCACAGAGCGGCTCGCCGTCCAGCAGACGCTGGCACGCTACGCCTTCGCCCTGGATCACGGAGATCTGGTGGCACTGAAGAGCCTCCTGACCGAGGACTCGACCATGGCGGTCACGACCGCCGGTGACGTCGAGCAGGGCCCGTTCACCGGACGCGCGGCGGTTCTCGACCTGGTGCGAAAGGCAACGCAAGTACAAACGGATCAGCGACGGCACAACCTGACCAACATGGTCATCCGCAGTGCGGACGCTGGCACAGCAGAGGTGTGGGCCTACCTGACGCTGACATCGAACGCCGGCGGGAGCGCGACCGTGATCGCGACCGGGTTCTACGCCCTCACACTGCAGCGCGCTCAAGGCGAGTGGCTCATCGCGAAGGTGCTCGTCGGTCTGGACAACGCCATATGACGCACGCCTCCCGGGCACCCTCTACCACCACATCCCGGCCTGCGCGAACTGCGCGGTGGCGCAGGGCCGGCAGCAACGACGCCGGTGATCTCGTGTATGCCCTCAGGTAGGCGGATGCCGTCGTCGCACCTCGGGTCCGGGCAAGCAGGGCGCTGGATCAGGCCCCGGGCGGGCAGCCGGCCCATCGGATCGCGAACCAGGGCCTCGCCCCCGGCCTCCTCCTGCCGGTCGGTGAGCCGGGCCGCGAGCACGCCCGGTGCTGCCTTCGGGTCCACGAGCCGGGAGAGGGCTCCAAGGGCCCGCTCCCGTCGACCTTGCACGGCACGATCTGCGGAACACCGAGCGCCGCCGTCGCGAACGGCATCCCCCGCCGTTGGCATGGAACATGGGCAGGGTGTGCGGGTACACATCAAGGTCACCGCGCTGACCCAGATGTTGCGGTGGGTGATCTGCACGCCCTTGGGACGGGCCGTCGTACCGCTGGTGTACTTGATGGTCTGCGATGTCCGGGTTCCAGCCGGCCACAGGAAGGGCATCCTGACCACCCCGTGCGGCGCACGACCGCCCGGTCGGAGGAGACCCCGTGACCGCCCGGCCGCCCTGGGGACATCGGTGGGTTCAGGCCGCCGAGGGCTGCCAGGCCTCCTGGAAGCGCCGGCGGGCGCGGTGGAGACGGGAGCGGACCGTTCCTATCGGCAGGGCGAGGGTCTCGGCCATCTCTTCCTCGTTGAGTCCGTAGACGCGCAGGGCGAGCACCTGACGATGTGCTTCCGACAGACGGTCCAGGACGTCGTTGATGTGGACGGCGTCGAGGGGGTTCGCCTCGTGCGAGTAGTCGACCTGCGGGGAGGCCACCTCCTCGCCCAGGCGTTTGACTGTGCGGATCGCCTCGCGGACGGTGACGGAACGGACCCAGCCGTACAGGGCCGCGGGTTCGCGGAGGGTGGACAGGCCCCGGTAGATGGCGAGCAGGGCCTCCTGTGTCGCGTCGGAGCTGTTGTCGTGGGCGATCGAGAAGCAGACCCGGGTGACGTAGGGCGTGATGTGGGTGAGGAGATCGTTCATCGCCTGCTCGTCGCCCGTCTGGGCCCGCGGCAGCAACAGAGCCACCGGCGTGGGGAGTTCGTGCGCGGTCGTCATCTTGGAGGGGTGCTCCTTGAGGGAAGCCGTCGGGGGAGGGCGGGTGCTGGCCCGCGCTCAGGTCGCGTTCGGGCGCGCGGACCGTTCGCCACCCGCCTCGGCGAAGGCGAGCAGCGTGGAACGGACGTCGTCGCGGAGCGACCGCATGAACGCCGGGCTGAAGCACGCGGTGTGGTGCGGGAGCTCGACGGCCAGCCGACCGTCGAGGGAGACGACGCAGGCCATCAGCGGGCTGCGGCCGGCCTGGGGGAAGTACTGCTCGCGGGCCGGCACCAGCCGGACGTCGGTGGCCCGGAGGCCCTCGGGGAGACGGGGGCCGGGGACGACGCCCATGTTGGTGACGATCACGGTGCCCATCTGGAGCGCCGGGTGCCGGGGTACCTGCGGCATGATCCGCATCTCCTGGAAGTGGTCGCCCCGCTCGATGGAGTCCTGGAGGCGGGAGCCGACCTCCCGGGCCAGCTCCAGCGGGTCGTCGGCCTCGCTCACGGGGAGGGACTGGAGATGCGAGGTGACCGCGGCGACCATCACGGCGGGCGAAAGCGGTGGTGCGAGCCGCGAGCGCAGGTCGATGGGCGACATGCAGCCCAGCACGCGCGGGCCCTCGCCGCCGAGGCGTGCGCGGGCGGCGAGCAGGAGCGCGGCGCCGACCAGGCCGTGCACGGACACGTCCGCGTCACGGGCCAGCCCGCGTAGCCGGGCGGTGCGTTCGGGATCGAGAAACAGCCGCCGGACCTCGATGCGATGCCCGTCGGCCGTCCCGCGTTCGCGGGCGGATTCCGTGGCGACGGTCCCGGGCGGCTGCCGTGGTGTGTCGTAGGGCACGAGTTCGACGCGGTGGCGCTCGGCCTCCTCGATGCGCCGCTCCAGGTACTTCGTGGTCTCCGCCTCGTCGGAGTACGGCAGCAGCTCGCTGACGGGTACCGGCCAGTCGGGCTGCTCGGGCGGAGGAGTCCGCGCCGCGGCCGGTGTGCCGGGGACCGGGGTCGTCCGCGGCACGTCCGTCCCCTCGACGAGGGTCCCGTAGCGTTCCCAGACGGTGTTGTGCAGGGTGAGGGCACTGTGCCCGTCGGTGATGGTGTGGTCGATCGTCAGAACGAGGGTGTGGGAGCGTCCGTCCGGTGCGCTGATGAGGACCGCACGGGCCAGCGGGCCCCCTACCGGCAGCGGAGTGTTCAACTCCTCCTGGTACGCCTCGTCGTCTCCGGTCCGCAGGGTCAGCCGTGGCTGCCGGTCCTCCCCGAGGAGTTCGAGCGCGTGGCCGCGGTCGTCCGAGGAGATGCGTGCCCGGAGGGTCGGGTGTTCGGCCGTGACGCTGTCGAACGCCGCCGACAGCGCCCCCGTGTCGAGGTGCCCGTGCAGGGCGCAGGAGAGCACCGCCCTGCTTCTCTGTGCGACATAGAGCGTTTCCACGGGACACAGCGCGCGTCGCATGCGTTCTACCTTTCTCGCCGTCTCCGCTCGTTCCGTATGCCGACGGACCGCGGATTTGCTCAGGTTTTCCAGAATCGTGTACGCGCGGAATCCTGGGACGTTCCGGGATCCTGCGCCGTTCGCCGTTTCGGAGCCGAATCGAAGCAAGGAAAACAACCGCGCCGGCGTAAAGACTTTCCCGGCGCGGGAAGTACCACTGTTCTTCTACGTGTTTCCGCTGTCCGTATCGGATCGGCCGGCCCCGTTCGGCAAGCGGTCCCGCCGATTCAGCTGCCGGCGGTGCGGCGTCCACCCAAAATTCATTTCTCCGAGCATCTCGACTCCGTCGACGGGCCCCTCCTCACAACGACGCAGGGACCCGTCCGCCTCTCGCCGTCGCGGACGACACCGGCCGGCATGCGTCCATGACCGGAACGAGTCGCGCGACCGCGTCCGCGGTGCACGGAAGGTCCTGGCACGGCAGCGCTACGAGGCTCGCCCGGACCGGCGGACACCGGCCCGTGGAACACCGCACGATCTGTCGTCCGTGCCTCCCGACGCTTCGGATCCTTCCACAGGGCACACCACAACATGTGTATGCGCAATGGAAGTTGGCCGGTTCGTACTGCAGGAGGGGCGGTCCGCCCGATGGCCGACGCCGTACTTCGCGGGGTGCGGCGAGGCTTGCGGGTCGCCCCGGCTCCTCGGCGGGGACCGCCCGCCGAGGAGGTCCGTGCCGCCCTCGACCGGTCATCGCCACCAGGATCTTCGCGGGGCCCACCTGTTCACGGCGCCCGTTCGGCACGCCGACAACGGGTCGTCCGCCCGTTCGGTCATGCCGCGCCGGCGGGGGTCCGCACGGCTCTGCCACTCCGGGCAATAGGGCGCCGCGGGAGGATGTCCTAAATCAATGAGCGCCTCCCTCAAACCTCACTACAATGGACGGCCACAGTCCTTTCCGGGATTTCCACGGCGCAATTCAGCCTGCTGGAGACGCCCTTGACTGCCCGACTCCGCGTCATGCAAAGTGATGCGGCAGCCGATCGCTCCCCACCTCGCGATTCCTGCCTCTCCGCGTGCGACCGCTTCCTCCTGCGGATTAACCCCCGCCTTCAGCAGCGCGATATACGCCGGCCGGGTACGGCGGGCGGTGGCACGAACATATCCGCCCATCCGGGCCGGGCCTCCTCCCGACTCGTGTGAATACCACTCGGTCCGTGTGTAGACCGCTCGCCATTGAGGGTTGGTGCCATGTCAGTCCACGAGGACGATCGTCGACCGCTGTCGGGAGCGCAGGAGGGCCTCTGGTTCGCGCAACGGCTCGCCCCGGGCAGCGGCGCCTACAACACCGGCGAGTACGTGGAGATCCACGGGCCGGTCGACACCGAACTGTTCGAGACCGCGCTGCGCCGCACCGTCGGCGAGGCCGACACCTTCGCCCTGCGCTTCCTCGACACCCCCGACGGACCCCGGTGTGTCCGGGCGGCGGCACCCGACGACTGGCCGCTGCACCGGATCGACGTCAGCGGCGCGGACGACCCGGCGGGCGCCGCCGAGGAGTGGATCCGGCGCGATCTGGTCACGCCGGCCGACACCGGGTCGGGACCGTTGTTCTCCCACGCCCTGCTGACGCTCGCCCCCGACCGCTTCATCTGGTTCCTGCGGGCGCATCACATCCTGCTCGACGGCTACAGCTACAAACTGGTCGCACGCCGCCTCGCCGACACGTACAGCGCGCTCGCGGCCGGGGAGCAGCCCGCTCCCGCCGTCTTCGGTCCTGTGGGGCGGCTCCAGGAGGACGAGGCGGCGTACCTGGGCTCCCCGCGGCACGCCCGGGACCGCGCCTACTGGACGGCCCGGCTGGCCGGGCCGCCCGAGCCGGCCCGGCTCGCCGAACGGACCGCCGTCCCCACGGCGCCCTTCCTGCGCCGTACCGCGGATCTCTCCCCCGCGCAGGCCCGGACGCTGTCCGCGGCGGCGGCCCGGCTGGAGGTCTCGCGCACGGACCTGCTGGTGGCCGCGGTCGCCGCGTTCCTGCACCGTATGACCGGTGCCGACGACCTGGTGCTCGGGCTGGCCACGATGAGCCGGCTCGGCAGCGCCGCGCTGCGCACCCCGGGCACCGCCTCCGACATCCTGCCGCTGCGCGTACCCGCCGCCCCCGGCACACCGGTCGACGCGTTCGTGCGCACCGTCTCCGGCGAACTGCGGGCGTTGCGCGGCCACCAGCGGTACCGGGGCGAGTTCCTCCGCCGCGATCTGGGGCTGCTGGGCGCCGGCCGGCATGTCCACGGACCGGTGGTGAACATCGTCCCGTTCAGCGAGGAACTCGTCTTCGACGGCAGACCGTCCACCTCGCACCATCTGTCCGGAGGGGCGGTAGAGGATCTGCAGATATCCGTGCGCCCCGGTGCCGACCCCGAGGCGCTGTGGCTGGCGTTCGACGCCAACCCCACCCTCTACGAAGAGAGCGAACTCGACCTTCACCTGCGGCGTTTCCTCCTCGTCCTGCGGCAACTCGCGTCCGCCGAGCCCGGTATGACGCTCGCGGACGCGTCGCTGCTGTTGCCGGGCGAGGAACCGCGGGACACCGCCGCACCCGAGCACACCGTCACCACCACCCTCACCGAGCGCTTCGAGACGCAGGCCGCCCGGGTTCCGCACAGAACGGCCGTCTCCTGCGACGGCGCCGGGCTCAGCTACGCGGAGCTCAACGCGGACGCCAACCGGCTCGCCCGGCTGCTCGTCGAGCGCGGCGCGGGCCCCGGGCGGGTCGTGGCGCTGGCACTTCCCCGCGGCGTCCGTCTGGTCGCGGCCCTGATCGCCGTACTCAAGACCGGTGCCGCCTATCTCCCTCTGGACACCGGGCATCCCGCAGAACGGCTGCGCCTGGTCATGGAGGACGTCGAACCCGTCGTGCTCATCACCGACGGCGGCCACGCCCCGGGGCTCCCCGCGTCCCCCGCGCCGGTCCTCGTCCTCGGTGAACCGGAGACCGAGAGCGACCTCGCGCGGCGCCCGGCCGGTGACCTCACCGACGGCGAACGCACGGGCCCGGCGGACCCGTCCGACATCGCGTACATCATCCACACCTCCGGCTCCACCGGCCGCCCCAAGGGTGTGCCCGTGCCGCACTCCAACGTGGTGCGGCTGTTCGACTCAAGCGCCGAGCACTTCGGGTTCGGCGAGGACGACGTGTGGACGCTGTTCCACTCGTACGCCTTCGACTTCTCCGTGTGGGAGATCTGGGGTCCGCTCCTGCACGGCGGGCGCCTCGTGGTGGTGCCGTACGCCGTCAGCCGCTCGCCCCACGACTTCCTGCGGCTGCTGCGCGACGAGGGCGTCACGGTCCTCAGCCAGACACCGTCCGCCTTCGAACAGCTGATGCGGGCCGACGGTGAGTCCGCCGCCGGCGCCACGCGGCCTTCGGCGGGCGCCCTGCGTCACGTGGTCTTCGGCGGGGAGGCCCTGCGCCCCGAGCGGCTGCGCCCCTGGGCCGAGCGGTACGGGCTGGACGCGCCGGCGCTGGTCAACATGTACGGGATCACCGAGACGACCGTGCACGTGACGTTCCACCGGGTGACGCGGGCCGACCTCGACGACCCGCGCCGGGCCAGTGTCATCGGCAGGCCCCTGTCCGATCTGCGCGTCCATGTCCTCGACGCCGCGCGGCGCCCCGTCCCGCCAGGCGTGACCGGCGAGATGTACGTGTCCGGCGCCGGGCTGGCCCGCGGCTACCTGGGCCGCCCGGACCTCACCGCCGAGCGGTTCGTGCCCGATCCGTTCGGGCGGCCCGGCACCCTCATGTACCGCACCGGTGACCTGGGCCGCCGCAGGAGCGACGGCACCCTTGAGTACGCCGGGCGCGCCGACCAGCAGGTGAAGATCCGGGGTTTCCGGATCGAGCCGGGCGAGATCGAGGCCGTCCTGTCCCGTCACGCGTCGGTCGCGCGGGCGGCCGTCGTGGCCCGCGCGACCGAGGACGGCACGACCCAGCTCGTGGCGTACGCCGTCGCCGCCGCGGGCCCGCGTCCACGCCCTGCCGACCTGCGCGCCCATGTGGCCGCACACCTGCCCGACCACATGGTTCCGGCCGCGTGCGTACTGGTCGACGAGCTGCCGCTGACCGCCAACGGCAAGCTCGACACCCGGGCCCTGCCCGCGCCCGACTTCACCGGGTCCGCCGGCGGAACCCGTCCCACCACGCCCCGGCAGGCCCTCGTCTGCCGCCTGTTCGAGGCGGTGCTGCGGCTTCCCGAGAACACCGTGGGAACGGATGCCGACTTCTTCGACCTGGGCGGACACTCCCTGCTCGCCACTCGTCTGCTGGCGCGGCTGCGGGCGGAGTCGGGCACCGAGGTGCCCATCTCCGCACTCTTCGACGCGCCGACACCGGCCGCCCTCGCGGTCCGGATCGCCGAAGACCCGGGCGCACACCCCGGTCCGCCCGCGCTCGAAACGGCCGTACGTCCGGAGCGTGTACCGCTGTCGTACGCGCAGGAGCGCATGTGGTTCCTGAACCGGCTGGACGACGCGGCCGCGACGTACAACATCCCGCTGGTCGTGCCGCTGCGGCACACACTCGACGACGAGGCCCTGCGCGCCGCCCTCGGTGACGTGGCCGACCGGCACGAGAGTCTGCGCACGGTGTTCGCCGAGGACGGCGGCACCACGTACCAGCGCGTCCTTCCGCCCGGGGAGCTGCGGCCGGAGCTGCGGGTCGTGGACTGCCCGGCCCAGGAGGTCGGCGCGCAGGTGGCCGCGGCGCTGCGCCACGGCTTCGACCTGACCCGGGAAAGCGCGCTGCGCGCCGCGGTGTTCGGCACCGGCACCCACCGCACTCTGCTCCTCGTCCTGCACCACAGCGCGGCCGACGGGTGGTCGCTGCGTCCTCTCGCGGACGACCTCGGCGCCGCCTACGAGGCGCGGCGCGACGGCCGGACACCGCGCTGGGTGCCGCTGCCGGTGCAGTACGCGGACTACGCGGTGTGGCAGCGGCGCGTCCTGGCGCCCGCGCCCGGCGGACCGGGCCGGCTGGAGCAGCTGACGGCCTTCTGGCGCGAGGCGCTGGCCGGTGCGCCCGAGGAGAGCTCGCCGACCGCCGACCGTGCACGGCCGGAGGCCACGGGGAGCGCGGGCGCGAGCGTGACGGCGCGCGTCGACGCAGAGGTCCACCGGCGTCTGCTGCGGGTGGCGGAGGGCGCGGACGCCAGCCTCTTCATGGTGCTGCACAGTGCGCTGGGCGCGCTGCTCACGCGCTGGGGCGCAGGCGAGGACGTACTGATCGGCACACCCGTCGCAGGCCGCTCCGAACCCGCGCTCGACGATGTGATCGGCCTGATCACCAACACCCTGGTTCTGCGGACCGACACCTCCGGCGACCCTCGCTTCTGTGAACTGCTGGCGCGGGCGCGGGCTTTCGACCTGAAGGCGCTGGACCACCAGGAGCTGCCCTTCGACCGGCTGGTGGACGAACTCAACCCGCCCCGCCGTCCGGCACGGCACCCGCTGTTCCAGGTGATGCTGGCCCTGCAGAACAACGAGCGGGCCGTGCTCGGGCTGGGCGGCGACACGGTTCCCCTGCGGCCCACCCCGACCGGCACCGCCAAGTTCGACCTCTTCGTCGACGTCCTCGAACGCCAGGACTCGCACGGCGCGCCCGACGGCCTGGAACTGCACGTCGAGTACGCGACGGACCTCTACGACGCGGGCACCGCCGAGGAGTTCGCCGAGGCGCTGCGGAACACCCTGGAGTCCGTCTGCGCCGATCCGGACACCCGGGTGAGCGCACTGCCCGCCGCCTCCCGGACCGGGGACGCGGCCGTCGTCCCCGCCGCGGCGATGCCCTCCCCGGCGGCGCTGGAACTCCGGGTGCTGGAGGTTCCCGGTGTCCGGGACGCGGTCGTGCCGGACACGACGGACGGCGGACCCCTTTCGGTGTACGTGGTGCCGAACCGTGCGGGCTCCGCCGACCAGGCCGAACGGGTCCTCGGCGCGCTGGGCGCCCGCACCGCCCGGATCACCGCGGTCAGCGACCTGCCGCGCACCGGCGACGGCGCCCTGGACGCGGACGCGCTGCGCGCACTGCCCGTGATCGACCGGTCCACGCTGCGGGCGTGGCAGGAACGGCTCGCCCGCCTCGACGGCGTCCACTCGGTGGAGGCCGCCCTGGAGGACGTGCCGGACGCACTGGGCCGACGGCACGCGGGCGACCCCCGGCCGGGCGTCCCTACGCCCCCGGAACCGGACGCCGCCCCTGACCGCACGGCCACCGTGCCCGCCCTCAGCGAAGGTCCCCCGCTGCCCGAGCCGTCGGTGCGGGACTGGGCCGCCGCGCTCACCCGCGCGGCCGCGGGCCGGCACGGCGGGATCGTGCACGTCCGCCCGGACGGGAGCGAGACCCCCCGCAGCTACGCCTCGCTCGTCGAGGAGGGCTCGCGCGTCCTGGCCGGACTGCGCCGGGCGGGGCTGCAGCCGGGTGACCGGGTCGTCATCCAGTGCGGGGACACCGAGGATTTCGTCGCCGTGCTGTGGGGCTGTGTCCTCGGCGGGTTCGTCGCGGTACCACTGACCGTGCCCGCGTCCTATGCCTCGGCGTCTGCCGCGGTCTCCAAGCTCGAAGGCATCTGGCGGATGCTGGGCCGTCCCTGGATCGTGGCCTCGTCCGAAAGCGAGGAAGGGCTGCGGGATCTCGCCGCGCGGCGGGAGTGGCCCGGACTGCGTCTGACGACGGCCGGCGTGCTGCGGGACGCGCCCGAGGACCGGGAGTGGCACCCCGCACGGCCGGACGACCTGATCCTGATGCTGATGACGTCCGGCAGCACGGGTCTGCCCAAGGCCGTCCGCCTCACTCACCGCAATGTGCTGACCCGGTCCGCGGCGACGGAGGCCGTGAACACGCTGGACGAGCGGGACGTCACGCTCAACTGGATCCCGCTGGACCATGTCACCGGCGTGGTGATGTTCCATCTGCGGGACGTCTATCTCGGCTGCCGGCAGATCCACGCACCGACGTCGTGGATCCTGGAGGATCCGCTGCGCTGGGCGGACCTGGCCGACCGGCACCGGGTCAGCGTCACCTGGGCGCCCAACTTCGCGTTCGGTCTGCTCGCCGGGCAGGCCCACCGCTTCCAGGACCGTGACTGGGACCTGTCGCCGATGCGGCTGGTGATGAACGCGGGCGAGGTGGTCGTCGCGTCGGCGGCCCGGCGGTTTCTGCACGCGCTGCGGCCGTTCGGACTGCCGCAGGACGTCATGCATCCGGGCTGGGGCATGTCGGAGACCTGCTCGGTGGTCACCGACAGCGTCCTGCCGGGCGATCCGCCGGGCCACGACGAGTCCTTCGTCAGCTGCGGTCTGCCCTATCCCGGGTTCGCGATGCGGATCGTCGACGACGCGAACACCGTGATGGCCGAGGGCGACGTCGGCAGGCTCCAGGTGCACGGCACCTCGGTGACGCAGGGGTACCACGACAACGCCGGGGCGAACGCGGAGGCGTTCACGCCCGACGGCTGGTTCGACACCGGGGACCTCGCGTTCCTGAGAGCCGGCGAGCTGTACATCACCGGCCGCGCGAAGGACGTCATCATCGTCAACGGCGTCAATCACTACAGTCACGAGATCGAGGCCTGCGTCGAGGAACTGCCGTGCGTGGTAAGGAGTTTCACGGCGGCCTGCGCGGTGCGCTGCGACCCGTCGGCGTCCACCGACGAACTCGCCCTGTTCTTCCACCTCTCCCCCGGCCAGGATCCGGCCACCGCCCTGCGGGAGATCGGTGGCAAGGTCACCCGCGAGACAGGGGTGAGCCCGGCCTTCCTGATCCCCGTCTCGGCGGAGGCCGTACCCAAGACCGAGATCGGCAAGATCCAGCGCACCAAGCTGCGCAAGAGCTTCGAGGCCGGTGACTTCGACGAGGCCGTGCGCGAGGCCCAGGTGCTGCTCGGTACGGCCGCCACGCTGCCCGACTGGTTCCTGCGCCCGGTGTGGCAGCGCGCGGAGTCCCTGCACCGGGCGGCCCGCCCGGCGGGCCATCACACCCTCGTCCTCGCGGGCGGCGACCCACGTACGCACGGTGTGGCGGAGCGCGTCGCCGCCCGGCTGCGTGCCGGGGGCGGGCTGTGCACGGTCGTCACGGACGGCCCGGCGTACGAGCGCCTGGACGCGGCCCGCTACCGGATCCGGTGCGAGAACGAGCACGACCACACCGCGCTGCTGCGGGACCTGTCCGCCGACGGCCGGCCGTCGGACACGGTCCTGTACCTGGCCGCACCGCACGGGCCGATGGCCACGCTCCCGGACGCCGTGCCCGACGGCCCTGCCGCGTGCTCACGCGGACCCGAGCCGGTGCCCGACGGCGCCGAGGGTCTGCTGGTGCTCGCCCGTGCCCTCGCCGACCGGCCGGGGACTCCGCGTCCCGTCGGTCTTCTCTTCGTGACCGCCGCCGCCCAGGCCGTCACTGCGGACGACCGGCCGTCCCTGGCCCATGCCACCGCGGGCGCGCTGCTCAAGTCGCTGCGGGAGGAGCATCCCTGGCTGCGCGGCGTCCACCTCGATCTCGGGACGGCCGGCGAGGCGGATACTGCCGAGGCGGTGCTGGCGGAGGCGGCGGGGGTTCTGGTCGACGTGGAGGTCGCCCGTCGCGACGGGCGCCGGTTCGTGCGCCGTCTCGAGCCCCTGCCCGATCCGCCGCGCCGCACCGCGCGGCCGGTGAGCGACGGATTCCACCTCGTCAGCGGCGGCCTGGGCGGCGTCGGCAGCGAAGTCGCCGCACATCTGCTCAGGACGCCCGGCACCCGGCTGCTCCTGATCGGCCGCACCCGGCTGCCCGACGAGGCCACCTGGCGACAGCACCTCGGCGACGGCGGACCCGCCTGCGGCCGTATCGAGGCGCTGCAGCGGCTGCGCCGGCTCGGCGACGTGCGCTACGAGCCGGCCGACGTCACCGATCCCGGACAGGTGAGGGCAGCGGTGCGCGCGGCGGCCGAGGCGTGGAACAGCCCGCTGGTCTCGGTGCTGCACCTTGCCGGAGCCTTCGACGAACGGCCCGTGCGGGGCCTCTCCCCCGCCGACTGGCGGCAGGCTCTGGCCGCCAAGGCGCGGGGCGCCCTGACACTGCACCACGTCGCCGGGGAACATCCCGTGACCTCCTTTGTCACCTTCTCCTCCGTGAACGGCTACTTCGGCGGCTCGATGAACGCCGCCTACTCCGCCGCCAACGCCTTCCTGGACGCCCTGGCCGTACACCGCCGGCGGGCCGGTCTGCCCGGACAGAGCCTGGCGTGGAGCATGTGGCGCGAACGCGGCATGAGTCTCGGCTACCGGCTCACCTCGCTCACCGAGGCCCGCGGCTACCGTGCGCTGGACACCGCCGAGGCACTCCGCTCCTTCGACCTCGCCCGCACCCTGGACGAACCGCACGTCCTGATCGGCGCCGACCGCACGGCCCCCTGGGTCCGCAGTCATGTCCTCGCTCCCGTACGCCAGTTGAGGCGCCTGGCAGGCCGGGTGGGGCTCGACGAGGGCGCGGATCTCGGTGCCCTGTACACCGCCGCGGCCCGCGCCGCCGAGGAGAGCGGCGCTGCGGGCGCCTTCGTGCTGCGCTCGACGGGTACCGCCACGCAGCGGGCCGACACCAGGGACGCGGAGGAACTGCGCCGCCTTGAGCAGGAGCTCGCCGCGCTCTGGTGCGGGATCCTCGGTCGCGACCAGGTGGGCCGCGACGAGAACTTCTTCGACCTCGGGGGCAATTCACTGCTCCTGGTCTCCGCGCAGACGGCTGTCAACAAGGCCTTCGAGCGTGAGTTGAGCGTCGTCGACCTGTTCGCGCACCCTACGGTCCGCGCCCTGGCCCTGCACCTGAACGAGCTCGGCGCCGCGGCCCTGGCGCGTTCAGCACCTCCGGAGCAGCGGACAGCGGCCCCACCGGGCGGCCTGGACCGGGCCCGGCAACAGGCACAGCGGCAGCGGGCGGCTCGTACGGCGCGGCGCTCCGCACAGGAACGGAAGGACCGAGGCGATGGATGAGCCGACAGACCCGCAGGCGGACCGGGCGCCCGCCGTCGCCGTCATCGGCATGGCGGCGCGGTTCCCCGGCGCGGACGACGTGGAGGCGTTCTGGCGGAACCTCGCGGAGGGCCGGACAGCGGTGCGGTCCGTCACCGACGAGGAGTTCCTCGCCGCCGGCGGCGACCCCGGTGACCTCTCGGACCCCTCCCTCGTCCGGATGGCGTCGGTCGTCGACGGCATCGACCGCTTCGACTCGGGCTTCTTCGGCTACAGCCCCGCCGAGGCGGCCGTCGTCGACCCGCAGCAGCGGCTCCTGCTGGAGACCGCCTACCACGCCCTGGAGGACGCGGGCAGCACGGAGGAGTCCGCGAACGGGACGACGGGCGTGTACGCGGGCGCCGGGGACAGCCGCTACTACCCGGCGCACATCCACCCGCGATTCGCCGGGCAGCCCGGATCGGTGACCCTCGTGCACGCGGCCACCGCCAACTCGCTGGGCACGCTCGCCACCCGGATCTCCTACGAGCTGGGCCTTACGGGCCCGAGTCTGTCCCTGCAGACCGCGTGCTCCACCGCGCTCGTCGCGCTGCACACCGCGTGCCAGGACCTGATCGAGTACCGCTGCGACACCGCCTTGGCGGCCGCGGTCTCCCTCAACCCCTCGGCCCGTCTCGGCTATCGGTACGTACCGGACGGGCCGTTCTCGCCCGACGGGCACTGCCGTGCCTTCGCCGACGACGCGGCCGGTACCTCCTCGGGCGACGGGGTGGGCGCCGTGGTGCTCAAACGCCTGGAGGACGCCCTCGCCGACGGCGACCGCATCCGGGCGGTCGTCCGGGCGAGCGCCGTGAACAACGACGGGCGCCGCAAGGTCGGCTTCACCGCGCCCAGCGCGCCGGGCCAGACCGAGGTCATCCTCGCCGCTCAGGCGCAGGCCGACATCGACGCCGGCACCATCGGCCTGGTCGAGGCCCACGGCACCGCCACCCGGATCGGCGACCCCATCGAGGTGTCGGCGCTCACTGAGGCCTTCCGGCAGAGCACCCGGCGGCGCGGGTTCTGCGCGCTGGGCTCCGTGAAGACCAACATCGGCCACCTGGGCGCGGCCGCCGGAATGGCCGGGTTCGTCAAGGCGGTCCTCGCGCTGGAGCACCGCCGGATCCCACCGAGCCTGCACTTCGAACGGCCCAACCCGCTCATCGACTTCGACTCCGGGCCCTTCCGTGTGCCGACCGCCCTGGAGGACTGGCCCGCGGCGGATCACCCCCGGCGGGCGGCCGTCAGCGCCTTCGGTGTGGGCGGCACCAACGCGCACGTCATCCTCGAAGAGGCACCTCCGACAGAGCCCGCCGCACCGCGACCTCCCGAGGACGGCCGCCGTCACGTCCTGCCGCTGTCCGCACGGACGGCGGGCGCGCTGCGCGGCCAGGCCGAGGCCCTGGCCCGCCGGCTGGAGGCGCGGCCCGCCCCGCGCCTGGACGACGTCGCCCACTCCCTGCGCGCCCACCGTCCCGCGATGCGCCACCGGCTCACGGTCACGGCCACGTCCGTCGGCGAGGCGGTCGAGGCGCTGCGCGCCGTCGGCCCGGCCGGTCCGCCGGTGCCCGACGAGGCCCCGAGGACAGCGTTTCTGCTGCCGGGCGGCGGCACGCAGTACGTGGGCATGGGCGCCGGGCTCTACCGCGACCACCCTGTCTACCGCGACACCGTGGACCACTGCGCCCGCATCCTGCGGCCCGTCACCGGAAGCGACCTGCGTACCGCGCTGTTCGACCATGTCGAACCGGGCGGTACGGACGCGTTCCTCGCCCTGCTCGTCACCGAGTACGCCCTCGCCCGCACTCTCATGGAGTCGGGCGTGCGCCCGGACGCCTTCATCGGACACTCCCTCGGCGAGTACACCGCCGCCTGCCTCGCGGGCGTCATGGACCTCGACGAGATGCTGCCCGTGGTCGCGGAGCGGATCCGGCTCATCGCCTCCGCGGGCGGCGCGACCGTCGGAGTGGCGGCGCCCGCCGACACCCTGCTCCCGCTGCTCGGCGACCGGCTGTCGCTGGCCGCGGTCAACGGGCCGGCCGCCTGCACCGTCGCCGGACACGTCGACGCGGTGACCCGGCTGGAGGAGGAACTGACACGCCGGGACGTGCCGTTCCGCCGACTGCGCATGCCGGCCGCCGCCCACTCCCACGTCCTCGACCCGATCCTGGAGACCTTCGCGGGCCATCTGAGCACTCTCACCCTGCGCCCGCCGCGCATCCCCTACATCACGAACGTCACCGGAACCTGGGCCACCGACGCCCAGGCCACCGACGTCGGGCACTGGGTCGACCACACCAGGCGTACGGTGCTCTTCGCGGACGGCATCACCTCCCTGTGGGAGCGCGGCCGTCCCGTGCTCGTCGAGATCGGGCCGGGCGACGGCCTCACCAAGCTGGCGCGCGCCCAGCTCACGGGCCAGGACCCGGTGGCGGTCACCACCATGCGGCACGCCAAGTCGGACGCTCCGGACGGCTTCGTCCTCGCCGAGGCGCTCGGGCGGCTGTGGAGCGCGGGCATGGACTCCGCCCTGCCCGACGGGCCGGACGCCGTCGCTCCGGCCCGACGGGTATCGCTGCCCGGTTACGCCTTCGAGCGCCACCGGCACTGGATCGACGCCCCGGGTGCCCGCACCGAAACGGCGGAGACGCCAGGGCCGTCCGCGGTGAGCGGCGGTCCTGCTCCGCGCCCGCGGCTGACGACCGGGCATCTCGCCCCGCGCACGGCGCGCGAACGCGCGGTGACGGAGCTGTGGGAGGAGTCGCTCGGCATCGGCGGCATCGGCGTTCACGACAACTTCTTCGACCTCGGCGGCGACTCGATGCGTGCCGTGCTGCTGGCGGGCCGGCTGCGCCAGAGCGGCGTCCTGGACGTTCCCGCCGCCGCCCTGCTGGCCACGCCCACCGTGGCGGGGCTCCTGGCGTCCGCCGACCGGGACGCCGCCGACAGCGCGCCCGACGCGCTGCGGCCCCTGCTCCCCCTGCGGCCCGAAGGGAGCGCGACGCCCCTGTTCTGCGTCCACCCCGGGGCCGGTGTGTCGTGGCGGTACACCGGCCTGCTGCCCCATCTCGGCGCGGATCAGCCGGTGTTCGGGATCCAGGCGGCGGGGCTCGACGGCACCCGGGCGCCCGCGCCGGACGCCGCCGCCATGGTCGCCTCGTACGTGGACCTGGTCCGCGAGGTCCAGCCCCGGGGGCCGTACCGTCTGCTCGGCTGGTCCTACGGCGGGTTCGTGGCGCACGCCATGGCCTGCGTGCTCCAGGACCGGGGCGAGGAGGTCGAGCTGCTCGCGATGCTGGACGCACCTCTGGTCCACGGCACCGTGCACGACCCCGAGGAGGCGGAACGCCAGGTCGCCTCGCTGCTGATGCGGGTGGCCGGACTGCCCGTCGACCCGGGCGCGGAGGTGCCGGGCGTCGCGTCCGTCCTCGGCCGCATCGGCGCGGACGCGCCGGGTGACGGCGCGGCCTCGCGGGTGACACGCGAGGAGGCGGCGGCCATCGCCGCCGTGATGCGCAACAACCTGCGGATCGCACCCGAGTTCGTCCCCCGTCTCTTCCACGGGGACGTGCTGTTCTTCAGCGCGACCCGGGAGAGCGCCGCCGACGCGGGCGACCTCTCGCTCGCGTCCGGGAAGGCGGACGGCTGGCGTCCGTACGTCGACGGTTCGGTCGACGACCACACCGTCCCGTGCGGCCACTACGAGATGACCGAGCCCGGACCGATCGCCCGTATCGGCTCGGTGGTCGCGAAGGCGCTCCGCCCGGCGTCCGGCTGACCCGCGGGCCGTTGTCCTCTCCGCGCCTGACCCGCAGACCTTCTCATCCTCTCCGGCCGGTTCCGCGGCCGGCCACGATCCGACCGCTCAGGAGATCATCCGTGACCGTGACCCAGGACCTCTACGAACTCGGCGACGCCCCCGAACTCGGTCGCGCGCCCGGACGTATGTACGCCTCCCTCATCCGCCGGGAGCGTTACGGACAGCCCGCCGACGCCTTCCGCACCGAGGTGGTCGACGTCCCGCCGGTCGGCCGCGGCCAGGTTCTCGTCAAGGTGATGGCCGCCGGCGTCAACTACAACAACGTCTGGGCCGCGCTGGGTTCGCCCCTGGACGTGATCGCCGCGCGCCAGAAGGCGGGCGCCACCGAGGACTTCCACATCGGCGGTTCCGACCTGTCGGGGATCGTCTGGGCCGTCGGCGAGGACGTGCGCGGCCTCCGGCTCGGCGACGAGGTGGTGGTGCTCGCCTGCCGGTGGGACGAGTCGGCCGAGGACATCCGTCTCGGCGGCGACCCGGCCGCCTCCTCCACCCAGCGCGTCTGGGGCTACGAGGAGAACTACGGCTCGTTCGCGCAGTTCGCCGTCGTCGACGACTACATGTGCCACCCCAAGCCGGCCCGTCTGTCGTGGGCCGCGGCCTCCTGCTACATGGCCACGGCGGCGACCGCGTACCGCCAGCTGTTCGGCTGGCAGCCGCACACCGTAAGGCCCGGAGACCCGGTGCTGATCTGGGGCGGCGCGGGCGGCCTGGGCAGCATCGCCATCCAGCTCGTACGGCATGTGGGCGGCATCCCGGTCGCGGTGGTCTCCAGCGACGAGCGCGGCGAGTTCTGTGTGAAGCTGGGCGCCGAGGGCTACATCGACCGGCGCGAGTTCGACCACTGGGGGCGGCTGCCCGACGCGTCGGACGAGGCCGCCATGGGGCGCTGGCTGACAGGGGCGCGTGCCTTCGGGCGCCGCTTCTGGGAGGTGCTCGGGGAGCGCCGGGCGCCCCGGATCGTACTGGAGCACTCCGGCGCGGACACCGTTCCCACCTCGGTCTACATGTGCGACAGCGCGGGCATGGTCGTCATCTGCGGCGGAACCACCGGCTACAACGGGGACGTCGACCTGCGGTTCCTGTGGATGCGGCAGAAGCGCCTCCAGGGGTCGCACGTCGCGAGCGCGCGGGAGGCGCGTGAGATCACCCGGCTGATCGACCAGGGGGCCATCAACCCGTGTCTGTCACGGACGTTCGGGTTCGAGGAGATCGGCCTGGCGCACCAGCTCATCCACGAGAACCGGCATCCGGCGGGCAACATGGCGGTGCTGGTGAACGCGAAGGCGTGACACCCGCTCACTGCCCCGTCCTGCGGCACTGTTCCGGCCGATGTCGGCCGGAACAGTGC
>NZ_JBHWUW010000048.1:0-70371 GCF_042737245.1 Streptomyces sp. NPDC060002
AACCCACACCCCCCCACCCAAACCACTCTTTTCCCCCCCCCAAACTAAAACCCCCCCCGGGGGGGGGGCCCCCCCGCGCCGGGCCCCCCCCCCTCCGGCGACATCAGGCGGCAAAGGCCTCAGTGGCCGCCCTGGTCCTTGAAACGCTTGTAGGACCGCTCGATCTCGGCCTCGGCGTCGGTGCGGCCCACCCAGTCGGCGCCCTCGACGGACTTGCCGGGCTCCAGGTCCTTGTAGACCTCGAAGAAGTGCTGGATCTCCAGGCGGTCGAACTCCGACACGTGGTGGATGTCCCGCAGGTGCTCCACGCGCGGGTCGGTCGACGGGACGCACAGCAGCTTGTCGTCGCCGCCGGCCTCGTCCGTCATCCGGAACATGCCGATCGCGCGGCAGCGGATCAGACAGCCCGGGAACGTCGGCTCGTCCAGGATGACCAGCGCGTCCAGCGGGTCACCGTCCTCGCCGAGGGTGTTCTCGACGAATCCGTAGTCGGTCGGGTAGGCGGTCGAGGTGAAGAGTCGACGGTCCAGGCGGATCCGACCGGTCTCGTGGTCCACCTCGTACTTGTTCCGCGAACCCTTCGGGATCTCGATCGTGACGTCGAACTCCACCGGTTGCTCCTCCATGATCAGCACATAGTTCTGGTGGTTAAGTGTCCCTCACGCTGCTGTGTGATCGCGAAAGGGGCTGGTGTTCGTGCCAGAGCTGAGGCCTTGGCGGGCCGCGAGACCGCACGTGGTGCGGGTCGCGGACGCCGTACGACCGCGTCTGGCACGGGCCGCAGGGATCGTACGGCCTCGTCTCGCACGTGTGGCGGCGGCCGCGAAGCCGCAGGTCGCACGGCTCACACAGGCGGCGAAGCCGCAGCTCGAGCGGATCACGAAGGCCGGTCCGAACACCAGGTCGTGGCAGTACACCGCGGGTGCGGCGACCGCCGGGCTGGCGCTGGCCGCCGGTGTGGTGACGGCCGTCGGCCCCTGGGACTCCACCGGTCAGCGTACGGCGGAGCGGGACCGGGCCGCCGCCCTGGAACGGGTGGGTGGCACAGATCACGGCCGCACGGACGATTCGTCCGGTACCTCCGACACGGCGGCCGGAGCACCGCGGCCCGCACCGAGCGCCGCCTCCGTCCTCACGGGCCTGGGCGGCGCCGTCAACGCCGTGAAGTCCGCCCCGGACGCTCTTCCGACCGGCACGGGCCTCGCGGGCGTCCTGGACCCCCTCCTGGGCGATCCGGCCCTCGGCGCCCGGCGGACCGCCGTGGTCGTCGACGTGGCCACCGGCAAGCGGCTGTACGGCTCCGGGGGCGACGTGGCGCTGACCCCGGCGTCCACCACGAAGATCGCCACCGCGCTCGCCGCGCTCTCCGCGATGGGCGGCGAGCACCGTCTCACCACCCGCGCCGCGCTCGAACCCGACACCGGGGAAGTCGTCCTCGTCGGCGGCGGCGACCCCACCCTCACGGCCCGCGCGGACGCCGAGGGCTGGGCCGACCTGCGCGCCCTCGCCGGTTCCACGGCGGCCGCCCTGAAGAAGCGTGGCCTCACCCAGGTGACGCTCTCGTACGACACGACGCTGTTCGCCGGCACGCAGGTTCACCCCATCGGGGTCAACCCCAACCTCGCGGCCGTCACCGCCCTGTCCGTCGACGAGGGCCGCACCGACGACTCCACCAGCGGCCCGACGACCCGGGTGAGCGACCCGGCGGCCGACGCGACCCGCAAGTTCGCCGAGTTCCTGGAGGCCGCCGGCATCAAGACCTCGGCGCCCGGACTCTCCAAGGCCACCACGCGCGCGAAGACCCTCGCCACGGTCTCCTCGCCCCCGCTGTCCGTCCTGGTCGAACGGATGCTGACCAACAGCGACAACGACATCGCCGAGGCCCTCGCCCGCCAGACCGCCGTCGCGACCGGTGTCCGCGCCGACTTCGCAGGCGCCGGCAAGGCCGTCCAGGCACAACTGAAGAAGCTCGGACTGCCGTTGACCGGCGTCCGGATCAAGGACGGCAGCGGCCTCGACCGCGAGGACCGGCTCACGGCGAACCTCCTGACCGCCCTCCTGGTCAAGGCCGGTGACACCGACCGCCCCGACCTGCGCCCCGTCCTCACCGGCCTCCCCGTCGCCGGCTTCACCGGCACCCTCACCAGCCGCTACACCGAGGGCGCGGCCGGCGTCGTCCGCGCCAAGACCGGCACCCTGACCGGCGTGAACACCCTCGCCGGCACGGTCGTCGACCAGGACGGCCGCCTCCTCGCGTTCGCCCTCCTGGCCGCCGACACGACCGATCCGGCGGCGGCCCAGGCGGCGCTGGACCGGGCGGCCACGGCGCTGGCGGGGTGCGGCTGCCGCTGAGCGGCGCGGCCCCGGCACCCCCGAGCCGCCCCGGCTCCGACCCTGACATCTCCCTGACCGGTCTTCCGCGGCCTGCCCCCAACGGCGGCGCTCACGTACGGTTGACGCATGACGAGCAACGGTGGCGCTGCTTCTTCGGGGATGGTCGACTGGAATCTCGCGGTGGCGACCGCGACCCGGCTTGTGCGGCCGGGACCCGAGGTCAGCCGCGACGAGGCGCGAGCCGTCGTCGCGGAACTGCGCCGACACGCCAAGGCCTCGGAGGGACACGTCCGGGGCTTCACTCGTATGGGCACCGAGGAAATCCACGACACCCCGGTCCTCGTCGTCGACCGCCCGGGCTGGGTGGCGGCGAACGTGGCGGGCTTCCGGGAGATCCTCAAGCCCCTCCTCGACAAGATGCAGGAACGGCGCGGCAACACCCCGGGCGGCTCGGTCCTCGGCGCCGTCGGCGGCAAGGTCACCGGCGTCGAACTCGGCATGCTGCTCTCCTTCCTGTCCTCCCGCGTCCTCGGCCAGTACGAGACCTTCGCCCCCGCCACCCGTGCGCTCCCCGCCGGGGCCAACGGCGGCGGCCGTCTGCTGCTCGTCGCGCCGAACATCGTCCATGTGGAACGCGAACTCGACGTGGAGCCCCACGACTTCCGGCTGTGGGTGTGCCTCCACGAGGAGACGCACCGCACCCAGTTCTCGGCCGTGCCCTGGCTGCGGGACCACCTCGAGGGCGAGATCCAGTCGTTCCTGGGCGAGACCGACGTCGACCCCATGACGTTCCTGGAGCGGGTCAGGGAAGCGGCCCAGTCGCTCTCCGGCGGCCGGCCCGAGGGCGAGGAGGACGACGGCGGCCGTTCCCTGGTCGAACTGGTGCAGACGCCCGCCCAGCGCGAGATCCTCGCCCGCCTCACCGCCGTGATGTCCCTCCTGGAGGGACACGCCGACTTCGTCATGGACGGAGTGGGCCCGGAAGTCGTGTCGTCCGTCGCCGAGATCCGCGAGAAGTTCCAGCAGCGCCGCGCCAAGGGCGCCTCCCGACTGGACATCGCCCTGCGCAAGTTGCTCGGCCTGGACGCCAAGCTCAAGCAGTACCGCGACGGCGAGCGCTTCGTACGGGCCGTCGTCGACCAGGTCGGCATGGACGGCTTCAACCGCGTATGGACCTCACCGAACACACTTCCGACCAAGGCCGAGATCGCCAAGCCGGCGGACTGGGTCGCGCGAGTGCACCGCAAGGCCGAGTCATGAACCCGCCAGAACGGCGGTGAGCCGAATCCGGCCGACGGCAGGCGAACGCCCCTTCAATCACCCGTCCGAGGGACCGTGAGCCCTCGGCAGGCGTGCAATGCTCGGGGAACGCCCCGGTTCTGTCACCATCTACACACTCTGCGTGACCGAACCTCGGGTTCACTCCCGAAAACTTCATGAAGGGAACCGGACAGTGGGTCCCCATCCTGCGGTCGCGGCGATACGCCTGGCGGTCCGCCGCGTACTCCACGACATCCTCAACGACCACCCCACCCCCGAAACGGGCTCCCACGAGCGACCGGCACCGCCGCTCGTGCTCGTGGCGTGCTCCGGTGGCGCCGACTCCATGGCGCTCGCCTCCGCCCTCGCCTTCGAGGCGCCCCGGCTCGGCATCCGGGCCGGCGGTGTCACCGTCGACCACGGCCTCCAGCCCGGCTCCGATCTACGCGCCGGGGAAGTCGTCCTGCGCCTGCGCGAACTCGGCCTGGATCCCGTGGAGTCGGCGGCCGTGACCGTCGGCCGCGGAGGAGGGCCCGAGGCCGCCGCCCGCGACGCGCGGTACGCCGCCCTCGACGCCGCCGCCGTCCGCCAGGGCGCCGCCGCGATCCTGCTCGGCCACACTCGCGACGACCAGGCCGAAACCGTCCTGCTCGGCCTCGCCCGCGGCTCCGGCATCCGCTCGCTGTCCGGGATGGCGGCCGTCTCCGGGGGCCCCGGGGCCGCCCGCCGCTACCGCCGCCCCTTCCTCCAGCTCGACCGGCAGACCGCCCGCAAGGCCTGCATGGTCCAGTCCCTGCCGGTCTGGGACGACCCGCACAACGCCGACCCGGCCTACACCCGTTCCCGGCTGCGCCACGAGGGGCTGCCCGCCCTGGAGAAGGCCCTCGGCAAGGGCGTCGTCGAGGCCCTCGCCCGTACGGCCCAGCTCTCCCGTGACGACGCCGACGCCCTCGACGCCTGGGCGGGCCAGGCCGAGTCCTCCGTACGGGACGCGGCCGGGCTTCTGGAGTGCGCCAAGCTCTACGCACTGCCGCCTGCCGTACGCCGTCGGATCCTGCGCCGCGCCGCCATCGAGGCGGGCGCTCCGGCCGGTTCGCTCTTCGCCCGGCACATCGAGGAGGTCGACCGGCTGATCACCGGTTGGCGCGGCCAGGGGGTCATCAATCTCCCCGGCAAAGTCGTCGCTCAGCGCCAGGGTGGCAGACTGGTGATTCGGCAAGGCTGAAATCCGGGCCCTCCGGCAGGACCGCTTACGTGGTCGTGGGCGGTCCCGGTGGCCGCTGGGACAACCGAAAGTGATGCGGGTGGACGCGAAAGACATGGGCACCGATCTCAAAGAGGTGCTCATCACCAAGGAAGAGATCGACGCGAAGCTGGTCGAACTGGCCGCGAAGATCGATGCGGAGTACGCGGGCAAGGACCTGCTCATCGTGGGTGTCCTCAAGGGCGCCGTGATGGTCATGGCCGACCTCGCCCGATGCCTGTCCACCCCCGTCACCATGGACTGGATGGCCGTGTCGTCCTACGGCGCGGGCACCCAGTCCTCCGGTGTCGTACGGATCCTCAAGGACCTGGACACGGACATCAAGGGCCGTCACGTCCTGATCGTCGAGGACATCATCGACTCCGGCCTGACGCTGTCCTGGCTGATCTCCAACCTCGGCTCGCGCGAGCCCGCCACCCTCAAGGTGTGCACGCTGCTGCGCAAGCCCGAGGCCGCCAAGGTCGCCATCGACGTCGAGTGGGTCGGCTTCGACATCCCCAACGAGTTCGTCGTCGGCTACGGCCTCGACTATGCCGAGAAGTACCGAAACCTCCCGTTCGTCGGTACGCTCGCGCCCCACGTCTACGGCGGCTGAGACCCGAAGGGCCCAAGCTCCGTACGAAGATCGGGAACCCCAGCGGGCATTTCGCCGTTGGAGCAAGCAGACGGAGGCACCAGCCGTCCCGTGCGGCTCCGCGCGACAAAGCTGGGGTACCGTCAGAAGAACTGTCTTATCAAACTCACTATGGCAGGAGGGACGGGGCGACACCGCTCCGTATGGATGGACGTGAAGCGATACTTCCGTGGGCCGGTCATGTGGATCGTGCTGGCCGTCCTTGCCGTGGTCGTGTTGATGCAGGTCGTCGGCTCGTCCGGCGGCTACAAGACGGTGGACACCGGCCAGGTCATTGCAGCGATCAACGACAACAAGGTCGAGTCGGCCAAGCTCACCACCGGTGACGAGCAGACCATCAAGGTCACGCTCAAGGACGGCGTAAAGGTCAAGGACAGCTCGAAGATCCAGGCGAGCTATATCGGCGACCAGGGCGTGACCATTGCCAACACGCTGCAGACCAAGTACCAGGACAAGCAGATCCCGGACGGATACACAGTCTCGCCGACGAAGCAGAACGCCTTCGTCGGGATCCTGCTGTCCCTGCTCCCCTTCGTCCTCATCGTGGTCGTCTTCCTGTTCCTGATGAACCAGATGCAGGGCGGCGGCTCCCGAGTCATGAACTTCGGGAAGTCC
Source organism: Streptomyces sp. NPDC060002 (assembly GCF_042737245.1). Lineage (NCBI taxonomy): Bacteria > Bacillati > Actinomycetota > Actinomycetes > Kitasatosporales > Streptomycetaceae > Streptomyces > Streptomyces sp. NPDC060002. The sequence continues at coordinate 6,108 of NZ_JBHWUW010000048.1, forward strand.
AAGGCCAAGCTCATCACCAAGGACACCCCGAAGACGACTTTCGCCGACGTCGCGGGCTCGGACGAGGCCGTCGAGGAACTCCACGAGATCAAGGAGTTCCTCCAGGAACCGGCGAAGTTCCAGGCCGTCGGCGCCAAGATCCCCAAGGGCGTACTCCTGTACGGCCCGCCCGGTACCGGCAAGACGCTCCTCGCGCGCGCCGTCGCCGGCGAGGCGGGCGTTCCCTTCTACTCGATCTCCGGTTCCGACTTCGTCGAGATGTTCGTCGGTGTCGGTGCCTCCCGGGTCCGTGACCTCTTCGAGCAGGCCAAGGCGAACGCCCCGGCGATCGTCTTCGTCGACGAGATCGACGCGGTCGGCCGCCACCGCGGCGCCGGCCTCGGCGGCGGACACGACGAGCGCGAGCAGACGCTGAACCAGCTGCTCGTCGAGATGGACGGCTTCGACGTGAAGGGCGGCGTGATCCTCATCGCCGCCACGAACCGCCCCGACATCCTCGACCCCGCGCTGCTGCGTCCCGGCCGCTTCGACCGCCAGATCGCGGTCGACCGCCCGGACATGCAGGGCCGTCTGGAGATCCTCAAGGTTCACCAGAAGGGCAAGCCGGTCGCCCCGGACGTCGACCTGTCGGCCGTCGCCCGCCGTACCCCGGGCTTCACCGGCGCGGATCTGGCGAACGTGCTGAACGAAGCGGCGCTCCTCACGGCGCGCAGCGACAAGAAGCTCATCGACAACCACTCGCTGGACGAGGCCATCGACCGCGTCGTGGCGGGCCCGCAGAAGCGGACCCGGATCATGTCGGACAAGGAAAAGAAGATCACCGCGTACCACGAGGGCGGACACGCCCTGGTCGCGGCGGCCTCCCCGAACTCCGACCCGGTCCACAAGATCACGATCCTGTCGCGCGGACGGGCCCTCGGTTACACGATGGTCCTGCCGGACGAGGACAAGTACTCGACCACACGCAACGAGATGCTCGACCAGCTGGCCTACATGCTGGGCGGCCGCGCTGCCGAGGAACTGGTCTTCCACGACCCGACGACGGGCGCCGCGAACGACATCGAGAAGGCCACCGCGACGGCCCGCGCGATGGTCACGCAGTACGGCATGACCGAGCGTCTCGGGGCCATCAAGTTCGGTGGCGACAACACCGAGCCGTTCCTGGGCCGCGAGATGTCGCACCCGCGTGACTACTCGGAAGAGGTAGCCGCGCTGGTCGACGAAGAGGTCAAGAAGCTCATCGAGACGGCGCACAACGAGGCCTGGGAGATCCTGGTCGAGAACCGCGACGTCCTCGACCAGCTGGTGCTTCAGCTGCTGGAGAAGGAGACGCTGAACAAGGAGCAGATCGCCGAGGTCTTCTCCGCCATCGTCAAGCGTCCGGCCCGGCCCGCCTGGACCGGTTCCTCGCGGCGCACGCCGTCCACCCGTCCGCCGGTGCTCTCCCCCAGGGAGCTCGCACTGACGAACGGCGCCAACGGCGCGACTCCGGCGATCTCCACGGCGAAGACCACCGTGGTGGAGCCAACCCCCGTGACCGAGCCGGCCCCGGAGGACCGCCCCGAGAGCTGATCAGGCTCCCGGAGGCCCCACCAGGCCCGGAATGGATGCCGCGCCCCCCAGGTTCTAGCCTGGGGGGCGCGGCATTTTCGTCTGACGTTTTTTGGATGCCGCAGATGAGGCGCGTGACCCATACGCGCGACCCGTACAGGAACGAGGCACCACATGACCGACCCCGTGACGCTGGACGGCGAGGGCGCCATCGGCGAGTTCGACGAGAAGCGCGCCGAGAACGCCGTACGCGAGCTGCTGATCGCGGTCGGTGAGGACCCGGACCGCGAGGGCCTCCGGGAGACGCCGGCGCGGGTGGCGCGGGCGTACAGGGAGATATTCGCGGGGCTGTGGCAACAGCCGGAGGACGTGCTGACGACGACCTTCGACCTGGGGCACGACGAGATGGTGCTCGTGAAGGACATCGAGGTGTTCAGTACCTGTGAACACCATCTGGTGCCGTTCAGGGGCGTCGCCCACGTCGGCTACATCCCGTCCACCAGCGGGAAGATCACCGGCCTGTCCAAGCTGGCCCGCCTCGTGGACGTCTACGCGCGCCGGCCCCAGGTGCAGGAACGTCTCACCACGCAGATCGCCGACTCCCTGATGGAGATCCTGGAGCCGCGCGGGGTGATCGTCGTCATCGAGTGCGAGCACATGTGCATGTCCATGCGGGGCATCCGCAAGCCCGGCGCCAAGACCATCACCTCGGCGGTGCGGGGACAGCTGCGGGACGCGGCGACGCGCAACGAGGCGATGAGCCTGATCATGGCGCGCTGACCGGGGCCCGCGCTCACCCGGGCGACGTCACGCCGGCGACGCCGCCCCCTTGTCGTGATCTTCGTCCTCGGGCAGCTTGCAGACGCGCTCCAGGAAGATGGCCGCCGCTATGACCGCGATGCCCGCCAGGACGGAGAAACCGGCGTAGATGGCCTGGTCGCGCCGGGCGGGGATGTCGAGGGACTCCAGCAGGAAGACGCCCGTCCCGCCGTACATGCCGGAGACGAGGGCGGCCACCAGGGCGCTGGACTGGCCGAACACGACCGCGCGGGCCGCCATCAGGGGGTCGACGCCCTTGGCCTCGGGGCGGCGCTCACGCTGGGCCTTGAGGCGGGCGCGCAGCGACAGCGCGGTGGCCGTGAGCACCACGGCGATCAGGGCGAGGACGATGGGCGCGGCCAGCGGGACGCTGGGGAGGGTCCCGACCGAGTTCCACAGACGGGCCCCGGCCCAGGACAGGATCGCGGCCACGCCGAACACGCCGGCCAGCACCCTGATGCGCAGCTCTCTCACGGTGTCCCTTCAACTCCCCCGAGCCCGCGGGCATGGGCATCCCGCGGGCAGTGGTCCTGTCGACCTTAACGACTACTCGGGCAGGTGGAGTTCCAGGTCCTTGCGTGCCGCGACGCCCTCGCGGGTCACGGTGTCGAGAAGGCCGGCGACCGGGCCGCGGCCGGGCAGCTGGGCCTCGGGCTCGACATCGTGCCAGGGGGCCAGCACGAAGGCGCGTTCGTGGGCGCGGGGGTGGGGCAGCGTGAGGTGCGGGTCCTCGTCGACGACGTCGGCGTAGGTGACGATGTCGACGTCGAGGGTGCGCGCGCCCCAGCGTTCGTCGCGCACTCGGTGGAAGGCCTCCTCGACCGCGTGCGCCCGCTCCAGCAGCGAGGACGGCGGGAGGGTCGTCTTGAGCACGACGACCGCGTTGAAGTACGAGGGCTGGCTGCCGGGCTCGACGCCCCACGGCTCCGTCTCGTACACCGGGGAGACGGCCTTGATGCGTACGCCGGGGGTGTCCTCGAGGGCGTCGATGGCGCCCTGCAGGGTCTCCAGGCGGTTGCCGAGGTTGGATCCGAGGGCGATCACGGCGCGTTGGGGGTTGTGCAGGGTGGTGTCGGCGGCGTCGACCTTCTCGACGACGGAGGCGGGTACCGGCTGTACGGTCGGGTCGCTCTGACCCTCGGTGAAGAACGCGGTCATACTCGGCTCCGGGTGATGGTGACGGTCACGTCGTCGAAGGGGACCGTGATCGGCGCGTCCGGTTTGTGGACGCAGACCTCGACCTCCTGGACCCCTTCGTGCTTCAGGCAGGCCTGGGCGATGCGCTCGGTGAGCGTCTCGATGAGGTCGACGGGCTCGCCCTGGACGACGGCCACGACCTCCTCCGCCACGATGCCGTAGTGGACGGTCTTCGCCAGGTCGTCGTCGGCCGCGGCCGGTCGGGTGTCCAGGCCCAGGACGATGTCCACGATGAAGGTCTGGCCCTCCGCGCGTTCCTTGGGGAACACACCGTGGTACCCGCGGGCCTTGAGGCCGCGCAGCGCGACACGATCCACGCGAATCACTCCTGCAATCGTCGGTTTCGGCCGGTGCGTCCGGGTGCGGGCGGCACCCCGGCCTCGAACGAATCTACCCGCGAGCACTGACAGACCCGGGCTCCGGCCGCGGTTGCCCGGGCCGGAGTCAGGACTTTTCGCCGGGCGTTTCCCTTGGGGAACCCGGCTGCTCACAGGCTGGTAGCCGCCCCTACCCACGGGTTCGTGATTCCAACCACTTCTTGGTCCCTGTGGGTCGTCTCAGGGCCGCCTGCCCCCTTCCTGTGGTCCGCCTACCCGCTCAGGAGGGGTCTTCTTCACCCTCGGAGTCCTCGGGACTGTCGGCTTCGTCGTTCTCCGTCAGCACCGGGGAGGCGTGGTGCGACCACAGCTTCCATCCGTCGGACGTGCGACGGAACACGTTCGTGGCGACCACCAGCTGGCCGACGAGCGGCCCGAGCTCCTCGCCGTCCTCCGGCGCGGGGCCGCCGCTGAGGATGTTCTCGGTGCAGTTCACCAGCGCGGTGTCGCCGGTGACGGAGACATGCACGTCGGTGAGGAAGAACTGGATGTAGTCGGTGTTCGCCATGATCAGCGCGTACGACCGCAGCACCTCGCCCCGGCCGGTGAGCACCGGCCAGCCGGGGTGCACGCAGGAGATCACGCCGACGTCCGCCGGGTCGTGGTACGTCTCGTCCACGCCCAGGTCGGCCGGGGTGAGCCAGAGCGCGGACACCCCGTCGAAGTCACCTCGTTCGAGTGCCTCGTAGAAGGCGGTGTTGGCGGCCTCGACCTGCTCGACGTCGGTGTGGGGGGCGCTCACCGGGCTCCTTCTGCGCCGCTCGGGCCGTGTCCGCCGTGGTGTGCGCCCGGCGCGGCACCTTCCTCGCGCGCCCCCTCCACGGCACGGGCGACCCGTACCGCGTCCGCCGTCGCACGCACCTCGTGCACGCGCACCGCCCAGGCGCCGGCCTCCGCCGCGAGGGCGGAGACGGCGGCGGTGGCGGCGTCGCGTTCGCGCGCGGGCGGCGGCGCCCCCTCGGGGCCGGCCAGGACCCGGCCCAGGAACCGTTTGCGGGAGGCCGCGACGAGCAGCGGGTGACCGAGGGCGTGCAGCCGGTCGAGGTGGGCCAGCAGGGACAGGTCGTGATCGGCCTCCTTGGAGAAGCCGAGACCCGGGTCGACGACGATGCGGTCGGGGGAGACGCCACCGGCCAGGACGGCGTCCACGCGCGCGTGGAGTTCGTCCAGGACCTCGGCGACGACGTCGGTGTAGACGCCCCTGACGTTGCCGCCCTCGAGGAAGCCGCGCCAGTGCATGACGACGAAGGGGGCTCCCGTGTCCGCGACGGCCGGGATCATCGCCGGGTCGGCGAGGCCGCCGCTGACGTCGTTGACGAGGGCGGCGCCGGCCGCGAGGGCCCGGGCGGCGACGGAGGCGCGCATCGTGTCGACGGAGACGACGACCCCCTCGGAGGCGAGGCCGCGGACCACGGGGACGACCCGGCGGAGTTCCTCGGTCTCGTCGACCCGGCTGGCGCCGGGTCGGGTGGACTCGCCGCCGACGTCTACGAGGTCCGCGCCCTCGGCGACGAGCTGGAGGCCGTGCTTGACGGCGGCCGTCGTGTCGAACCAGCGGCCGCCGTCGGAGAAGGAGTCGGGGGTCACGTTGACGACTCCCATGACCGCGCAGCGGTCCCATCGGGGAAGACCGACGACGCGCCCGCGTCCGCTCTGCTTGCTCATATGTTCAGCGTAGGCCCAGGAGAGGGCCGCGCCGCGGCGCGGCCCGGGTGGAAGCCCCAGGGCTGGGAGGGGGAGGGGCTGCCCCACCCGGGCCGGTCCCGGTGGCGCGGGCCCGATGCCCGACCGGCCGGCATCGCCGCGGCTACGCCGCCCGTACGTCTCGCTCCGCCACCGCGTGCGCACACACGCGTGCCGCCTTGGAACGGCGGCGCAGGAAGCGCGGCAGCGGGAGAGCGAGGTCGACGAAGCCCTCGGCCTGCATGGCGGCGAAGCCGATGCGGGGGAGGTCGCCGGAGGCCCGGTAGACGACGAAGCGGGGCTCCCAGCGCGGCTGGAACTTGGCGTTGAACTTGTACAGCGACTCGATCTGGAACCAGCGGGAGAGGAACACCAGCAGCCCGCGCCAGGCCCGCAGCACCGGGCCCGCGCCGATCTTCTCGCCGCGGGCCAGCGCCGAGCGGAACATGGCGAAGTTCAGCGACACGCGCGCGACGCCGAACTTCGGGGCTGCCTGGAGCGCGGCGACGATCAGGAGTTCGTTCATGCCCGGGTCGGCCGAGCGGTCGCGGCGCATCAGGTCCAGGGAAGCGCCGTCCGGGCCCCAGGGCACGAAGTGCAGGATCGCCTTCAGGTCGCCGTACTCGCCGGGGACCTCGTCGGCCTTGTGGGCGGTGGCGATGAGGCAGTCCCCGTCGGAGGGGTCGCCGACGCGGCCCAGGGCCATCGAGAAGCCGCGCTCGGTGTCCGTGCCGCGCCAGTTCTCCGAGGCCCGCCGGATGCGCTCCAGCTCGGCCTCGCCGAGGTCACGTACGCGCCGTACCCGGGTCTCGTAACCGGCGCGCTCGATGCGCTTGACCATTTGGCGCACGTTGCGCATCGCGCGTCCGGCCAGGGAGAAATCCGCTACGTCCACCACCGCCTCGTCACCCAGCTCGAGCGCGTCGAGGCCGGTCTCGCGGGTCCAGACCTCGCCGCCCGTCTCCGAGCAGCCCATGACGGCGGGCGTCCAGGAGTGGGCCTTGGCCTCGTCCATGAAGCGTTCGATGGCGCCGGGCCAGGCCTCGACGTCGCCGATGGGGTCGCCGCTGGCGAGCATCACGCCGGAGACGACGCGATAGGTCACCGCCGCCTTGCCGCTGGGGGAGAAGACCACGGCCTTGTCGCGGCGCAGCGCGAAGTGGCCCAGGGAGTCGCGGCGGCCGTGCTTGTCCAGCAGGGCGCGCAGGCGCACCTCGTCCTCCTCCGTGAGGCGGGCGGCCGGGTGCTCGGGGCGGAAGGCGAGGTAGATCGTGGTGACCGCGGTGATCCAGCCGAGGGCGCCCAGGGAGAAGGCGACGGTCCAGGAGGTGTTGCCCTGGTAGTCGACCGGGCCCTCGAATCCGAAGAGGCCGTACAGGACGTGCGTAATGCGATCGGCCAGGCTCGGGTCGCCGATCAGGCGGTTGGGGTGGACGCTGACGATGACCAGCCCCAGACCGAGGGAACCGGCGCCCATGAGGACGAAGTTCGCCAGCGCGCGCCAGCGGCTGCGCGGGTCGGGCAGCGCCGCGAACTGGTCGCGGTGCAGCAGCAGCGGTACGAGCAGCGCTACCGAGATGAGCGCGCCCACTACCGAGTGCCGGTACACGAACTGGGCCACCGCGCCCGCCGGGAGCAGCACCACCGCCGCGCGCCACGCGCGCCGCTTGCCCCGCCTGAGGCCGTGGGCGAGCAGCAGCAGCAGGACGCCCGCGCTGAGGGACAGCGCGGCGGCGAACGGCCCGAACGAGCCGGGCAGGACCTCGGCGAAGGTGTGCATACGGCTGTGCCTGAACCGCGGGAAGACGCCGCCGGCCACGTCCAGCAGGCCCACCAGGGCACAGGCTCTGGCGACGAGGGCGGGAACGGACTCGGGGCGCGGACCTCGCAGTATCTGCCGCACCCGGCTTGATCGGTGCGGAACCCCGCCCGACATTTCCCCATCTTGAGTGACAGACATCGCATCCCGTAGTTCCGCGAGAGACCTTGGACCCGGGCCCGATTCGGGCATCCGGCGACATTGCGCCCTCTAGGACGGTGTCTTGGGGAGAGAGGTTCACTCGTCTCCTCAAAGCCACTGAAAAGGCCAAGGAAAGTTCGGGACAAGCCCTCGCGAAGGAGTCGGGGGGAGCGGGCGTCATCCCGGACGGAGAGCAGGCAGGAAACCACCGCATGGGGCTCACTAGCGACAAAATGCTGCTGCTGTCAGTGCTGTTCGCCTTACTGCTGTTCGTCGGCACGGTGTGGCTGTGGCCGCGCCTGGCCCGAACCGGCTGGCGGGCCGTCAGCGGGCGGGTCGGGCTGCTGCTCGCCACCCAGTTGGCGCTGTTCGTGTCGGTGGGGCTGACCGCCAACCAGGCATTCGGCTTCTACGCCAGCTGGGCGGACCTGTTCGGCCGGGAGACCGACCAGGGCGTGGTCGTCGACCACGGGGCCGGTGGCGCCCCGGCGGGGCCGTTGCGGGTGCTCGACACCAGGCGCGTGGACGGCGGCGGCGGTGGGCGTCCGCAGTACGCGGGACAGATCCAGAAGGTCGCCCTCAACGGACGTACGACACACATAGCCACGCCGGCGTACGTGTACCTGCCGCCGGAGTACTTCGACCCGCAGTACCGCACGCGTACGTTCCCCGCGGCCGTCGTCCTCACGGGCTACCCCGGAACGGCGGAGGCGCTCGTGGACAAACTGCACTACCCGCGCACCGCGCGGCAGCTCGCCAAGGACGGGCGCATGCAGCCGATGATCCTGGTGATGCTGCGGCCGACCGTGGCGCCGCCGCGCGACACCGAGTGCGTGGACATCCCGGGCGGCCCGCAGACCGAGTCGTTCTTCGCCAAGGATCTGCCGGACGCCGTGACGGCCCACTACCGCGTGGGCAGGAAGCCCGGCAGCTGGGGCGTCATCGGGGACTCCACGGGCGGCTACTGCGCGCTGAAGCTGGCGATGCACCACCCGGAGGTCTACGCGGCGGGCGCGGGCCTGTCGGCGTACTACAAGGCGCCGTCCGATCCGACCACCGGCGACCTCTTCCACGGGAACGCGACCCTGCGCAACGAGGCGGATCTGCACTGGTTTCTGAAGAATCGTTCCGCTCCCGACACCTCGCTGCTCGTCACCAGCAGCAAGGTCGGGGAATCCAACTTCAAGGCCACGCAGAAGTTCATAGCGCTGGCGAAGGCCGCGGACACGACCAGGATCTCGTCGATCATCCTGGAAAGCGGCGGGCACAACTTCAACACCTGGCGGCGGGAGATCCCGCCGACGCTCGAGTGGATCAGCGGGCGGTTGAGCGGCCGGTGAGGCGGCGCCCGACTGCGGGGGTCGGGCGGCGGACCGCAGATGTCAGGGGCGGGGCGGGCGGCGGGCGTCGAGGGCGGGGCCGAGGGGTGTCGTGGGCCGGGGCGCCCGGAGGCCCGACCGGGGTTCATGGGGGCCGGTCCGGGCGCCCTGACGGGAAATGATCTTGCTTCTTGTCGAATTCCGAGACCGCGTTGTTTCCTGATGCCCTGTGAAGACTTCGGTATGGCCGTGTTTTTGCGGGGCGGGGCGCCAACATTCGCCTACGCGCGGTAAGTTTCTGGCCATGCCACGTGGACGTCACCGCCATTCCCCGCCTTTGCACAGGCTGCTGCCTCCCTCGGCAATCGCAGGCGTCTCCCTCGTCTGCGCCCTCGGCCCCTGGGTGTTCACGGAGCCGATGGCGCTCCGCGGTCTGGCCGCGGCCGCCGCGGCGACGGCGATCCTCGGCGCGTACGTGATGCGCCGCTGGGACATCCAGGCCGGCAAACAGGTCGCCGACCTGGAACGCGCGCGTGTCAGTGACGAGTGGCGCTACGAGGAACGGGTCGCCGAGCTGGAGAGCGACCTCGACGAATCACGTGAGCTGCGCGTCAAGCTGGAGCAGCGCCTGCGCTCCAAGCGCACCGAACTGGCGGGCCTGCGCAACGAGCACGCCGCACTGCTGCGCCGCTACGCCACGGCCGAGACCGAGCGGGCCAGCGCCCTGGAGGGCCGCCGGCTGCTCGAGATAGAGGCGGCTCCCACGCCCGCGCTGCCCGCCGCGCGCGCGGCGCAGGACGAGGAGCCGGCCGGCGCGGTCGCCGCGCGGGAGGGCGGGGACGCGGAGGACGCCGAGGACACGGATGCCGTCGAGGCGGCGGCCGAAGCCCGGGAGACGGCCGAGGAGGCCGTGTCCGACGAGTCGGCCGACTCTGCCGGGTCCGACGACGCCGCCGAGCCGGTCGCGGAGACCGAGGAGGCTGCGGAGGCCGCGGAGGAGCCGCGTGCTTCGGCGGTCTTCTCTCCCGAGGGGTCCAAGCTGTTCCTGCGGGCCGAGGCGGCCCTGGCCCGGTTCGACACCGACGGCGTCAAGGCCTCGAAGATCGAGGACCATGCCGAGGAGGAGACCTCGCGGGCGACTTCCGCGGACGTCGGCGCCACAGCCGCCGGCGGCGACGCGGAGGCCGCGCAGGAGGACGAGGCGCAGGGGAAGCCCGAGGCGGTCGACGAGCACACGCGCGCGGCCGCCCCCCACACGACTGCCGAGGCCGACACGGTCTCGGAGAACCAGAGCAGCCCGGAGGACCGGCGCCCGGAGAGCCAGGACCTGGACGACCGAACTCCCGGCGCCGTGGACGCGGACGACGCGGAGGGGAACGCTCCGGAACCGGCGGTCTCAGAAGCTGTCGCGGTCGGCGAGCACGTGAACGACACGGAGACCGTGCGGCCCGCGCCGCCGGTGTACTCCGCTCCCACCGCGGCCCCCACCGCGGCCCCTGCCCCGGTGGCCGCCGCGGCCGGTGCGCTCGTCCCCCGCCCCGCCGGCGCCGTGCAGCGCCGCCCCTCCGGCCCCTCCGGCCACTTCGCCGTGCCGACCGCGGTGGCCGTCGTGCCGGCCGCGCAGCCCGTACGGCGTCCGACGGCCGAGGGAGGCTTCGACTTCTTCGGGACGAAGGGCGCGTCGGCGCCTCTCGCCCTGGAGGCCGTGCAGAACGAGGACCTGGCCGATGTCGTCGGCCAGGAGGCCCTCGCCCTGCACAAGGCCGAGTCCGAGGCGGAGTTCAAGCCGCTGGACGAGCGGGCGCGCGGTGTCGGTCAGGTGATCGACCTGACCGCCCACGACGAGACGGAGCACATCGACCTCCAGGGACTGCGCAGCGCCGTCTCCTGACGCCGTCTTTCTGACGCCGTGTTCTGGGATGCCTACGCCATCCACCGGTCGGGCCGGGCGTCCAGGCGCCCGGTCCGTGACCGTTCGGCCTGGCCGCGGAGCAGCTCCGCGGCCTCCTGTGCGTCCCGCAGCCGGGCTGTGACGGTCTTGTCGGCCCCCGTGTCCACATGGACGTCGGCGAGCCGCCAGAGGCGCTGCCAGGGCCCTTGCGTCAGTCGGACGCTCTGTACCTTGGCGTGCGGGACGAGCGCCAGGCTGCGGCGCAGCAGGCCGTGCCGGGTGGCGAACACGGCGTCGGTGACGGCGATTCCGTAGCCCCGCCACCACAGCGGCACACACCGACCGGCCCGCCGCGGCGGCCGCGACAGCGAGCTTTCGTCCGGGACGTTCACCCCGGGCAGCACGCGCGCGACGACTGCCTCCGCGGCCTCGCGCGGGGCCACCGGCACCAGTACGGAGTTGGCCGAGCCGGCCACGTCGAGCTCGACCCGGACCCACCCGCGCCGCCGCCACAGCAGCGGCTGGACGATCCGTACGGTCTGCACCCGGCCGGGCGGCACCGTCTCGTGCGTACGGTCCAGCAGTCCGTGGTCGATCCGCAGGCCGTCCGGCGACTCGCCGACCGTCCAGTCGTACTCGCCGACGAACCGTCCCACGCTGCTCGCGCCCGCCGCGCCGAGCAGCGGCACGCCGGTCGCGAGGACTGTCCACACGCTGTGGGTGGCCAGCCACAGGACCGGCGGCACGACGAGCGCGGCGACCAGCGCGCCCCAGGTCGCGCCCGTCAGGACCAGCGCGATCGCGAGCTCGCGGGCCGGTACGCGCAACAGCTCGCGCGCGGGCGCCTCACCCACCTCGTGCGCCGTCTCCGGCGCGAAACCCGCCGCCCGAGCGAGCAGCTCCGCCCGCAGCACCCGGGCCTCCTCCTCGCCCAGGAAGGCCAGTTCGTCCTTCTTCTCGGCGCCGACCACGTCGAGCCGGAGCTTGGCGACGCCCGCGATCCGCGCCAGCAGCGGCTGACTGACGTCGATCGCCTGGATGCGTTCCAGCCGGATGTGCGCGGCGCGCCGGAACAGCAGGCCGGTCCGGATGCGCAGTTCGCTGTCGGTCACCGAGAAATGGGTGAACCACCAGGTCAGAAAGCCGTAGAGGGAGGCGGCGGGGACGAGGACGGCGAGCGCGATCAGCAGGGTCGTGGTGGTCAGCCGGGTCAGCTGTTCCTGCGCCTGGTTGGGGTCGTGCACGGCCCAGCCGACGAGGACCGCGATCGGGGCCCACGCCCGCCGGAACGGTGTGACGGGGTGCAGCCGGCGCTCGGTGACGGGCCGTTCGGGGCGGGTGCCGGGCGGGTCCGGTGAGTCCGCGGTGTCCGCGATGTCTGTGGTGCTCTCGGTGCTCTCGGTGCTCTCGGTGTCCGCGGTGTCCGCGGTGTCCAGAGCATCCGGGGCGTCTGCTGCGGGGGGTGCGTCGGGTACGCCGTTCTCGACGCCCGGGGTCGTCACAGCCCCGCCGATCGGGCCTCGCCGAGTCGGGTGAGCCGGTCGCGCAGCCGCTCCGCCTCGGCCGGGTCCAGGCCCGGGATGGTCGCGTCGGTCGCGGCGGCCGCGGTGTGCAGCTGGACGCTGGCCAGCCCGAAGTGCCGTTCGACGGGCCCCGAGGTGACCTCGACGAGCTGCATGCGCCCGTACGGCACGACGGTCTCCTCGCGCCACAGCACGCCCCGGCTGATCAGCAGGTCGTCGGCCCGCTCGGCGTACCGCCAGGAGCGCCAGTTGCGCCCGAGCAGCACCCAGCCCCATCCGATGCCGGCCAGGGGCAGCAGCGCGAACGCGGCCCACGCGGGGCCGACGAGCAGCCCGAGCAGCAGCCCGGCGCCGACGGCCGTCAGCCCCAGCCACACCACCAGCAGCAGCCGCCGCATCCGCAGCAGTCCCGGCGGCAGTCCGATCCACACCGGTGCGGCCGCCGTCGTCCCCACGCCGTCCGGGCTCCCCGTTTCCATACCGTCAGCGTACGTAGGGGAACCCGTAGGGGAGACTGTGCCCATGACTCCCACGACGGAGACCACGGTCGGGATCGGCGGTGCCGCGGAGAGCACCGACATGGTGCTCAACATCGGTCCCCAGCATCCCTCCACGCACGGTGTGCTGCGGCTGCGGCTCGTCCTGGACGGTGAGCGCATCCGGCAGGCGGAGCCGGTGATCGGCTATATGCACCGCGGCGCGGAGAAACTCTTCGAGGCACGCGACTACCGCCAGATCGTCATGCTGGCCAACCGCCACGACTGGCTGTCGGCGTTCTCGAACGAGCTGGGCGTGGTCCTCGCGGTGGAGCGGATGCTCGGCATGGAGGTCCCCCCGCGCGCGGTGTGGACGCGCACCCTGCTCGCCGAGCTGAACCGGGTGCTGAACCACCTGATGTTCCTGGGGTCCTACCCCCTGGAGCTGGGCGGCATCACCCCGGTCTTCTACGCCTTCCGTGAGCGCGAAGTGCTTCAGAACGTGATGGAGGAGGTCTCCGGCGGGCGCATGCACTACATGTTCAACCGCGTCGGCGGCCTCAAGGAGGACCTGCCGGCCGGATGGGCAACGCGCGCGCGTGGCGCCGTCGCCGCCGTGCGCTCGCGCATGGACGTCTTCGACGACCTGGTGCTCGGCAACGAGATCTTCCGGGGGCGCACGCGGGACGTGGGAACGCTCGCGCCGGAGCACGTGCACGCGTACGGCGTGAGCGGGCCGATCGCGCGCGCCTCGGGTGTCGACCTCGACCTGCGCCGGGACGAGCCCTATCTCGCCTACGGGGAGCTGCGGGACACCCTCAGGGTGGTGACCCGGACCGAGGGCGACTGCCTCGCGCGCTTCGAGTGCCTCCTGGAGCAGACGCACAACGCGCTCGACCTCGCGGACGCGTGCCTGGACCGTCTCGCGGAGCTGCCGCCCGGTCCGATCAACCAGCGGCTCCCGAAGGTCCTCAAGGCGCCCGAGGGGCACACGTACGCGTGGACCGAGAACCCCCTCGGCATCAACGGCTACTACCTCGTCAGCAAGGGCGAGAAGACCCCGTACCGGCTGAAGCTCCGCTCGGCCTCGTTCAACAACATCCAGGCGCTCACCGAACTGCTGCCGGGCACGCTGGTCTCGGACATGGTGGCGATCCTGGGGTCGATGTTCTTCGTGGTGGGAGACATCGACAAGTAGGCCGGGCGACGGACGGGCAGGCCGCGGGCGGTCAGCCGGTCCCGGGTTCCGGGTCGAGCGGGTGAGGAATCCCGACCGGCTGGAGCAGCCATCCGAAGTCGCCCAGTCCACCCGGCGCGGTGAGCTCGGCGGCCTCTCCGGCGCTCGCGAGGGCGCGCACGTACGCGGCGGGATTCGTGGACGCCAGCGCCAGCGGGGGGCGTGCGCCGGTGATGCCCAGGGCGCGCAGTGCGGCGCGCTGTGTGAGCAGGCGCGCGCCGGCGAGTGCCCGCGCCGCGCCCTTCCCCGCCGTCGCTCCTGCCGTGGACCCCGCCCGCGCGCACGCGTCCAGCGCGACATGGGCCGTGATGTCGCAGGAACCGTCCGGCACGGGCACCGTCTCGCGCCCCTCCCGGAAGCCGGTGAGCGTTCCGAACGGGGGGCGCGCGTCCGCCGTGTGCGCGTAGTCCACCGCCACCGCGAGCCCGCCCTCGACGCAGGAGACGGCGGACGCCCACGCCGTGTCCCGGGGCAGCCCGATCTCCGCCCGCAGGCCCTCCTCGGCCGCCGTCGGCCACCAGCGCGCGAGCCACTCCGCCTCCACGCCGGACACCCGCTCCCCGAGCCGCTCGGCCCCGGTGTCCCGGACGAGCACGAGTCGAGCCACGCCCGCGGAGTCGACCTCCGCGACCTCGACGGGCACGTTGTCCAGCCACTCGTTGGCGAACAGCAGCCCGGTGACCTGCCGTGGGGGCTCTGGCAGCCACTCGATCCGGTGAGCGAGGCCCACCGGCCGGTCGGCGACCTCGACGGCGCACGCGCGCGTGCGCGCCGCCACCTCGGCGGGGAGCGCGGCCAGCACCGCGGTGACCAGTTCGCCCCGCCCGGCGGCCATGTCGACGAAGTCGAGCGACGAGGGCCGGCCGAGCGCCTCGTCGACCCGGCACAGCAGCCGGGCCACGGCCCCGGCGAACAGCGGCGACGCGTGCACGGACGTACGGAAGTGCCCGGCCGGGCCCTCGGAACGCCGGTAGAAGCCGCCCGTTCCGTCCGAGCCGTACAGTGCCGCCTGCGTCGCCGCCCGCCAGCCGCGCCACTCGCCCGGGCCGGTCACCTTGTCCACCACCCGGTCAGACTAGGCGTACAGGTGATCACGGCATCCACCTTGCGGAGTACGCGCGCCCGGACCGGATCGGCCCTCCGGTTGACCCCTGCACGCACCGGGCTTCCCTACGCTGGGTCACGTGCAGCGCCTCTATGACTTCCTCCGCAGACACCCGACAGGGGTGGACGCCTTCTGGGCCCTCGTCCTGTTCGGGATCTCCGCGGCTGCCGGAACCGCCGGTCAGGACCGCGGCGGCACCGACTCCATGGCGCTACTGGTGCCGGTCGTGTTCCTGTTGTGCCTGGTCATCGCGTTGCGTCGGCGCATGCCCGAGCAGATGCTCGTGCTCGCCGTGGCACTGGGACTGGCTCAGCTGGTGCTGAACGTCGGGGTCACGGCGGCCGACTTCGCCCTGCTGGTGATCGTCTACACCGTCGCCGCGACCGGCGCCCGCTGGGCCTCCCGGCTCGCACTGGTCATGGCGCTGAGCGCGGCGACCCTGGCGCAGCTGCGCTGGCCGCACGAGAACGCGAGCGTGCCGGGCCAGGTCGCGGTCATCGTCTTCCAGACGGTGCCGTTCGCCCTCGCCTGGGTGCTGGGCGACTCCATTCGCACCCGTCGCGCGTACTTCGCTCAGCTGGAGGAGCGCGCGGCCCGCCTGGAGAAGGAGCGCGAGGCGCAGGCGAAGGTCGCGGTCGCCGCAGAGCGCGCCCGTATCGCGCGGGAGCTGCACGACGTCGTCGCGCACAACGTGTCGGTGATGGTGGTGCAGGCCGACGGCGCCGCCTATGTCCTCGACGCCGCGCCCGACCAGGCGAAGAAGGCCCTGGAGACGATCTCGTCCACGGGCCGCCAGGCCCTCGCCGAGATGCGCCGTCTGCTGGGCGTGCTGCGCACCGGCGAGCACGAGGAGGGCGGCGAGTACGTGCCGCAGCCCGACGTCGAACAGATCGAGGACCTCGTCGAGCAGTGCCGCGGCTCGGGCCTGCCCGTGGACTTCAAGGTCGAGGGCACGCCTCGGCCGTTGCCGAGCGGCGTCGAGCTGACGGCGTACCGCATCGTGCAGGAGGCGCTGACGAACACGCGCAAGCACGGGGGGCCCAACACGGGCGCGAGCGTGCGCCTGGTCTACTTCGACGACGGCCTCGGCCTGCTCGTCGAGGACGACGGCAAGGGCGCCCCGCACGAGCTGTACGAGGAGGGCGGCGCCGACGGCGCGGGTCACGGCCTGATCGGCATGCGCGAGCGGGTCGGCATGGTGGGCGGCACCCTGGACGCCGGCCCGCGGCCCGGCGGAGGATTCCGCATCAGCGCCCTGCTCCCGCTCAAACCCGCGCATTGACGCCGACGCACGCCCCTGGTGACACCTGTCACGCCCCCTCGGTGCCAACCGCACCAGCTGACGCAACAGAAGAAACAGAAGAAACGGAAGAGGACTCGATGACGATCCGCGTGATGCTCGTCGACGACCAGGTGCTGCTGCGCACCGGGTTCCGGATGGTGCTCGCCGCCCAGCCGGACATGGAGGTCGTGGCGGAGGCGGGCGACGGCGTCGAGGCCCTCCAGGTGGTGCGTTCCACGGCGGTCGACGTCGTGCTCATGGACGTCCGCATGCCGAAGCTGGACGGCGTGGAGGCCACCCGGCGCATCTGCGCCGAGTCCGAGCCGCCGAAGGTGCTGATCCTGACCACCTTCGACCTGGACGAGTACGCGTTCTCCGGGCTGAAGGCGGGCGCCTCCGGCTTCATGCTCAAGGACGTGCCGCCGGGCGAGCTCCTCGCCGCCATCCGCTCCGTGCACAGCGGTGACGCGGTGGTCGCCCCGTCCACCACCCGCCGTCTCCTCGACCGGTTCGCGCCGATGCTGCCCACCACCGGCAAGGAGCCCCGCCACAAGGAGCTGGAGCGGCTCACGGAGCGGGAGCGCGAGGTGATGGTGCTGGTCGCGCAGGGGCTGTCCAACGGGGAGATCGCGGCCCGGCTGGTGCTGTCCGAGGCGACCGTGAAGACCCATGTGGGCCGCATCCTGACCAAGCTGGGGCTGCGCGACCGGGTCCAGGTGGTGGTCCTCGCGTATGAGACGGGGATCGTCCGGGCCGGCGGTCACGGCTGACCCGCACGGACTCACGCGGCTGCGGCGGGGCGCACCTCGTTCGGGCACGGCAGCGGGGCGGACAGCCGAGGGCTAGCGGAGCATCCCTTCCAGGAAGTCGCTGCCCAGCCGGGCCACCACCGTCACGTCGAGCTGGTGCAGCACATAGCGGCCGCGTCGACGGGTGGTGAGCAGGCCCGCCTTCCTCAGGACGGCGAGGTGCCGGGATATCTCGGGGGCCGTCATGCCGTGCACCTGGGCCAGCTCGGTCGTGGTGTAGGCGCTGCGGGCCAGCAGGCGGCAGATCCGCATCCGGACGGGGTGGGACAGCGCCGTCATCCGCAGCGTCAGCTGCTCCACCGAGGGCGGCGAGGCCAGTTCCGGCGAGCCGACCGGGTAGTGCAGCACCGGCTGCCAGTCGTACCGGTGCAGCACCATCAGGTGCGGCCAGCCGAGACTCGTCGGCACCAGCAGCAGGCCGCCGTCCCCGGTGGCGCTGCGGCCCTGGGTCAGCTTGTCCACGGTGATCCGCGCGGCGTCCATGTCGAGCGTCACCGCCGAGGACACCGCGGCGAGGGCTTCCGCCAGACCCTTGTGGCGCAGGAGATCCGTCTTGTAGCGGGCGTCCGTGGCGAGCGGAAGGCGCACCCGGGCCCAGACATCGGCGAAGAACGCCTCGTCGCAGTCCTCCAGGAACTGCCTGAGCCAGGCACGCACGCGGGGCGGGTCGTCGAGCAGCCGCTGAGTGAACCGCACCTGCCGCGGCCCGCGTGTGGCGGCCAGCTCGAAGGCGCGCCGACGCAGCTTCGGGTCGGCGAGCACGCTGGGGCTCGGCACGTCGTACCCGGGCGCGCAGGTGAACTCCAGGGCGGAGTCCACGAACTGCTCGTCCGTCAGCTTGTCCAGGAGGTCGAGCTCCTCGGCGAGCGAGGCCCCGGGGAGCGTGCTTCTGCCCGGGATGCCCGCGTACGGCAGGAAGATGTCCGAGAACGTCGTCCTCCACAGGAAGTCGGCCTCGCACATCCGGTCCGCCAGATGCGAGTCGAGCCCTGCGGTCACACCGGTGACCCAGCCCTGAAGACCGGGGTGGTGCGCCGGCTCGGACAGCGCGTGCAACGCCATGCCGAGCTCGGCCAGGGGTGAGGGCACGACCGCGACCCTCTCCGGCCGCAGCCCCGCGATGTCGATGCTCACGCTCATGACCTCATGGTGCACCCCGCCACTGACAACGCGGTCCTCGATTGACAGCCGCCGTCAATCGACGCGACGCCGGGCGTCGGCCGGGCGCAGCCTGAAGAGGCCGGGGCGGTCGCGGAGGCGGTTCGTGCGGGCCGCCCCGCCCGCCGGCGGCTGCGGCAGGCCCTGGCCCGTCGGCTGCGCCCGCGGCCTACCTGCTGACCACCTCGGCCACCCGGCCCACGAAGTCCACGACCGCCGCCCGCACGTCGTCCGCCGTCCACGTCAGTCCGGCGGCGCTGACGGTGACCTCGGTGTACGACAGCCCCGGCCCGCCGCGGCTCCAGGCGCCGGCGAAGAGCATCGCCTTCGTCTGCTCGGCCTGGAGCGCCGCCGCTTCGGCGAGTACCTCGCCCTCGTACGGCAGCCAGACCTGGAACTCGTGGGTGTGCGGCACCTCGGGGTGCACGCGTGCCCACGGCCCGCCCGCTTCGGCGAACCCCTGGCGCAGCGCCGCGGCCACCACGCGCGCGTGGACCACGTACTCCGGCAGCCGGGGCAGTTCCCGCTCCAGGCCGACGAGTGCGGCCAGGGCGGTGGGGAACTGCTGGAAGACCATCCCGCCGTAGCGGTGCCGCCACGTCTTCGCCTCCTCCACCAGCGTCCTCGGGCCGGCGAGCGCGGCGCCGCCGAAGCCGTCGAGGGACTTGTAGAACGACACGTAGACGCTGTCGGCCAGGTCCGCTATCTCCCGCAGGGGGCGGCCGAAGTGGTGGGTCGTCTCCCACAGGCGCGCCCCGTCGAAGTGCACCACCGCGTCGCGCTCGCGTGCCGCCTCCACGACCTCGGTCAGCTCCTGCCAGGAGGGCAGCACATAACCGGCGTCCCTGAGAGGCAGTTCCAGCATCAGCGCTCCGAAGGGTTCCTCGAAGGCGCGCACCTCCTCGGCCGTGGGCAGCCGCGGCTCGCGCGTCAGCCGGACCGTGCGCAGTTCGCTGACGGCGGTGAAGGCGCCCCGCTCCCACACCTCGGGATGACTCAGCGCGTGCAGCGCGACCGTGGGGTTGCCGGTGCGTCCCGCCCAGCAGCGCAGGGCGACCTGCTGGGCCATCGTGCCGGTCGGGAAGAACGCCGCGGCCTCCGTGCCCAGCAGCCCGGCGACCCGCTCCTCCAGCGCCGCCACGACCCCGTCGCCGTAGAGGTCCGCGGGCTCGTCCAGGTCGTGGACCTGCGGCGCGGCCTCGTGCAGCAGCGCGAGCCGGTCCCGCAGCGTGCCCCGGGCGCCGTCGCGCGACAGGACGCGTTCCGCCGTCCGGTAGGCGGCCGCCCGCCGCTCCCGCAGGCGCTGCTGCGCCGACTTCTCCTCGCCGTGTTCCGCCGTGTTCGTCATGCCCCGGATGATGCCGTGCGGCGGCCCGCGGGGCCACGGACGTTTCCGGCCCCCGCCCGTCCCCGGGGCCGCAGGTCGGGAACGGGTGGGATAACCCACAGCCTGTGGACAACCGGACGCTCCCCGGACGGATAGCGTTAACATGACGAGAAATCGTCCGGTACCCGGAGCGGACTGGAACGGAAGGCCTCCGTCGCGTGAGTACAGCCCAACAGCCAGACCCCAGGGACCGCCCGGCGCGGCTCGCCGTCGGCGTCGTCGGCGCCGGCCGGGTGGGCCCAGCCCTGGCCGCGTCCCTCCAGCTCGCCGGGCACCGCCCGGTCGCCGTCTCCGGTGTCTCCGACGCCTCCAGGCGGCGGGCCGCGCTGCTGCTGCCCGACGTGCCCCTGGTCCCGCCCGCCGAGGTCCTCCAGCGCGCCGACCTGGTGCTGCTGACCGTCCCCGACGACGCCCTGCCCGGGCTCGTGGAGGGCCTCGCCGAGACCGGTGCCGTACGGCCCGGCCAGCTGATCGTGCACACCTCGGGGCGGTACGGCGCGAAGGTCCTCGACCCGGTCCTGCGCGTGGGCGGGCTGCCGCTGGCCCTGCACCCGGCGATGACCTTCACGGGCAGCCCCGTCGACGTCCAGCGCCTGGCGGGCTGTTCCTTCGGCGTCACCGCGCCCGACGAGCTGCGGCTGGCCGCCGAGGCCCTGGTGATCGAGATGGGCGGCGAGCCGGAGTGGATCGCCGAGGAGAGCCGGCCGCTCTACCACGCGGCCCTCGCCCTGGGCGCGAATCACCTGGTCACGCTGGTCGCCCAGTCCATGGAACTGCTGCGAGCGGCCGGCGTCGAGGCCCCCGACCGGATGCTCGGCCCGCTGCTCGGCGCCGCCCTCGACAACGCGCTGCGCTCCGGCGACGGCGCGCTCACCGGCCCTGTGGCGCGCGGAGACGCGGGCACGGTCGCCGCGCACGTCGCCGAGCTGCGCGAGCACGCCCCGCAGACCGTGGCCGGCTACCTGGCGATGGCCCGCGCGACCGCCGACCGCGCGCTCGCCCACGGGCTCCTCAAGCCCGAACTCGCCGAGGACCTCCTCGGGGTGCTCGCCGACGAAGCCCACGGCACCCCCAAAAACCCCGGGGCCCCCGGCACGCACGGCACCGAAGGAGATGCCGGATGACCACCACCCTGCTGCGCACCGCCGCCGAACTGCACGCACGCACGCGTGGCGGCCGCCGGGCCGTCGTGATGACCATGGGCGCCCTGCACGAGGGCCACGCCACCCTCGTCCGCACCGCCCGGGAACTCGCCGGGCCGGACGGCGAGGTCGTCGTCACGGTCTTCGTCAACCCGCTCCAGTTCGGCCAGGGCGAGGATCTCGACCGCTACCCGCGCACCCTGGACGCCGATCTCAAGCTCGCCGAGCAGGCCGGCGCGGACGTCGTGTTCGCCCCGTCCGTGGACGAGGTCTACCCGGGCGGCGAGCCCCAGGTCCGCATCACCGCGGGCCCCATGGGCGAGCGTCTCGAGGGCAGCTCCCGCCCCGGCCACTTCGACGGCATGCTCACCGTCGTCGCCAAGCTGCTGCACCTCACCCGGCCCGACACGGCCCTCTTCGGACAGAAGGACGCCCAGCAGCTCGCCCTGATCCGCCGCATGACACGGGACCTGAACTTCGGCGTGGACATCGTCGCCGTGCCCACCGTGCGCGAGGAGGACGGGCTGGCCCTGTCCAGCCGCAACCGCTATCTGTCCGCCGAGGGCCGGCGCACCGCACTGGCGCTCTCCCAGGCACTGTTCGCGGGCCGCGACCGGCACGCCGCACAGGAGGCGCTGCGGGCACGCGCGCGTCAGGTGCCCGCCACACGCGCGCGCGCCGAGGCGCTCAGCGCCATAGGGGAGTCCCGCGCGGCGGCCGACGCGCACGCCGTCGCCAAGGCCGCCCCCGGCAACCCGGCGGCCATCCGCGCGGCGGCCCGCCTGGTCCTCGACGAGGCCGCCCGGCTGCACCCGCCGCTGGAACTGGACTACCTCGCGCTGGTCGATCCGTCGGACTTCACGGAGATCACCGAGCTCGGGGACGACTTCACCGGCGAGGCCGTCCTCGCCGTCGCCGCCAGGGTCGGCACGACCCGGCTGATCGACAACCTTCCCCTCACCTTCGGAGCCGCCTCGTGACCAGCACAGGCATACGACTGCACGCGCCCGAGCCCGGGTGGAGCATCGCCGCGGACGTGGTGGTCGTGGGTTCCGGCGTCGCCGGCCTGACCGCGGCCCTGCGCTGTGAGGCCGCCGGCCTGACCACGGTCGTCGTCACCAAGGCCCGGCTCGACGACGGCTCCACCCGCTGGGCGCAGGGCGGTATAGCCGCGGCCCTGGGCGAGGGCGACACGCCCGAACAGCACCTGGACGACACGCTGGTGGCCGGCGTGGGCCTGTGCGACGAGGACGCCGTACGGATCCTCGTCACGGAGGGCCCCGACGCCGTGCACCGGCTGATCGAGACCGGCGCCCACTTCGACGAGTCCGAGGGCGGCGGCCTGGAGCTGACCCGCGAGGGCGGCCACCACCGACGCCGTATCGCGCACGCGGGCGGCGACGCGACCGGCGCGGAGATCTCCCGGGCGCTCGTCGAGGCGGTACGCGCGCGTGGCCTGCGCACGATCGAGAACGCGCTCGTGCTGGACCTGCTGACGGACGCCGACGGCCGTACCGCCGGCGTCACCCTGCACGTCATGGGCGAGGGCCAGCACGACGGCGTGGGCGCCGTGCACGCCCCCGCGGTCGTCCTCGCGACCGGCGGCATGGGCCAGGTGTTCTCCGCCACCACCAACCCGTCGGTGTCCACCGGCGACGGCGTGGCGCTCGCCCTGCGCGCGGGCGCGGAGGTCTCCGACCTGGAGTTCGTCCAGTTCCACCCGACCGTGCTGTTCCTCGGCGCGGACGCCGAGGGCCAGCAGCCCCTCGTCTCCGAGGCCGTACGCGGCGAGGGCGCCCACCTGGTCGACGCGAACGGCGTGCGCTTCATGGTCGGGCAGCACGAGCTGGCCGAACTGGCGCCGCGGGACATCGTCGCCAAGGGCATCATGCGCCGCATGCAGGAGCAGGACGCCGAGCACATGTTCCTCGACGCCCGCCACTTCGGCGCCGACATGTGGGAGCACCGCTTCCCGACGATCCTGGCCGCCTGCCGGGTCCACGGCATCGACCCGGTCACCGAGCCCGTCCCGGTCGCCCCGGCGGCCCACTACGCCTCCGGGGGCGTGCGCACCGACTCCCGCGGCCGGACGACCGTGCCGGGCCTGTACGCGTGCGGCGAGGTCGCCTGCACCGGCGTGCACGGCGCGAACCGGCTCGCGTCGAACTCGCTCCTGGAAGGCCTCGTCTACGCCGAGCGCATCGTCACCGACATCGTGGAGAGCCGGACGGACGACGGCCTGCACGCGCGGGTGCCCGCGCCGGTCGAGCACCCGGAGAAGCCGGCGCACCCGCTCCTCGCCCCGGAGGCCCGGTTCGCCATCCAGCGGATCATGACCGACGGCGCGGGCGTCCTGCGCTCCGCCGAGTCCCTGGAGAAGGCGGCCGGCCAGCTCGTGCGGCTGCACGCCGAGGCCCGCGACGCCCTCGACGAGAACGGCAAGACGGCCGAGCCCGGCGTCGACACCTGGGAGGCCACGAACCTCCTGTGCGTGGCGCGGGTCCTGGTCGCCGCCGCCCGGCAGCGCGAGGAGACCCGCGGCTGCCACTGGCGCGAGGACCACGCCGACCGCGACGACGCGAACTGGCGCCGGCACATCGTCGTACGGCTGAATCCGGACCGCACGCTCGCCGTACACACCACCGATACCGCAGACTTCCCCCCGACCCGGCAGCACCCCCAGGAGCAGTGACAGACGTGAGCACCCCCGACCTTCCCCTCGCCCAGAGCGGCGGCTGCGGCGACGGCTGTGCCTGTGGCGCCGACGCAGACACGGACTTCGCCGGCGAGGGATACGCCGAATACGCGGAGTGCGGGCTCGACCCCGCGCTCGCCCAGCTGCTTTCCGACGCCGGACTCGACCCCGTCGAGGTCGAGGACATCGCCAACGTCGCCATCCAGGAGGACCTGGCCCACGGCGTCGACGTGACCACCGTCGCGACCATCCCCGAGGAGGCGGTCGCCACCGCCGACTTCACCGCGCGCGAGGCGGGCGTGGTGGCGGGCCTCAGGATCGCCGAGGCGGTCGTCTCGGTCGTCTGCACGGACGAGTTCGAGGTCGAGCGGCACGTGGAGGACGGCGACCGCGTGGAGGCCGGCCAGAAGCTGCTGTCCGTCACCACGCGCACGCGTGACCTCCTCACCGCCGAGCGCAGCGCGCTCAACCTGCTGTGCAGGCTCTCCGGCATCGCCACCGCCACGCGCGCGTGGGCGGACGTCCTGGAGGGCACCAAGGCGCGTGTGCGGGACACCCGCAAGACGACACCGGGCCTGCGCTCCCTGGAGAAGTTCGCCGTCCGCTGCGGCGGAGGCGTCAACCACCGCATGTCCCTGTCCGACGCGGCGCTGGTCAAGGACAACCACGTGGTCGCCGCGGGGG
This sequence comes from Streptomyces sp. NPDC060002, assembly GCF_042737245.1. NCBI lineage: Bacteria > Bacillati > Actinomycetota > Actinomycetes > Kitasatosporales > Streptomycetaceae > Streptomyces > Streptomyces sp. NPDC060002. Next base: position 30,403 of record NZ_JBHWUW010000048.1, read on the forward strand.
GCGTCGCCCAGGCCTTCGAGGCCGTGCGGGAGACGTTCCCGGACGTCCCGATCGAGGTCGAGGTCGACACCCTGCACCAGCTGCGGGAGGTGGTCGCCGCCGGCGCCGACCTGATCCTGCTGGACAACTTCACGCCCGGGGAGTGCGCGGAGGCCGTCGGCGTCGTCGGCGGGCGCGCGCTGCTGGAGGCGTCGGGCCGGCTGACCCTCGTCAACGCCAAGGCGTACGCCGACACCGGCGTCGACTTCCTCGCCGTCGGTGCCCTGACGCACTCCTCGCCGATCCTGGACATCGGTCTGGATCTGCGAGCGGCTGAGTAGGGAACGGGGACCGGCCATGCTGCTGACGATCGACGTGGGCAACACGCACACCGTGCTCGGCCTGTTCGACGGTGAGGACATCGTCGAGCACTGGCGGATCTCCACCGACGCCCGCCGGACCGCGGACGAACTGGCCGTGCTCCTGCAGGGCCTGATGGGGACGCACCCGCTGCTCGGAGAGGAACTGGGCGACGGCATCGACGGGATCGCGATCTGCGCGACCGTGCCCTCCGTGCTGCACGAACTGCGCGAGGTGACCCGGCGCTACTACGGCGACGTGCCCGCCGTGCTGGTCGAACCCGGCGTGAAGACGGGGGTGCCGATCCTCTTCGACAACCCCAAGGAGGTCGGCGCCGACCGCATCATCAACGCGGTCGCGGCGAACGAGCTCTACGGCGGCCCGGCGATCGTCGTCGACTTCGGTACGGCGACGACGTTCGACGCGGTCAGTGCGCGCGGGGAGTACGTCGGCGGCGTCATCGCCCCCGGCATCGAGATCTCCGTCGAGGCGCTGGGCGTCAAGGCCGCACAGCTGCGCAAGATCGAGGTGGCCCGGCCCCGGAGCGTGATCGGCAAGAACACGGTCGAGGCGATGCAGTCGGGGATCGTCTACGGGTTCGCAGGCCAGGTCGACGGCGTGGTGACCCGGATGGCCCGCGAGCTGGCGGACGACCCGGACGAGGTCACGGTGATCGCGACGGGCGGGCTGGCGCCGACGGTGCTCGGCGAGTCCTCCGTGATCGACGAGCACGAGCCGTGGCTGACCCTGATCGGGCTGCGCCTGGTGTACGAGCGGAACGTGTCCCGCATGTGAGCGGACGGGTGGGGGCGGGTGACCCGGGAGGCAGGGCCACCAGGGCGGATTGCGGGCGCGCCACACCCGTCCCCTATGTCGAATTTGTCTGATTAGCGCGTATCGTCGCGGCATGCCCACGCCCTACGGATCCCGCGGCGGCATGGCGTTCGGCACGGAGGAGCTGCGAGTGCTCCGCCGCGCCCTCGCCCTCGCCCTCCACCCCGGCCCCGTCTCCGCCGAGGACATCCAGGACTGTCATCGCCTCGCCGAATCCCTCGACGAGGCGATGCACGAGGCCGCCCGACTGCGGGCCTTCCTGGTGGCCGACCTCGCCCGGTACCGCGCTGCCCTCCCCGGCACGGCCGCCGGCTACCTCACGCTCCTCGAGGAGGTACTGCCCACCGGATACCGGCCCGAGCCGGACGACCTCGCCGCCCTCCGCGCCCTGCGCGGCAACCCCACGGCCGCCGCCCTCCTGGGCCGCTGTCAGACGCTCGCCGAACGGGACGTACGCGCCCGTCTGGCCCGCCGGGCGGCTCACAGGGTCCCGGAGGCCGCCCCCACCGTCCCGGCGTCCCGTACCCGGCTCCTGGCCCTTCCCGGGGGCCTCTGCGGGGACGGCCGCGCCCGCCCGTCCGTCGCCGCCGGTGATCCGGGCGGGCGACCGGGCGAGGAGCCGCGCAGGAGACCCGCCGGGAAGCCCGCCACGCCCGCCCCCGGTCCGGTTCCCGCCGAGCCCGCCCGGGAGCCCGCCCGGCGGCCCGTTCCCACGCCGGGCGAGGTCTTCCCGCGCCGCAGACCGACCCCGCCGCCCGCCAATCCGGAGCAGCAGCGGCTGGTGGCAGGCTGATCCGGGCGACCCCGCCCCGATGTCCCGTTCCGCCCTGGCTACCCTGTTTCCATGGACTACGTCTCCGCGCTCGTGCCTCCCGTCGTCATGGCCGTGTTCTTCATCGGTGTGATCAGGGTGATCGTGAAGACCCAGGGCGGAGCCAACAAGGCCAAGGAGGACGCGGCCGTCGACGCCGTCCTCGCGCGCGCGGACGGCGCCCAGGCCTCCGCGAGCTCCGACGCCTGACCGACCCGCGACGCTCCCGCACCACCGCCCAGGGCGTGCGGCTCTTTTCGGAGCCGCACGCCCTTTTTGTTCCCGTTTGCCGATGAAAGCGCACGTCCGGCACGCGATTGGCGAGATCTCCCACTATTGTTCTGAGCTGTGCCTCGCCCATTGGGAGAACTCGAAGACTCGGTCATGACGCGGGTGTGGAAGTGGAACCGCCCGGTGACCGTTCGAGAAGTCCTGGAAGACCTTCAGCGGGAACGGTCCATCGCCTACACCACGGTGATGACCGTTTTGGACAATCTCCATCAGAAGGGCTGGGTGCGGCGTGAAGCCGAAGGCCGCGCCTATCGATATGAGGCGGTCTCGACCCGGGCCGCCTACGCGGCTGCCCTGATGAACGACGCCTGGGCGCAGAGCGACAACCCCGCCGCCGCTCTCGTCGCCTTCTTCGGGATGATGAGCGAGGAACAGCGCCACGCGCTCCGCGACGCCGTACGCATGGTCCAGGGCCCGGAAACTGCCCAACCCGCAACTGCGGGGAGTGCGGGGAGTCCGGAGAGTGCGGGGAGTCCGGAGAGTACCGGGAGTACCGGTGAGAACCCCGGCTCGGCGACGGAGGCCGACGGGCGATAGCGTCCGCACATGTCAGCAGAGAGTCCCTCGGCCGAGAACCCCGAAGTCACCGCTAAAGCCATCACCGTCCGCCGGGCCCGGACCGGCGATGTCTCCGCCGTACGCCGTCTCCTTGACGCCCACGTCCGCGGCGGCATCCTGCTCGACAAAGCGACGGTGACACTTTACGAGGACATCCAGGAGTTCTGGGTCGCCGAACGCGACGACAACGCCGAGGTGGTCGGCTGCGGGGCCCTGCACGTGATGTGGGAAGACCTGGCGGAAGTCCGCACTCTCGCGGTGAAGCCCGGCCTGAGGGGCGCGGGCATCGGTCACCAGTTGTTGGAGAAGTTGCTCCACACCGCGCGCTGGCTCGGCGTTCGACGAGTTTTCTGCCTGACCTTCGAAGTCGACTTCTTCGGCAAGCACGGCTTCGTGGAGATCGGTGAGACGCCGGTCGACACCGATGTCTACGCGGAGCTGCTGCGTTCCTATGACGAGGGCGTCGCGGAGTTCCTCGGACTCGAACGAGTGAAACCGAACACCTTGGGCAACAGTCGGATGCTTCTGCATCTGTGATCGTCGACGTTCATTCACACCGATCCGCCTTGCCCGGGTTCCCTATGTCCGAAACGCGCACGTTTCCGGGCGAGGGGCGGGCTGCGGGCCCCCGCCGGGGGTTTGTGTTTTCCCAGCAAAAGCGGTTTGCTTTCCGACGTACTGCTGTACTGCATATATCAGGGCGCGGCTAAACGGCGTACGCCGCGGATCCCCGGCCCTCACGTTTTCGATGAAAGGAAATCCGGTGGCACAGAAGGTTCAGGTCCTTCTTGTCGACGACCTCGACGGCGGCGAGGCGGACGAGACCGTGACGTTCGCGTTGGACGGCAAGACCTACGAGATCGATCTCACGACTACCAATGCGGACAAGCTCCGTGGACTTCTCGAGCCCTACGTGAAGGGTGGCCGTCGCACCGGAGGCCGTGCCGCGGGCGGGCGTGGAAAGGCGCGTGCCGCCACCGGTGGCAGCCAGGACACGGCCCAGATCCGCGCGTGGGCCAAGGAAAACGGTCACGAGGTCAATGACCGCGGCCGCGTTCCGGCGTCCATTCGTGAGGCCTACGAGAAGGCCAACGGCTGAGCGCTCGCGCGCCGCAGCCGGACACGGTGACAGTGCGTCGCCAGCGTGTCCACCAGCCGTACGAGATCGGGGGCGCCCCCAACGCCCCCCAGTGCCGACATCGTCGGCAGCGAGGCCTCGGCCTCGCGCCCTGCCACGGGGGGCCGCAGCCAGACGGCGGCCCCCTGCACCGCCCCGGGACGGTGCGGACCCGCATCGCGGTCCCGGCTCCCGCCGGGGGGCGGCAGCGGAGCCTCGATGAGTTCGCCCGCGCCGATCGCCGTCAGATCCAGTGGCAGCGCGCCCCACTCCAGCCACCGAAGGATCCCCGGCACCTCCTCCGCGCCGCCCGCCGCCACCAGCAGCCGCATCCGGTCGCCCCGCACGGCCACCGGCGAGCCCGGCGCCAGTCGCCGCAGCGCGGCGAGGCCCGCCTCGGCCGGCACGTCCAGCACGTCGAAGCGCTCGCCCACCAAAAGTCGTACCGGCTCTCCGGGCACCGTCGGCCAGTCCAGTTCGTTCTCGTACCAGCCGCGGATCCGGTCGGCCGGATCATCCGGGTCGAGCGGGCGTCGCGGGAGGGGGACCGTGAGGATCGCGGCGGCGGCCGAGCAGGCAGCCGGTGGGACTGAGCCAACCATGCCAAGTCCAACCGCCGAAAAGGTCCGCGGGTTACGCTGGGTGTTTGAACGGATGCGCCCTGTGTCGACAAACGGGGCGCGTGGGGGTGTCGGGAGGCGCAAGGTTGTTCGCCCGTAGCGGAGGGGACCGGTGCGCACGGCATGGACTGTCGGTTGCAGCGGGTAAGACATCCCTAGTGGGAGGGGGCGACACGCAGGAAAGGCCGTCTCACGTTCGCCATCGGCGTACTGGCGACTGGGGTATCTGCCTGGCCTGCGGGAACATCGTCTCGCACCATCGGGTTGGAGCAGATGTCGGCGTTCGGGGTCAGGAGGCCATCGACGGTGTCGGCAGTTGGAATGAGCGGTCCCCGCTTGCGGGACTAAGCTGCGGAAGGACAGGGAGGGGAAGTTCCCCCCACTGCCTGACCGCTCTGAGGAGCGATTAACGATGTTCGAGAGGTTCACCGACCGCGCGCGGCGGGTTGTCGTCCTGGCTCAGGAAGAAGCCCGGATGCTCAACCACAACTACATCGGCACCGAGCACATCCTCCTGGGCCTGATCCACGAGGGTGAGGGTGTCGCCGCCAAGGCCCTTGAGAGCCTCGGGATTTCGCTCGAGGCGGTCCGCCAGCAGGTGGAGGAGATCATCGGCCAGGGCCAGCAGGCCCCGTCCGGGCACATCCCCTTCACCCCCCGTGCCAAGAAGGTCCTGGAGCTGTCGCTCCGCGAGGCCCTTCAGCTGGGACACAACTACATCGGCACGGAGCACATCCTGCTCGGCCTGATCCGCGAGGGCGAGGGCGTCGCCGCCCAGGTCCTCGTCAAGCTGGGCGCAGATCTCAACCGGGTGCGGCAGCAGGTCATCCAGCTGCTCTCCGGTTACCAGGGCAAGGAGACCGCCGGCGCCAGTGGTGGCCCTGCCGAGGGCACGCCCTCGACGTCCCTGGTCCTCGACCAGTTCGGCCGGAACCTCACCCAGGCCGCTCGTGAGTCCAAGCTCGACCCGGTCATCGGGCGCGAGAAGGAGATCGAGCGGGTCATGCAGGTGCTGTCCCGCCGTACCAAGAACAACCCGGTCCTGATCGGTGAGCCCGGCGTCGGCAAGACCGCCGTCGTCGAAGGTCTCGCCCAGGCCATCGTCAAGGGCGAGGTGCCCGAGACCCTCAAGGACAAGCACCTCTACACCCTGGACCTCGGCGCCCTGGTCGCCGGTTCCCGCTACCGCGGTGACTTCGAGGAGCGCCTGAAGAAGGTCCTCAAGGAGATCCGCACCCGCGGCGACATCATCCTGTTCATCGACGAGCTGCACACGCTGGTCGGTGCGGGTGCCGCCGAGGGCGCCATCGACGCCGCTTCGATCCTGAAGCCGATGCTGGCCCGCGGTGAGCTCCAGACCATCGGTGCGACCACGCTGGACGAGTACCGCAAGCACCTGGAGAAGGACGCGGCCCTCGAGCGCCGCTTCCAGCCCATCCAGGTCGCGGAGCCGTCCCTGCCGCACACGATCGAGATCCTCAAGGGTCTGCGCGACCGGTACGAGGCGCACCACCGTGTCTCGATCACCGACGAGGCGCTGGTCCAGGCCGCCACCCTGGCCGACCGGTACATCTCGGACCGCTTCCTGCCGGACAAGGCGATCGACCTGATCGACGAGGCCGGTTCCCGGATGCGTATCCGCCGGATGACCGCGCCGCCGGACCTGCGCGAGTTCGACGAGAAGATCGCCGGCGTCCGCCGCGACAAGGAGTCCGCGATCGACTCGCAGGACTTCGAGAAGGCCGCCTCCCTCCGCGACAAGGAGAAGCAGCTCCTGGCCGCCAAGGCCAAGCGGGAGAAGGAGTGGAAGGCCGGCGACATGGACGTCGTCGCAGAGGTCGACGGCGAGCTGATCGCCGAGGTCCTCGCGACCGCCACCGGCATCCCGGTCTTCAAGCTGACCGAGGAGGAGTCGAGCCGCCTGCTGCGCATGGAGGACGAGCTCCACAAGCGGGTCATCGGCCAGATCGACGCCGTCAAGGCGCTGTCGAAGGCGATCCGTCGTACGCGTGCGGGCCTCAAGGACCCGAAGCGTCCCGGTGGTTCGTTCATCTTCGCCGGTCCGTCCGGTGTCGGTAAGACCGAGCTGTCCAAGGCGCTCGCCGAGTTCCTCTTCGGTGACGAGGACGCGCTGATCTCCCTCGACATGTCGGAGTTCAGCGAGAAGCACACGGTGTCGCGGCTCTTCGGTTCGCCCCCCGGATACGTGGGCTACGAAGAGGGCGGCCAGCTGACCGAGAAGGTCCGTCGCAAGCCGTTCTCCGTCGTCCTCTTCGACGAGGTCGAGAAGGCCCACCCGGACATCTTCAACTCGCTGCTCCAGATCCTGGAGGACGGTCGCCTGACCGACTCCCAGGGCCGGGTCGTGGACTTCAAGAACACGGTCATCATCATGACGACCAACCTCGGCACCCGGGACATTTCCAAGGGCTTCAACCTGGGCTTCGCGGCCTCGGGCGACAAGAAGTCGAACTACGAGCGCATGAAGAACAAGGTCTCGGACGAGCTCAAGCAGCACTTCCGCCCCGAGTTCCTCAACCGTGTCGACGACGTGGTCGTCTTCCCGCAGCTGACGCAGGAGGACATCCTGCAGATCGTCGACCTGATGATCGGCAAGGTCGACGAGCGCCTCAAGGACCGGGACATGGGCCTCGAGCTCTCCCAGGCCGCGAAGGAGCTGCTGGCGAAGAAGGGCTACGACCCGGTGCTGGGTGCGCGCCCGCTGCGTCGCACCATCCAGCGCGAGATCGAGGACACGCTCTCGGAGAAGATCCTCTTCGGCGAGCTGCGCCCCGGTCACATCGTGGTCGTGGACACCGAGGGCGAGGGTGAGACCAAGACCTTCACCTTCCGCGGCGAGGAGAAGTCGGCTCTGCCGGACGTCCCGCCGATCGAGCAGGCGGCCGGCGGCGCCGGACCGAACCTGAGCAAGGACGCCTGACCCTGCGGGGACTGAGCGAAGAGAGGGGCCGGTGCTTCACAGCACCGGCCCCTTTCGCATGCGTTCCGCAGGCCCCGCACGGCCATGTGGGGACCTACGACAGCTGGCCGTCGTAGTCCGGCAGCTTGTACGTCGTCTCGGCGTGGCCGCCCGAGAGGTCGGTGGCGCTGTTGCCGATGTTCGCGATGATCGTGTAGCCCTTGGACTCGATGTCGACGCGCTGGGCGGTCTTGTAGGTGGCGACGTCCTTGAAGAGGTCCAGGAAGCCGCGTACGTAGAGGCCGGAGACCTTGTAGCCGACGTACTTGAGGTTGTAGTCGGTCACCCCGGAGATGATGCCCGGGCGGGCGGTGACGAAGAACAGCGAGACGCCGTGCTCCTGGGCGTACCTGGCCACGTCGAGGACCGGCTTGTTGGCCGGCTGGGGGTAGCTGAAGCCGAAGTCGGTCTCCAGGGTGGTGTTGTCGATGTCGAAGACGATCGCCTGCTTCTCGCCCGGCTTGGTGGCGGCGATGCGCTGCTTCAGCGTCGGCAGGGCCTGGTTCACCACGGCCTGGCAGTCCTGCTGCCAGGTGGCGTAGTCGACGTCCTCAGCGGCTGCGGCTGCGGTGGAGACGGTGGAGGTGCCGGTGGCCGTCGCGGCCTGGGCGCCGACCGGTACGGCCATCGCCGTGACGGCTGCCGTCGCCACGGTGGTCATGGCGATACGCCGCGTCCAGCTGCCTCTGGTCATGTGTGGGGTCCTCTCGCGTCCTTGCGCTACCGGTGTCGTGAGCATGCTGATCGCTGGGAGTGGCCTGGGGGGAACCAGCGGGTTACTGGACGGTAGAGGCCGATGAGAGCCCGGTCACAGACCCGTGCATACGAACGTGAGCGGGGTCACAAGTGCCTTACGGGGTAGGGGAGTAGCCGCCGTCACATTCCGAAGTCCCTTGCAGGGGGCGGCCGGTGACATGGAGCACAGGCGTTTCGGACCCTACTAGGCCGGTTAGTCGTAACCTAAATCGGACTAAAACGGACTTATGGCCCAGAGGTCTCGATCGCCTCTCAGGCCTCCCGTGTGGGCGGGTGTCGAGTGTGTCCGGAAAGGGGCTTCTGTCAAGAAGTGGGAAGTTTTGGGGTGAAGTACTAGGTTACGTCGTAGATCACACGTTTGGGGGTCTGTGCGCCCCGGGGTTACCAAGAGATGGCCACTTCGGCGGAGGTTCACGCCGGGTGGTTTCCTCTGTCCCCGTCCCCATGAGGTCTTCGATGTTCCAGCGCGTCACGTTCCGTTCTTCCCGTACGTCCCAGCTCCGCACTCGCGTGGTCGTCGGCGCCGCCGCCCTGGGCGCCTCGGTCGTGCTGGGTACCGGAGTGGCGTCCGCCGCCGCGCCTGCCGCCGCGCCCGCCGCGGCGAAGACGGCCGCCTCGGCCGCTTCCTGGATCGACCCGGTGAAGAAGTACACCCTGTCCGCCGGCTACGCCCAGGCCGGCGCGATGTGGCAGTCCACCCACAGCGGTCAGGACTTCGCCGTGCCGACGGGCACCAAGGTCATGGCCGCGCACGGCGGCACCGTGGTCAAGGCCGGTGGCAATGGCGCCGGTGACGGCCCCGCCTACGGCAACGCCATCGTGATCAAGCACTCCAACGGCGTCTACTCGCAGTACGCCCACCTCTCGAGCATCCACGTGAAGGTCGGCCAGGTCGTCAAGACGGGCCAGAAGATCGCCCTGTCCGGCAGCACCGGCAACTCCAGCGGTCCCCACCTGCACTTCGAGATCCGTACGACCGCCAACTACGGCTCGGCGATCAACCCGGTCACCTTCCTGCACGGCAAGGGCGTGAAGGTCTGACGCCGATGTGATCAGGTGCCCTGGTGCGCCTGCGTCACCAGATCGATGGCGACCTCGAGGACGGCTGCGCGCTTGTCCTCGGGGTCGCCTTCGAGGTCCTGGAGGAAGAACATGCCGGCGTGCAGCGTGAAGATGGCGCTCACGCAGCGGACCTGGTCGGCGAGGGGGGCGTCCGGGTCGATGATGATGTCGCGCAGGCCCCGCATGCGGTCCTTGAACGAGTCGCCGATCTGGAGTTCCCGCACCGTCGCCTGGTTCTCCTGCATGAAGCGGAAGAGCGGGGTCGCCTCGGAGAGGGCCCGGCTGTAGCGCCGTATGAGCTCCTGCTTGGTGTCCAGGGTGTGCGGCTGGTTCCCGCCCCACTCGATCAGGTCCTCGACCGGCTTCGTCAGATCCGTGAAGATGCCGACGATGATCTCTTCCTTGGTCTTGAAGTGGTAGTACAGGGCAGCCTTGGTGACCTCCAGCCGTTCCGCGATCTCGCGGAGGGAGGTCTTCTCGTAGCCCTGCTCCGCGAAGAGTTCGAGTGCGACGTCCTGGATGCGCTGGCGGGTGTCGCCGCGCCGTTGCTGCTTCGTGCCGTCCATGGTGACGTCCATTCTCGTGGGCCTCGCGTTCCCGCGAAACTTACTTGCCGTCCGGCTAGTTAGATGCGGAAACTTACTTGACGCCCGGCTAGTTGCAGGTCTACCTTCCCAGTGTACTGAACTAGCCGGGCGGCAAGTAAGTAGCCGGCCGGGGGGAAGCCCAGGGGAGTGGCAACCATGGCGGACACGAAGACAGTCGAGACCGAGGCGGAGAAACAGCCGAGGAGCGTGCGGGTCGTCCTGCTCGCGCTGATGATCACGATGATGCTCGCGATGCTCGACAACATGATCGTGGGCACGGCGATGCCGACGATCGTCGGCGAACTCGGCGGGCTCGAACACCTTTCGTGGGTCGTGACGGCGTACACGCTCGCGACCGCGGCCTCCACCCCGATCTGGGGCAAGATCGGCGACATGTACGGGCGCAAGGGCGCCTTCATGACGTCGATCGTGATCTTCCTGATCGGTTCCGCACTGAGCGGCATGGCCCAGAACATGGGCGAACTGATCGGCTTCCGCGCGGTCCAGGGCCTCGGCGCCGGTGGTCTGATGGTCGGCGTCATGGCGATCATCGGCGACCTCATCCCGCCGCGGGAACGCGGCAAGTACCAGGGCATGATGGCCGGCGTCATGGCGCTCGCGATGATCGGCGGCCCGCTGGTCGGCGGCACCATCACCGACAACTGGGGCTGGCGCTGGTCCTTCTACATCAACCTGCCGCTCGGCGTGGTGTCGCTGGCCCTCATCAGCGCCGTTCTGCACCTGCCGAGGAAGCGCTCGCAGTCGCGGATCGACTACCTGGGCGCCACTCTGCTGACCGTCGGGATCACCTCCATCGTCCTCGTCACCACCTGGGGCGGCTCGGAGTACGCCTGGTCGTCCGCGCGGATCATGGAGCTCATCGGGATCGGCGTCGCCTCGCTCATCGGGTTCGTGTTCTGGCAGACCAGAGCCACCGAGCCGATCGTGCCGCTGCACATCTTCCGCAGCCGCAACTTCACGCTGATGTCGATCATCGGCTTCGTCACCGGCTTCGTGATGTTCGGCGCCACCCTCTTCCTGCCGCTGTACCAGCAGTCGGTGCAGGGCGCCTCCGCGACCAACTCCGGTCTGCTGCTCCTGCCGATGCTCGGCGCCATGCTGGTCACCTCGATGGTGGCGGGCCGGGTGACCACGAACAGCGGCAAGTACAAGGTCTTCCCGCTCGTCGGCAGCGTCGCGATGGTCATCGGCCTGTACCTGCTGTCCACCATGGACACCGGGACCAGCCGCCTCACCTCCGGTGTGTTCATGGCCGTCGTCGGCCTCGGCATGGGCTGCCTCATGCAGATCACGATGCTGGTCGCGCAGAACAGCGTCGAGATGAAGGACATGGGCGTCGCTTCCTCGTCCACCACCCTCTTCCGTACGCTCGGCTCCTCCTTCGGCGTCGCGATCATGGGCGCGCTGTTCAACAACCGCGTCCAGGACGTCATGTCCGAGCGGGCCGGCGCGCTGGGTTCGAAGCTCACCGAGCAGTCCGCGCAACTGGACGCGGCCAGCCTGGCCAAGTTGCCCGCCGCAGCCCGTGAGGCCTACCAGCACGCGGTGTCGTCCGGCACCCACTCGGCGTTCCTGCTGGGAGCCGTGGTGGCGGTGGTCGCGCTGGTGGCGGCGGTGTTCGTCAAGGAGGTCCCGCTGAAGGGAGCGGGGCCGCAGAAGGACGGCGACGAGCCGGCCGACGGCGCTGCCGCGACGCAGCCGCCCCTGGTCGAGGCAGTCTGACCGCGCTGTCGTGAACGCAGGCCCCCCGGCGGTTGTCCGCCCCGGGGGGCCTGTGGTCTGTGCGCCCGACCCGGCGCCTCTCCCGATGGTGAGCCGACGCCGCTCTCCCGAGGTGAGAGGGACTGCCGGTCGCCGGTACCGGACCGGTCATGTCGCCCGCGGCGTCTCCCCGATCCCGCCGTGCCACGCGCCCGCACGGTGTCCGCCGTCACGGCATCGTCGGGTAGCTTCCCGTGTTCGTCGGCGCGTGCTCGGGCAGCCACAGGACGGCGACGGCGCCCTCGGCCGGTACGTGTCCAGGGGCCCCCGCGGGCCGTACGTTGCGGAAGGTCAGCCGGGCGCCGAGTACCCGGGCCTGACCCGCCGCGATGGTCAGCCCGAGCCCGTGTCCGTGCCCGGCCCGGTCGGCGCTGCCCGTGCGGAAGCGGCTGGGTCCTTCCGCGAGCAGATCCTCGGGGAAACCGGGACCGTGGTCGCGGACCCTGATGACCCGGCCCTCGACGGTGACCTGGATCGGCGGCTTGCCGTGCCGGGCGGCGTTGGCCAGCAGGTTGAACAGCACGCGCTCCAGGCGCCGGGGGTCGGTCGTGACCATCGACTCGTGCACCACCCGCACCTCGACGTCCGGGTCCTTGGCCGCTACCCGTCGGGCCACGAACTCGCCCAGCACGATGTCCTGCAGCTCGGCGCGCTCCGAGGCACCGTCGAGACGGGCCACCTCCAGCACGTCCTCGACCAGGGTGCGCATCGCCTTCGCCCGGTCCAGGACCAGCTCGGTCGGCCGGCCGGGCGGCAGCAGCTCGGCTGCCGTCAGCAGTCCCGTCACCGGGGTGCGCAGTTCGTGCGCGATGTCGGCGGTGACCCGGCGCTCGGCCTCCAGCCGCTCCTGAAGCGCGTCCGCCATGGCGTCCACGGCGCTCGCCAGGTCGTCGGTCTCGTCCCGTACGACCCCGCCGATGGCGTCTCGCACCCGCACGTTCGGCTCGCCGCTCGCGACCTGGTTCGCCGCGGCCGCCGCCTTGCGCAGCCGGCGCGAGAGCTGCCCGCCGATGAGGACGCCGAGCGCGCTGCCGCCGAGGACGACCGCGATCGAGCCGATCACCAGGGCCTGGTCGAGATCGTTGAGGATGTCGGTGCTGCGGTCGGTGAAGCCGGTGTGCAGGGACAGCACATGCCCGTCCTTGACCGGCACGGCCGCCCAGATGTCCGGCACCCCGCCCGTGCGGTCGGCGACGAAGGTGGCCCGGCGGCCCTCCTGGACCTTCTCGCGCAACGAAGGCGGCAGGCTGGAGTCGTCGATCTTGACGTTGGGGAAGTTCAGCCGCCCCGACTGCTCGTAATTGTGCTGGGCGATCTGGACGCGCTCGTCGGCGAGGTCCCGCGCGTTGTCGAGCATGGACACGCGTGCGGCGTTGTGCACGACGAGACTGAGCGCGATCGCCACCAGTGCGCCGACCAGCGCGATCGCCGCGCTCAGCTTCCATCGCAGCCCCGTGCGGATGCCCACGCGCTCCCTGCGAGCCGGAACCAGCTGCCGGATCATCCCCCGCATCCTCCCGCCCCTGCCCCGTTCAGGCTTTCAACTTGTAGCCGAAACCGCGGACCGTCTCGATACGGTCCTGGCCGATCTTCGTCCGCAGCCGCTGCACATGGACGTCCACGACCCGGGTGTCGCCGCCCCAGCCGTAGTCCCACACCCGCTCCAGCAGTTTGTCGCGCGAGAGGACCGTGCCCGGAGCGGAGGAGAACTCCAGCAGCAGGCGCATCTCGGTCGGGGTCAGCGCCACCGGCTGCCCGGCCCGGCGCACCTCCATGCCCTCCGTGTCGATCTCCAGATCACCGAACGACAGCACACCGCCGGCCGTGGAGGCGGCGGGCTCGGTGCGGTCGCCGCCGCCCGCGTGACCGAAGCGGCGCAGCACGGCGCGGATCCGCGCGACGAGCACGGCGCCGTCGAAGGGCTTGGTCACGTAGTCGTCGGCGCCGGCCTCCAGGCCGAGGACGACGTCGATGGAGTCGGCACGCGCCGACAACATGATCACCGGCACGGTGGACTCGTCCCTGATGCGCCGGCACAGGCTCACGCCGTCCAGGCCGGGCACCATGACGTCCAGCAGCGCGATGTCGGGGCGGTCGGCACGAAACGCCTCCAGACCCGACAGTCCGTCGGGCATCGCGGTGACCACGAAGCCGTCCCGCTCGAGGGCGAGCTGGGTGGCCTCGCGGATGACGTCGTCGTCCTCGACGAACAGGACGTGGGTCTGGTCTGCCATCCCGGTGCTCTCAGTTCTCGTATGCGGTCTCGTGTGCGTGCGGTCGTCAGTCTGACGGGGTTCCGCCTGCGTCCTGTCGCTCACCTGTCGGTGAACTGTCGTGTGTGCCCCTTGCTTGGACGCGTGGAGCGCGACGAGCGTTCACTCCGCGCGCGATCCCTGTCCGTCTCTCCCTGCGGTCCGTCCTTGCGCGTTCCCGCCCGTCCCCGCTCGTCCTTGCCCGTCCGTCCATTGATCGGAACCAGCGGCCCGATCGGTTCACGTTGCCGGAGAGTTTCTCGGTCGGCCGCGTCCGGGCAGGTCAGCTCGCCTCCGGCGCCACCGTCGGGTCGTCACCGACGATGCTGCTGTAGTCGTTGTGCCAGCTGTACTCCTTCACGAAGCGGCCCGAGGCCCAGCGGTACGTGATCACGTTCTCACCGGACGGGTCGGAGACCGGGTCGCCCTTCTCGTACACCTGCTTGGTCACCACCAGGTCGCCCCGGTCCATCTCCGCGTAGACGGGAGGCTCCTCGGCCTGGAACACGTTCCGGTAGCCGTCGTCTTCCTTCCGGTACACGTACGAGCCCATGCCGACGGCGTCACCGCAGGTGAGAACGTTGACGATGATGTCGTCGCCGGAGCCGCCGGTGAGGTCGCCGTACGAGACGTCGACCGGGTACTCGTCGCCGACGCAGGGCTGCAGCTCGCGCTTGACCCCCGCCGAGACCTCGGGGTCGTCCTTGATCAGCCGGACCGCCTCCGTCCGGTCGGGGGGGCCGGTGGAGGCGGCCGACGGGGAGGTGCCGGCGCCCGCCACCGCGTCGGCGTGAGCCGGACCCTCGTCACGGGCGCCGGTGCCGCCGGTGGCGCAGGCGGAGACGGAAAGGGCGAGGGCGGCGAGCACGGACATCGCCGTGAGCGCCGCCTGGATGGTGCTTCGGGCCGGTGTGGGCCCGGCCTCGGTCAGGCCGCCGCGCAACGCTCCCGCTCCTCACGCTCCAGCGCGCGTGCGTCCAGATCGCGGGCTTCCAGCTCCTCGCGGAGCCGGGCGAGCGCCCGGTGCAGCGTGCTCTTGACCGTTCCGGCCGACATGCCGAGGGCGGCGGCCGTCTCCTCCGTGGACATCTGCTCCCAGTGTCGCAGCACCACGACACTGCGCTGCTTCGGAGCGAGCACCTTCATCGCGTCCATCAGCAGGGCGCGGTCGGCGTGCTGCTCGGTGGAGTCGTCCACACGCGCGTCCGGGAGCTGCTCGGTGGGAACCTCCTCGAGCTTGCGGGCCCGCCACCACTCGGTGCGTGTGTTGATCATGACCCGGCGCAGGTAGGCGTCCGCGAGCCGCTTGTCCGCGATGCCGTCCCAGCGGCCGTACGTCCGGGCCAGCGCGGTCTGCAGGAGGTCCTGCGCGTCGACCGGGTCCGGGACCAGGCGTCGGGCGCTGCGCAGCAGCGCGTCCTGCCGCGTGCGGACGTATTCCTCGAACTCGAGCACCTCACCCTGTGCCATGGTCAACCGCCTCCGATTCCCCGTACCGGCGGACTGCCGCCGCCGGTTCACTGCCTGTGGTCTGTAGCCCTCGTGGTCCTGCCGGGTACGCAAATGAAGCTACGGAGGTGTTGTCACGGCGTTGTCCGAGGCAGCCTTCGGCCAGCGCTCAGCTGTCCGTCGGTTGTGTAACGGAAAGAGGTTTGGGGTAGAGACACAGGCCGAATGGCTCGGCTCTGGGCCAATTTGTCCGGCTGTTGGGCGTGACAAAAGGCCGGAGAAGGCCGTGATGAAGCCGCGTACCTGTGAAATGACCGAGCGTCAGGTCAGCGGCAGGCGGTACAGCCCGCCCGGGAGCGGCTCCACGAGTCCGTCCGCGACGAGGCCGTCCAGCGCACGCGCGCGTTGCACCGGCTCGTGCCACACCTGGTCCAGGGCGGCCTGTGGCACGGGGGTGTGCGCGTCCCGCAGGACGGCGAGCAGCTTGCCCCTGACCTGCCGGTCGGTGCCCGCGTACGTCTGCCCCCGGCGCGGCGGGCCGTCGTGCTCCGGCTTGCCCGCGAGCCGCCAGGCGCACTGCGCCGCGATCGGACAGCGCACGCACGTCTCGTTCTTCGCCGTGCAGACGAGTGCGCCGAGCTCCATGGACGCGGCCGCCCAGCGTGCGGCGGTCGGCTCGTCGTCGGGCAGCAGGGCGCGGGCCAGCTTGCGCTCGGCGGCCGTGGTGGCGTTCGGCGGGTACCGCACACCCGTGACGGCGCGTGCGAAGACCCGGCGGACGTTGGTGTCCAGGACGGCGTGCCGCTGCCCGTAGGCGAAGGAGGCGACGGCCGCGGCCGTGTACTCGCCGATGCCGGGCAGTGCGAGGAGCTGCGCGTGACCCGAGGGCACGTTGCCGCCGTGCCGTTCCGTTATCGCCACCGCCGCGCCGTGCAGCCGCAGAGCCCGGCGCGGATAGCCGAGCCGCCCCCACGCGCGTACGGCCTCGCCCGGGGCCTCGGCTGCCAGGTCGGCCGGGCGCGGCCAGCGGGCGAGCCACTGCTCGTAGACCGGCAGGACACGGCTGACCGGTGTCTGCTGGAGCATGAACTCGCTGACCATCACGCCCCACGCGCCGGCCTCGGGGCGCCGCCAGGGCAGGTCACGGGCGTTCTCGTCGAACCAGTCGATCACCGGGGAGTGCAGGTCCGCCGCAGGGGCGTCGACGTCGGAGCGGGCGGGGGAGCGGTGCGGGGGCTTCGTGGGCGCAGTCATGGCCCTTCCGATCCTGCCATGCGGACCGGGGCGCGCGCGTACCGCCACTCGGCCGGGCGGGGTCCCGCGGGCGCGCCACGCGCGCGTGCCCGGGGCCGTGGCCAGAGGTGCAACGGGTGCGATCGGCAAGGAAGGGTGGCCGCGCGGACCGAAGTCGGGCACGGGGGAAATGGGGTTCCGGGATGATGATCCGGAAAAGTTGCGCCCCTGGCGGCGGGTGGGGCCAGTTAACCCGTCGATCTCTCGTACAGTTTGCGCCGTGGGATCTCTGCGCAATCCGGTCGGGCCGCTTCCCTCCTCCATCTACTGGCGTCGGAGGGTCGTACTGCTGTCCGTGTGCGCCCTGTTGGCGCTGGTGACCCTGTGGGTGGTGACCTCGGGCGGGGGCGGCAGCAAGAACGGTGCCGACGGCGGCGGGGGCAAGAATCCCGCCTCCTCCATCACGCCGGGGCCGTCCGGATCGGGGCCCGCGATCAGCCAGAACCCGGGTGGACGCGACGAGTCGAGCGACGGCACCTCCAGCGGGTCCGGCTCGGGTTCCGGCTCGGGCGACGGCACCGGCTCAGGCGGCTCGGACGGTGACTCGGCGGGTGCCGGCAGTACCGACGACGGCGCCAACGGCAGTGGCAGCGGCAGCGGTGGCAGTGGCGGCGCCAGCGGTACGGGGACGACGCTGCCGGCCGGGACGACCCTGCCCAACTGCACCGCCGGCGGGGTCACGTTGACCTTGCGGAGTGTCCAGAACTCCTACTCGCCCGACCAGACGCCCACGTTCCAGTTGATCGCGAAGAACGCCTCGGGAAGCGACTGCAAGGTCGATCTCGGGCCGAAGGCCGCGGTGTTGACGATCACTCAGACAGGCGGCGACGACGCGTACTGGTCGTCCGCCGACTGCCCCAGGCCGGCCGGGAGCCTGCTGTACCGGGTGCCGGCCGGGGACAGCTTCACGTACACCGTGAAGTGGGACCGCAAGCCGAGCGCCCCCGAGTGCGCGACGCCTCCGGCGGGGGCGGCCGGAAGCGGTACGTACCTGGTGGAGGCCAAGGCCCCGGGGTTCGCCAAGGCACAGACGTCGTTCGTGCTGAAGGACGACTAGACCGACCCGGCAGTGCCGGCCGGACAGGCCCTAGACGTACCGCTCCAGGATCGACGACTCCGCCAGTCGTGACAGGCCCTCGCGGACGCTGCGGGCCCGTGCCTCGCCCACGCCGTCCACCGTCTGGAGGTCGTCGACGCTCGCGGCGAGGAGCTTCTGGAGGCCGCCGAAGTGATCGACGAGGCGGTCGATGATGGCGCCGGGCAGCCGCGGCACCTTCGCCAGCAGGCGGAAGCCGCGGGGCGAGACCGCCGAGTCGAGGGCCTCGGGGGATCCGGTGTAGCCCAACGCGCGTGCCACCGTGGGCAGTTCGAGGAGTTCGGCGTGGCTCAGCGCGTTCAGCTCGTACAGCGCCTCGTCGACCGTGCGGGAGCGCTTGGCCGTGGGCTCGGGCACGTAGTCCCGGACGACCAGCTCGCGCTCCGGCTCCACACCCGCGATCAGCTCGTCGAGCTGGAGGGAGAGCAGTCGCCCGTCCGTGCCCAGTTCGACCACGTATTCGGCGATTTCGGTGGCGATGCGGCGCACCATCTCCAGCCGCTGGGCCACCGCGGAGACGTCCCGGACCGTCACCAGGTCCTCGATCTCCAGCGCTGACAACGTTCCCGCGACCTCGTCCAGGCGGAGCTTGTAGCGCTCCAGGGTCGCCAGCGCCTGGTTCGCGCGCGACAGGATCGCCGCGGAGTCCTCCAGGACGCGGCGCTGTCCGTCGACGTACAGGGCGATCAGACGCATGGACTGGGAGACCGAGACGATCGGGAAGCCGACCTGTTTGCTGACCCGGTCCGCCGTACGGTGCCGGGTGCCCGTCTCCTCCGTGGGGATGGTCGGGTCCGGCACCAGCTGGACGCCTGCCCGGAGGATCTTCGACAGGTCGGAGGAGACCACGATGCCGCCGTCGAGCTTGCACAGCTCACGCAGGCGCGTGGCCGCGAACTCCACGTCCAGGACGAACCCGCCCGTGCACATCGACTCGACCGTCTTGTCGGAGCCCAGCACGATGAGTCCGCCGGTGTTGCCGCGAAGGATCCGCTCCAGGCCGTCGCGAAGCGCGGTGCCGGGAGCCACCGCGCTCAGCGCGGCGCGCATCAGGCCGTCGGCACCGGAACTCCCGCCGGACTTTCCGGGAGCTGCCGCCCGGTCGTTGGCTGCCACTGCACTCCTCCGGTCACAGGTCTGGGACGCCCCCGTTTCGCGCACTCGTTTCGTACGGACGGGCGAGACCAGGGCAAAGTCTACCGGCGCTGCTCCGCCTCCCGTGGGGCGTCTCGTCGAGGGGAGCGCGGCAGGACCCGCAGGGCGTCCCCTATGTCCGCGACTTCCAGGACCTTCATGCCCGCGGGGATCTTGCCGGGATCGCCCGGCACGAGTGCGTGCGTGAAGCCCAGACGGTGTGCTTCCGAGAGCCTGCGCTGGACGCCGGTGACCCGTCTGACCTCGCCCGCAAGCCCGACTTCGCCGATCGCGACCAGGTTCTTGGGCAGTGGGGTGTCGCTCGCGGCGGAGGCCAGGGCGAGGGCGATCGCCAGGTCCGCGGCGGGCTCAGAGAGCTTCACACCGCCGACCGTCGCCGAGTAGATGTCCCGCTTGCCCAGGGCGCTGATCCGGCCGCGCTGCTCCAGGACGGCCAGCATCATCGACACCCGGGAGGTCTCCAGGCCGGACGTCGTGCGGCGGGGCGAGGGGATCTGGGAGTCGACCGTGAGGGCCTGCACTTCGACGACCAGGGGGCGGCGGCCCTCCAGGGTGACCGTCAGGCAGGTACCCGGGACCGGTTCGTCACGTCGGGTCAGGAAAAGTCCGCTCGGGTCCGTAAGGCCCGTAATGCCCTCGTCGTGCAGTTCGAAGCAGCCGACCTCGTCGGTGGCGCCGTAGCGGTTCTTCACGCCCCGCACCAGGCGCAGGCGCGCGTGGCGGTCTCCCTCGAAGCTCAGCACGACGTCCACGAGGTGTTCGAGGAGGCGGGGGCCGGCGATCGCGCCGTCCTTCGTGACATGGCCCACCAGAAGCGTGGACATGCCGCGTTCCTTGGAGACGCGGATCAGGGCGCCGGCGACCTCGCGGACCTGCGCCATGCCGCCGGGCGCTCCGTCGATCTCCGGAGAGGCCACGGTCTGCACCGAGTCCATGATCAGCAGCGACGGCTTCACCGCGTCCAAGTGGCCCAGGACGGCCGCCAGATCGGTCTCGGCGGCCAGATACAGGTGGTCGTCGATGGCGCCGATGCGGTCGGCGCGCAGCCGGACCTGGGAGGCCGATTCCTCACCGGTCACATACAGCGTGCGGTGTTCGTCGCTCGCCGACTTGGCCGCCACGTCCAGCAGCAGGGTCGACTTGCCGACGCCCGGCTCGCCGGCCAGCAGGACGACCGCGCCCGGTACGAGTCCGCCGCCGAGGACCCGGTCCAGCTCGGGCACGCCCGTGGGGCGGGCGGTGGCCTGACGCACGTCGACCTGGCCGATGGGCAGGGCGGACGTGGTGACGCGCCCCGGCGCCGTCGTACGGACCGCGGGCGTGCCGTACTCCTCGACCGTCCCCCAGGCCTGGCACTCGGGGCAGCGGCCGAGCCACTTGGCCGTCTGCCAGCCGCACTCCGTGCAGCGGTAGGACGGACGGTCCTTGGTGGTCTTCGTACGGGCAGCCATGGGGAAACCGTAGCCGCCGCTACTGACAGCCCGACCTGCCTGTGGACAACCGGCCGCGCCGGGCACCCGTCCTGAGCCCTTCGGCAAGGCCTCGGCAGCGCTTCTGCGCAGCCTCGGCGTCGCCCCGCGTGGGCCCGCGCCCCCCGGGAGGGGGCGGGCACCCCTTGTGATTTGGCCACCCCTCGTCACGAACGAGCCATGTGACCCCCCTTCCCTGTCCCCTTATGAGGGATCGTTTCACCCGTACGGATTAAAAGGACTCAAGGGACAAGTAGACCTAGTTCCGCGCCGCCTACGGTCGCACGGGTGATGAGCAGCAGCCCGGAAATCTCGACCCGCACGACCGGCGCGCACCGGGCGCACCGGGAGGCGCGTGACGGCGCTGCGGCGCGCACGCTCGCGCAGCGGCCCCCCGCGCGCTACGAGCCCTACCTGGACGGCCTGTTCACCTACTGCCTGTCCGTCCTGTGCGACCACGAAGCGGCCACCGCCGCCCTCGGCGACGTCCTCGCGTTCGCGGAACGGCGTGGCCAGCGTGGTCCCGACGCGGCGGGCGACCGCCGGGCCTGGCTGTACGCGCTGGCCCGCTGGGCGTGCCTGCGCAAGCTCACCGAGGCCAAGCAGAAACGTCAGGGCACGCACGCCGCGGCCCGTCACGGCGCCCGTCGGCAGCCGGGCGCGAAACCGGCGACGGCCGCGAGCGCCACGGCGTCGGCGGGCCCGCCCGCTTCCGACGAGGCCAGGGAGCAGCGGCGGCGGGAGCTGACCCAGCTCGCCTGGCCCGAGGCCGCCGGCACCACCCCGGAGCAGCGCGAGGCGCTCGAACTCGCCGTACGCCACCACCTCGCCCCCCATGAGGTCGCCGCCGTCCTGGGCAAGGACCTGGCCGCCGCCCGCGAACTGCTCGCCTCCGCCGCCTGCGAGGTCGAGCGCACGCGCGCGGCGCTCGCCGTCGTCGAGACCGGCGGCTGTCCCGGTGTGGCCCGTCTCACAGGCGAGAACCAACTGGTGCTCAGCGCCGCCCTGCGCCGCGAACTCGTCCGGCACGTCGACGACTGCCCGCGCTGCCGCCGGGCCGCCGAACGCGCCGTCCCCGGCCGCTGGCCCGGCGCCGGTGTCACCCCCGCCGAGCTGCCCGTCCTGGCAGCGCCCCGCGGGGAGCTGCACATGGCCATGGCCCACCTCCCGCGCGCGCGGGGAGCCGCCGCACCGCGCTACGACCGGCGGGGCTTCCCGATGGACCCCAAGGACCGGGCCGCCCGCCGGGAGCGGCTACGCGCGCGTGCCGTGACCACGACCGTCGTCGCCACCGTCGTCGCCGCTCCCGTGCTCGCCCTGTGGGCGGCCTACCGGGGCACACCGACGGGGGAGGGGGTCGAGGGCCGCTCGGCCAGCGCCAGCGAGGCGCAGGGCCCCGACAGCCTCGACGGTGAGACGGTCGGCGGCTACGAGAACGCGGGAAACGCCAGCACCCGCCCCGGCACCGGTCTCCCCAAGGGCGACGGACCGGATGTCTCCGTGGAGGTCGTCGGCGTCACAGGACTCGGCAGGAGCGCCGCCGGCAAGCTCTCCGTGACGGCCGCCAACAGGGGCGACACCACGCTCATCACCCTCACCGCGGCGGCCGACGGCGACGGGCCGGTCCGCTGGTCGGCCACCACGGCGGCCTCCTGGCTGTATCTGAGCCGCTCCACGGGCACGCTGAAGCCAGGCGAGTCGGTGACGGTCAAGGTGTACGTCGATCATCTGCGCGAGCCCTCCGGGCGGTGGCACGCGCGCGTGGCCGTCGCTCCGGCGGGCGCCGTCGTCTCCATCGAGGGCTACGGCACCGCACCCGGCCCCCCGGGCCCGGGCAACGGCCCCGGCCCGGGCGGCCCCGGCGGTCGGCCTCCGTCGTCCGATCCGGCACCGACGCCCACGGTGCCGTCCTCCCCGGATCCCACCCCGACCGATCCGCCGTCCTCCGCCGACCCGGAGCCCACACCGGGCGACCCGTCCCCGAGCGACTCGGAGGGCTCGAACCCGCCGTCCGACGACAGCGACCCCTCGGGCCCGGAGACGTCGTAGGGGTCAGCCGTGGGCGCCACGGGCCGCGCGGGGCGGTCCCGGCGATCCACCGGAACCGAGGAGCCCGGGCCGACGGCCCGTCGGTCCGTCGGCCGGTCGGCCGGTCGGCCGGTCGGTCCGTCGGCCGGTCGGTCCGTCGGCCGGTCCCTCCGTCAGCCCGTCGGGCGCGCCGGGTCCGCCGGGTGCGGCGCCAGCAGCGGGAGCTGTGAGGCGAGGCGCTGGTCGCACAGCTCGGCCAGGCGGTCGTAGCCGGCCTTGCCCATCAGCTCGGTCAGTTCCGGGCGGTAGGAGACGTACACCGGGTCGCCCGCGCCGTGTGCCGAGGTCGCGGACGTGCACCACCAGTGCAGGTCATGGCCGCCCGGACCCCAGCCGCGGCGGTCGTACTCACCGATCGACACCTGGAGCACGCGCGTGTCGTCGGGCCGGTCGATCCAGTCGTACGTCCGGCGCACCGGGAGCTGCCAGCAGACGTCCGGCTTGGTCTCCAGTGGCTCGCGGCCCTCCTTGAGAGCCAGGATGTGCAGCGAGCAGCCCGCGCCGCCCGCGAAACCGGGGCGGTTCTGGAAGATGCACGAGCCGTTGAACGGGCGCGTCTGGCGGGAGCCCTCCTCGTCCTCCGAGACCCAGCCGTCCCGGACGCCCTCGGCGTGGTGCTGCCAGATGTCCGGCGTGAGCCGCGCCACGTGTCCGGCGACGCGCTTCTCGTCGTCCTCGTCGGAGAAGTGGGCGCCCAGGGTGCAGCAGCCGTCGGCCGCGCGGCCCGGCTGGATGCCCTGGCAGCCACTGCCGAAGATGCAGTTCCAGCGAGAGGTCAGCCATGTCAGGTCACACCGGAAGACCTGTTCGTCGTCCGCGGGGTCGGGGAACTCCACCCACGCGCGCGCGAAGTCGAGGCCCTTCTCGTCCGCGGCGAGAGCTTTCGCCGCCAGGGCCTTCACTTCCGCCGCCTGGGCCTTGTTCGACTTCTTCGGTGGCTTCACCGGCTTCGCCCGCGAAGAACCGTCGGTCGATTTGTCGGTCTTCGCCTTGTTCGTCTTTGGCACTCGTCCAGGGTAAGTCGCCGGGAGCCGCTTCGGGGACGGCCAGCGGCGCTGTGGGCAGTAGCGTTCCCTACATGAGACTCGGTGTCCTCGACGTGGGATCGAACACGGTGCATCTGCTGGTGGTGGACGCACACCCGGGCGCGTGCCCCCTGCCCGCGCACTCGCACAAGGCGGAACTGCGCCTTGCCCAACTCCTCGACGAGGACGGGGCGATCGGCCCGGAGGGCGTCGACAAACTGATCGCCGTGGTCCGGGAGGCGCTCCAGGCCGCCGAGGACAAGGGCGTGGAGGACCTGCTGCCGTTCGCGACCTCCGCCGTGCGCGAGGCCAGCAACGCCGACGACGTCCTCGCGCGCGTGCAGGCCGAGACCGGCGTCGAGCTCCAGGTCCTCACCGGCGCCGAGGAGGCCCGGCTCACCTTCCTGGCCGCCCGCCGCTGGTTCGGCTGGTCCGCCGGAAAGCTGCTGGTCCTGGACATCGGCGGCGGCTCACTGGAGATCGCCTACGGCATCGACGAGGAACCCGACGCGGCCGTCTCGCTGCCGCTCGGCGCCGGCCGGCTCACCGCGGGCTGGCTGCCCGGCGACCCGCCCGACCCCGAGGACATACGAGCCCTGCGCCGCCACGCCCGTGCGCAGATCGCCCGCACGGTCGGGGAGTTCAAGCGGTTCGGCGCCCCCGACCACGTCGTCGCCACGTCGAAGACGTTCAAGCAGCTCGCCCGCATCGCCGGAGCCGCCCGCTCCGTCGACGGCCCGTACGCCCAGCGGCAGCTCAAGCGCGAGTCGCTCGAAGCCTGGGTGCCCCGCCTGGCGGGCATGACGACCGCCCAGCGAGCGGAGCTTCCGGGCGTCTCCGAGGGCCGCGCCAACCAGCTCCTGGCGGGCGCGCTGGTCGCGGAGGGGGCGATGGACCTCTTCGGCGTGGAGAACCTGGAGATCTGCCCCTGGGCGCTCAGGGAGGGCGTCATCCTGCGCAAACTCGATCACCTGGCGTCGGAGTGACGGGCCTGCCGGGCGCGCGGCCGTGACATGGCCGGCTCCGCCGCGCAGGCGTGAGCCACCAGGCCGCACGCGCACCCGCCCGTGGCGAACGCCACAACGACGGCCGGGGGCCCGGCACCCGGGTGACCGCACCCCGTAACCTGTCCCCCATGGCAGAGCCAGTCGTGCGGATCCCGGATGCGAAGGTCGCCCTGTCGACGGCCTCGGTCTACCCGGAGTCGACGGCGACGGCCTTCGAGATCGCCGCGCGCCTCGGATACGACGGCGTCGAGGTCATGGTCTGGAACGACCCCGTCAGCCAGGACATAGACGCGCTGCGCAGACTCAGCGACTACCACCGCATCCCGATCCTCGCCGTCCACGCCCCCTGCCTGCTCATCACGCAGCGGGTCTGGTCGACCGATCCGTGGACCAAGCTCCAGCGGGCCCGCGCGGCGGCGGAGAAGCTCGGTGCGAGCGCGGTCGTCGTCCACCCGCCGTTTCGCTGGCAGCGCCAGTACGCGCGGGACTTCGTCACGGGCATCTGGCGGATGGCGGACGAGACGGACGTACGGTTCGCCGTCGAGAACATGTACCCGTGGCGCTACCGCGACCGCGAGATGCTGGCGTACGCGCCCGACTGGGACGTCACGAAGGACGACTACCGGCACTTCACGATCGATCTCAGCCATGCCTCCACGGCCCGCGCGGACGCGATGCAGATGATCGACCGCATGGGCGACCGCCTGGGCCACGTCCACCTGGCCGACGGAAACGGTTCGGCCAAGGACGAGCACCTGGTCCCGGGCCGCGGCGCCCAGCCCTGCGCCGAGCTGCTGGAACGGCTCGCGCTGACCGGCTTCGACGGGCACGTCGTCATCGAGGTCAACACGCGGCGCGCGATGTCTGGCGCCGAACGTGAGGCCGACCTGGCGGAGGCCCTGGCCTTCACGCGCCTGCACCTGGCCTCCGCCTCGTCGACGGCGCCGTCGGCCCCGTCCCCCGCGGCGAAGGCGCCCCGCCGATGACCGGCGTCACCGCACGTAAACGCGGCCGCCCCCCTCGTACGGAGTCGGCGGACACCCGCGACCGCATCCTGACGGCCGCCCGCGAGGAATTCTCCGAGCGGGGCTACGACAAGACGTCCGTGCGCGGTATCGCGAAGGCCGCCGGTGTGGACTCGGCGCTGGTGCACCACTACTTCGGCACCAAGGAGCAGATCTTCGAGGCGTCCATCGAGGTCGCCTTCGCGCCCGCGCTGGGCGCCCCGGAAGCGGTCGCCGACGGCCCGCTGGACCAGGTCGGCGAGCGGCTCGCCCGCTTCGTCTTCGGCGTCTGGGAGAACCCCACGACCCGTAAGCCCCTGCTGGCGATCGTGCGCTCGGCCGTGAACAACGACACCGCGGCCGCCGTCTTCCGCCGCATGGTGGCCTCCCTGGTGCTGCGCCGGATCGCCGGCCGGCTCGATCTGCCGGACGCCGAGCTGCGTGCCGAACTGGCGGCCGCGCAGCTGGTGGGCTGCGCGATGCTGCGGTACGTGATCAAGGTGGAGCCGCTGGCCTCGGCGGACCTGGAGCTGATCATCGCGCGTGTGGCACCGGTCGTACAGGGACATCTGACCGGGCCGTGAAACGCGGCCCGGGAGGGTGAGGCGCGGCCCGGGAGGGTGAGACGTTCGTCCCGATATACGGACGCCGTGTCCGACCCCTGGATGACCGGCGTACGCTCGTTAGCAGTCAGAAGTCTCTGATCGCAGTCTCTGAAGGAGCGAGCGACGATGCCCGAGCTGAGGTCCCGCACAGTCACCCACGGCCGCAACATGGCGGGCGCCCGCGCCCTTATGCGCGCCTCCGGTGTACCCGGTGCGGACATCGGCCGGAAGCCGATCATCGCGGTGGCGAACAGCTTCACCGAGTTCGTGCCCGGACACACCCACCTCCAGCCGGTCGGCCGGATCGTCAGCGAGGCGATCACCGCGGCCGGCGGCATCCCGCGCGAGTTCAACACGATCGCCGTCGACGACGGCATCGCGATGGGCCACGGCGGCATGCTCTACAGCCTGCCCTCCCGCGACCTGATCGCGGACAGCGTGGAGTACATGGTCGAGGCGCACTGCGCCGACGCCCTGATCTGCATCTCCAACTGCGACAAGATCACCCCGGGCATGCTGAACGCGGCCCTGCGCCTGAACATCCCCACGGTCTTCGTCTCCGGCGGCCCGATGGAGTCCGGCCGCGCCACCCTCGTCGACGGCACCGTCCGCACGCTCGACCTGGTCGACGCGATCTCCGACGCCGTGAACGACAAGATCTCGGACGAGGACATCCTCCGTATCGAGGAGAACGCCTGTCCGACCTGCGGCAGCTGTTCCGGCATGTTCACCGCCAACTCGATGAACTGCCTGACCGAGGCCATCGGCCTCTCCCTCCCCGGCAACGGCTCGGTCCTGGCCACCCACACGGCCCGTAAGGCGCTGTACGAGGACGCGGGGCGCACGGTGATGGACATCACCCGCCGCTACTACGAGCAGGACGACGAGACGGTCCTGCCCCGCAACATCGCCACCATCGCGGCCTTCCAGAACGCGATGGCCCTCGACATCGCGATGGGCGGCTCGACCAACACGATCCTCCACCTCCTCGCCGCCGCCCAGGAAGCGGGCGTCCCGTTCGGCCTGGAGGAGATCAACGAGGTCTCGCGCCGCGTGCCCTGCCTGGCGAAGGTCGCGCCGAACGTGGCGAAGGACCGCACGTACTACATGGAGGACGTGCACCGCGCCGGCGGCATCCCCGCCCTGCTCGGCGAGCTGCACCGCGCGGGCCTGCTCAACGAGGACGTGTTCTCGGTCCACAGCCCGTCCCTCGCGGACTGGCTGAAGACCTGGGACGTCCGCGGCGGATCCCCCTCGCCCGTGGCGCTCGAACTGTGGCACGCGGCCCCCGGCTGCGTCCGCTCCGCCGAGGCGTTCTCCCAGTCCGAGCGCTGGGAGGCGCTGGACGTGGACGCCGAGGGCGGCTGCATCCGCTCCGCCGAGCACGCCTACAGCAAGGACGGCGGTCTCGCGGTCCTGCGCGGCAACATCGCCGTCGACGGCTGCGTGGTCAAGACGGCCGGCGTCGACGAGTCGATCTGGACCTTCGAGGGCCCTGCCGTCGTCTGCGAGTCACAGGAGGAGGCCGTCGAGAAGATCCTCAACAAGCAGGTGACGCACGGCGACGTCGTCGTCATCCGCTACGAGGGTCCCAAGGGCGGCCCGGGCATGCAGGAGATGCTCTACCCGACGTCCTTCCTCAAGGGCCGCGGCCTCGGCAAGACCTGCGCCCTGATCACCGACGGCCGCTTCTCCGGCGGCACCTCGGGCCTGTCGATCGGCCACGCCTCGCCCGAGGCGGCCTCCGGCGGCACCATCGCCCTCGTCGAGGACGGCGACCGCATCCGCATCGACATCCCGAACCGCACGATCGAGCTCCTCGTCGACGACGCCGAGCTGGCCCGGCGCGAGGCGGCCCTCGGCGGCGTCTACGCCCCGAAGAACCGCGAGCGCAAGGTGTCCGCCGCCCTGCGGGCCTACGCCGCGATGGCGACGAGCGCCGACAAGGGCGCGGTGCGGGACGTGTCGAAGCTGGGCTGACGCCACCGGACACCCGGGCAGTCACCCCCCCGGGCAGTCAGGGCAAGCGCTGAGGTGAGGGCCGTCTCCGCCGTACGGAGGCGGCCCTCGGCGCGTCTCACCAGTCCCCTGTCACCGGCCGACATGGTCACCGGTCGGCATGGTCACCGGTCGGCATGGTCACCGGTCGGTTGTGGCCGGCCTCCCCTGCCTCCACTCACCAGTCCGCCGGGTCCCGTCCGTCCACCGCGAAGACGGTTCCGTCGGGGGCCCCGGCGTAGACACGGCCGCCGACCGCCTCGGGCGCGGGCAGCGTGGCCACCACCTCGTCCGAGTTGGCGCCGAGCCGCAGTGCCGTCTGCCCGACGAGCCTGCCCTTCTCGGCGTCCACGGCGAGGAGCCGTCCGTCGGCGGCGCCGAAGTAGACGTGCTCGCCGTCGGCGGCCGGTACCGAACCCCGGCTCACCGCCGTCTGGAGGGACCACACCTGTTTGTCCAGGACCGTGTCGACGGCGACGAGCGATCCGTCGAAGGCCAGGAGGTAGACCCGGTCGCCCTGCACGGTGGCCTGCGCCTCCTGCAGCCCGACGCGCAGCTTCACCCGCAGCGACTCGTTGTCCTGCGGGGAGTAGCGGACCACGGCGTCGACCGTGCCGTAGTCGTCGCCCTGGGACAGCAGGACGAGGCTGCCGTCGGTGGTGCCCACCAGACGCAGCGTGCCGTCGAGCCGCTCGTCCCAGCGCACCTTCCCGGTCGTGGGATCCACGGCCGTGATCCGGGTGCGCCCGTCGTCAGACGTGCTCGACGCGTACGCCAGCGGATCCTTCGGGAACGCCATGAAGTACGGCTCGCTCAGCCCGGGAACGCGCCGGCTCCACACCGACTTCCCCGTCGCGGCGTCCACCCCGGTCACCGTGTCGTCGGCCGCGGTCAGCAACACGGTGCCGCCGACGGTCCGGACACCCGGGTAGTCCGACAGGTCGCGCTGCCAGCGAGTGGCGCCCGACGCCGGGTCGAGCGCCTCCATCCGCTTGCCCGAGTGCGTGATCACCTGGGCCAGCCCGCCCGCGAGCACCGGCGCCTGGCTCGGCCCGTCGTCTTCGGTGAGGACGTGCCGCCACAGCACCCGCCCGTCGGACGCGTCCAGCGCCGAAACCAGCCCCGACTGGACACAGATCAGCCGCCTCGTGTCGTAGGCGCACTGGGGCATGCCGCCCGTGCCCGTGCCGGTACCCGCGCCGGTGCTGCTCTTCGCCGGTCGCGTGCTCCAAGGGGTGAAGGCCGGAGACGCGGACTGCGAGCCGCCCGTGTCGCCCCGCGCGTCGCGGCCCGGGTCTTCCTCGCCGGGTATCTGCGTGGCGAGGACCGCACCGCCCGAGAGGACGACGACCAGCGCGCCGACGGCGAGGGCCACCCGACGGCGCCGGCTGCGCGGCCGCACCTCCGCCCGGGCCGGTGCCCGCGCGGGCTCCTCCGACCCCTTCGGCCCGTCCCCTGCCTCCTCCAGCGCCCGCTGTGACGGTATGAACGCCTGCGTGTCGTACGAGGCCGCCACCGACCGCAGTTCCCGCATCAACTCGTCCGGCGTGGGCCGGTCCTCGGGCTCCTTGGCCAGACAACGCACCACCAGCGGCGCGAGGTTCCCCGGTACGCCGGTCAGATCCGGCTCGTCGTGCACGACCTGGTAGGCGACGACGTACGGGCTGTCGGAGTCGAACGGCCCGCGTCCCGTCGCCGCGTGCACCATCACCGACCCGAGCGCGAAGATGTCGGCGGCCGGCCCCACCTCCCGCGGCCGCCGGAACTGCTCCGGCGCCATGAACGGCGGCGTGCCGATCAACTTGCCCGTCTCGGTGCGCAGTTCGCTGTCCTTCGGCCGGGAGATACCGAAGTCGATGACCTTCGGTCCGTCCTCGGCCAGCAGGACGTTGCTCGGCTTCAGATCCCTGTGCACGACCCCGACCCGGTGGATGTCCCGCAGCGCCTCCGCGAGCCCGGCCATCAACCGCCGCAACTCGCCCGAGCGCATGGGCCCGTTCCGCTTCACCTGCTCGGCGAGCGTCGAACCGGGAATGAACAGGGTTGCCATCCAAGGCCGTTCGGCCTCCGGATCGGCGTCCACGACGGGTGCGGTGAACGCCCCGCTCACCCGTCGAGCGGCGGCCACCTCCTGCCGGAAACGGCCTCTGAACTCGGGATCCCGGGCGAACTGGGCATGGACGACCTTCACCGCGACCTTCATCCCGGAGGTGCTCCGGGCCAGGTGCACCACACCCATGCCACCGGAGCCCAGGCACTCCTCCAGGCAGTAGTGACCGGCGTACTCCGGAAGTTCCGCTTCCGCGCCTGCCCCGGTGTTGCGCTGTGGCGTCATGGACCACCCCCGTGCTGTTCAACCGGCGCGCGCGACGCACGGAGCCTAGTCGATGACTCGTACGGGACCGAGGCGGCTTGCTAGCCTCCGTGTGCGAATCCTGTACATGTGTTTCATTGCGTGTTTTAGGGGAATCAACGTGACCCCATGGCAGTCATGGGGTTCAACGGGGGAGGTTTTTCATGTCTGTTGACCGTGTGGAAGAGGTCGCGAGCGGCGAGAGCGCGGAGGCCGTCACGACGGCCGCGGCGGCGTCCCTCACCTACTACCCGGTCGCTCCGGGCGTCCGGCTGAACGTCCGCAGCGGCCCCGCTACGAGCTACCCGGTCGTCAAGGTCCTGGCCGAGGGCGCGAAGGTCCCGATCTTCTGCCAGACCCCGGGCACCTCGGTGACCGGCCCGTACGGCACGACGAACATCTGGGACAACATCGCCGACGGCCAGTTCGTCTCGGACGCGTACGTGCGGACCGGCAGCGACGGCTACGTCGCCGCCCACTGCGCCTGACCCTGACCCGGACCCGGACATCGCCCGGACACCGACCCGGGCCCGGACATCGACCCGGACACCGACCCGGACCGGGACACCGACCGGACGCCGACCCGGGCCCGGACATCGACCCGGGCAGCGACCGGACCTGGACATCGACCGAACGCCGGACCGAACGCCGGACCGAACGCCGGACCGAACGCCGGACCGAACGCCGGACCGAACGCCGGACCGAACGCCGGCCCGGACCCGGACAGCGACCGAACGCTGACCTGAGGCGCAACCTCGGACCGGCAGCCATGGGCCGGCGCTTCGGACCGGCGCTTCGGACCGGCCTTCGACGGGCCTGGGAGCGACCCACCCGGGAGCCCGCCTCCGCCCGGAGCCATAATCGTCCCGTGAGCGACGAAAACGGCACCCCGGACACTTCGGCCGGTTCCCGGGACACCTCGACCGGCGCGGCGGGCTTCCCCACCGGCATTTCCGCCGGCCGGTCGGGAAGCCCCGCCGGCGCCGGTCCCCGCCCGGAGCCCCTCCGCTTCTTCGGCACCACCTGGGTGGACCACGACCCCGGTCACCGGGGCTACGCGGCCCGCCGCATCGCCGCGGCCGTCGGCTCCCTGGCCGCCGTCGCCGGCTCCTGCCTCGTCCTCCGCTTCGCCTACGAGGGCATCGCGATCGCCGACCTGGGCGGCTTCGTGACGGTCCTGGTCGTCGTGATGTTCGCGGTCTGCACCGCACTCGCCTTCCGCCACACCTGGGAGGGCTTCACCAAGCGCCCCGACCCCGACCGCCAGGCCTCCCTGCGCGGTCTGCTGGCCGTCGGCTTCGTCGGCTCGCTGCTCGCGTACTTCTTCCGCACCCTCACCGAGGCGCCCGGCGAGAGGCTCCACCGCGAGGAGTACGACACGGCTCGCGACCAGTACGAACGCCGCTCCACCCGCCGCACCGGCAGCCCGTCGAAGAAGCGCCGCCGCGGCTGACCCCCTCACCCGGACCTGGTGCCGTCCAGGAGTGGAGCGTGCGGGAGGTCCGTCTCCGTCGTGCAAGGCGTGAGGGAGGTCCGTCTCCGTCGGGCAGGGCGTGCGGGAGGTCCCTCTCGCCGCGACCGAGCCGGCCCACAGACCCGGACCTGTTCCCCTTCTCCCCGTCCTCCGGCCACCATGGCCCCATGACGGCCTCCTCCCACAGCCCCTCCCACACCACTCGAGCCCGCTCCTTCAACTCCGCCGCGGCCCAGTACGCCGCCAACCGCCCCTCCTACCCGACCGCGCTCCTCGACACGATCGAGGACCTCGCCTGCCGCTCCCTCACCGGCGCACGGGTCGCGGACGTCGGGGCAGGCACCGGTATAGCGACCGCCCTCCTGCACACCCGCGGCGCCGACGTCATCGCCGTGGAGCCCGGGGACGGCATGGCCGCACAGTTCCGCCGCACCCTTCCCGGCGTGCCGATCGTCCGGGGCGACGGCAACCATCTCCCGCTGGCCACCGCCTCCCTCGACTTCCTCACCTACGCCCAGTCCTGGCACTGGACCGACCCGGCCCGCTCGGTGCCGGAGGCCCTGCGCGTCCTGCGCCCGGGCGGCGCGCTGGCGCTGTGGTGGAACACCACCGCCCTCGACGTGCCCTGGCTCGCGGAGGCGGCCCGGCGCATCGACCGGTACTTCGGGGAGAGCATCCCCGCGAACACCAAGAACGTGAACGCCCGGGTCGTCGACCCCACCGGCCGCCTCGGACTGACCCGTCGTGAGGTCCGCTGGAGCCGCCGCGTCCCCGTCGACACGCACCTGGCCAACCTCGGCAGCCACTCGCTGTTCCTGGTCCACGGCGAGGAGGCGAGCACCGCCTTCCTCGCCGAGGAGCGCGACCATCTGATGCGGGCCTTCCCCGACGGACTCGTCGAAGAGGTCTACGACGTCATCCTGCTGCTCGCGACCAGAGCCTGACCGCGCGCGGCGGCCCACCCCTCCAGCGCCGCCGCACACGCGTGATCCACATGCCGTAGCCCGCCCAACTCCAGCCGCACCGCGCGGTCGTGCGGCAGCGCGTCCAACGCGTCCAGCAGCTTCGGCAGCCGCAGGAACGTCGCGTGCCCCAGCACTCGTACGACGAGCCCGGCGTCTCCCCGGTCCTCCGTCTCGACGTGCACATGGCTGATCTCCCAGGCCGTCTTCGCCACGGCCGGCGCCAGCCCGGCCGACACCCCCTCGAACAGGATCGCCGCCGCCGTGACCCCGAGCACGACAGCCTCCGCCCGCTGCCCGCGCCACAGCTTCCGTGCCTCCCGCCAGGGCACCGGCCCGCAGCCGACGTACACCAGCAACCCGGCCAGTGCCGCGACCGGAACGGCCCCCAGTACCAGTACCCCGGGCAGCGCGGCCGCGAACAGCAGCAGCCACACCGCGTGCAGTACCCGCGAGGCCTTGGTCCGCGCGCCCGTCCGCGCCCCCTGGGAGACGGCGCCCCCGGCTCCCGTTGCCGCGCTCCGCACGATGAAGGTCGTCATCGGCAGCGCGCCCAGCACCCCGCACACGGCGTTGCCCGCGCCCTGTGCCATCAACTCCCGGTCGTAGTCCGTCCCCCGTCCCTCGGGCAGCCGGTCCACCGCCGCGGCGCCGAACAGCGACTCCGCCGACGCGATCAGCGCGAACGCCACTACGGTCCCGATCACCCCCGCTTCCGTCGGCCGTCCGAGATCCGCCGCCTCCGGCACCCGTACGGCATCCACAGCCCCTGCACCTGGACCCGCCGCACATCCAGGTCGAGCACCCAGGTCGCGCACGCCGCCGACACCACCGCGACCAACGGCGCCGGAACCAGCCGCGCACCACGCCGCCACCGCCCCATGCGCACGCACGCCGATGCCGCCACACGCCGGTGCCACTTGACGCCTCATCGCAGCCCGGAGCATTATTCATCGCATGATGAATTTTAACCCGGACTCCAGCCCACCCGGCAAGGACACGACCCCGGTCCCACCCGCTGTCGTGCCCGCCGCGCCCGCTGTGCCCGCCGTACGGGCCGAGCACCTGACCGTCGTCCGAGGCCCCCGCACGGTCCTGCGCACCCTCGACTTCACCGTCCCCCGCGGCCAGATCACCGGTCTGCTGGGCCCCTCCGGCTGCGGCAAGTCGACCCTCATGCGCTCGATCGTCGGCACCCAGGACAAGGTCACCGGCACCCTCGACGTCCTCGGCCACCCCGCGGGCCACCCCACGCTCCGCACCCGCATCGGCTACGTCACCCAGGCCCCCTCCGTCTACGACGACCTGACGATCCGCCAGAATCTCGACTACTTCGCCGCGATCCTCGACCCGGGCCGAGCGGCAGCGGACCGCCGCCACGAGAACGTCACCCGAGCCATCGCCGACGTGGACCTCACCACCCACGCCGACGCCCTCGCCGGCAACCTCTCCGGTGGCCAGCGCAACCGCGTCTCGCTGGCCGTGGCACTGCTGGGCACTCCGGAACTCCTGGTCCTCGACGAACCGACCGTCGGCCTGGACCCGGTCCTGCGCCGCGACCTGTGGAACCTCTTCCACGGCATCGCCGCCACCCGGGGCGCGACGCTGCTGATCTCCTCGCACGTCATGGACGAGGCCGAGCGCTGCCACCGCCTGCTCCTGATGCGCGAGGGCGAGATCCTCGCCGACGCCACTCCCGAGGCCCTGCGCACTCGCACCGGCGCTGACACGGTCGAGTCGGCCTTCCTGCACCTGGTGGACGCGGCGACAGAGGCAGCCCGCACGAAGGAGACCCGCACGAAGGAGACCCGCACGAAGGAGACAACCCGATGACCACGACCACGACCACGACCGCGCCCACCACCCCGGCTGCGGCCTCCGTACCCACCACCAGCGCCCTGAGCCTCTCCCGCACCACCGCCACCGCGGCCAGGGTCCTGCGCCAACTGCGCCACGACCCCCGCACCATCGCGCTGCTGGTCCTCATCCCCTGCGTGATGCTGTTCCTGCTCCGCTACGTCTTCGACGGCAGCCCGCGCACCTTCGACAACATCGGCGCGTCCCTCCTGGGCATCTTCCCGCTGATCACGATGTTCCTGGTCACCTCCATCGCCACCCTGCGCGAACGCACCTCGGGCACCCTCGAACGCCTCCTCGCCATGCCCCTCGGCAAGGGCGACCTGATCGCCGGCTACGCCCTCGCCTTCGGCATCCTCGCGATCATCCAGTCGGCCCTGGCCACCGGCCTGGCGGTCTGGTTCCTCGACCTGGACGTCACGGGCAGCCCCTGGCTCCTCCTCCTGGTCGCCCTCCTCGACGCCCTCCTCGGCACCGCCCTCGGCCTCTTCGTCTCGGCCTTCGCGGCCTCGGAGTTCCAGGCGGTCCAGTTCATGCCGGCGGTGATCTTCCCCCAGCTTCTCCTCTGCGGCCTCTTCGCCCCGCGCGACACCATGCACCCAGCCCTGGAAGCCGTCTCCGACGTCCTCCCCATGTCCTACGCGGTCGACGGCATGAACGAGGTCCTCACCCACACCGACATGACGGCCACCTTCGTACGGGACGTCCTCATCGTCGGCGGCTGCGCCCTGCTGGTCCTGTGCCTGGGCGCGGCGACCCTACGACGCCGTACAGCGTGACTGTTTCAGCATGTCCGGCGTTTGGGGACGAGGCCCTTTCGGGGCCGAAGCGGGGGTCCGGGGGCGGCAGCCCCCAGGGTTGGGGCGGGAAGGGGCGGCGGGGGCGAGGAACGGCGTCCGCCCACCGGACAGGCGTGCCGGACAGGCACCCCCGGTGCGACGATGAACCTCGGACGACGAAACCCCCGGAGGGCCCCGCACCATGACCCAGAAAGTCGCAGTCCTCGGCACCGGCAAGATCGGCGAAGCCCTCCTCAGCGGCATGATCCGAGGCGGCTGGGCCCCCGCCGACCTCCTCGTCACGGCCCGCCGCCCGGAACGGGCCGAAGAGCTCCGCACCCGCCACGGAGTCACCCCGGTCACCAACGCCGAGGCCGCCAAGACCGCGGACACCCTGATCCTCACGGTGAAACCGCAGGACATGGGCGCCCTCCTCGACGAGCTCGCCCCGCACGTCCCCGCCGACCGCCTGATCATCAGCGGAGCCGCAGGCATCACCACCGCCTCCATCGAGGAGCGGCTCGCCACCGGCACCCCGGTCGTCCGCGTCATGACGAACACCCCCGCCCTCGTCGACGAGGCCATGTCCGTCATCTCCGCCGGCACCCACGCCACCGCCGCCCACCTCGCCCACACCGAGGAGATCTTCGGCGCCGTCGGCAAGACCCTCCGCGTCCCCGAGTCCCAGCAGGACGCCTGCACCGCCCTCTCCGGCTCCGGTCCGGCGTACTTCTTCTACCTGGTCGAAGCCATGACGGACGCCGGCATCCTGCTCGGCCTGCCCCGCGACAAGGCCCACGACCTCATCGTCCAGTCCGCGATCGGCGCCGCGACGATGCTCCGCGACAGCGGCGAACACCCGGTCAAGCTTCGCGAGAACGTCACGTCCCCCGCCGGCACCACCATCAACGCCATCCGCGAACTCGAGAACCACGGCGTACGAGCCGCCCTCATCGCAGCCCTCGAGGCCGCCCGCGACCGCAGCCGCGAACTGGCCTCAGGCAAGAAGGACTGACCGCCGCCGGGGGCGGTCACCGGCCGGCCGCCCCCACGATCTCCTCCGTCGTCACCACCCGCGCGAACCCGCCCCCGTGCAGGGACACCGCCGACGCCTGCGCGATCTCCTCAGCACTCCGCCGCCAGCCGAACGGGCCCTCCAGGTCGAACGTGTACGTCGCGTCGTACGCGAACAGCACGTCGTACCCGAGATTGCCGCCCATCCGCGCCGTAGTCTCCGCGCACATGTTGGTCTGGATCCCGGCGACCGCGATCTGCGAGATGCCTTCCGCGGCCAGCCAGGCCCCCAGATCCGGCGTGCCGAGAAACGCCGAGTTCACCGTCTTCGTGAGGAACAGCTCGGCGCCGGCGCCCTTCCCCCGCCTCTCCTCCACGTACTCCTTGAACTCGTTCCCCTCGTACCCCAGCCGCAACGGCGACCCCGGCTTCACCGAGTCGTGCCGCACGAACACGACCGGCCGCCCCGTCTCCTGCCATACGTCGATGAGCGCGGCGATGTTGTCATCCGCCCCGGGATTGTTCCGCGCCCCCCAGAAGTCCAGCTCCTCGAAGCCCTTCTGCACATCGACGACCACCAGCGCTGCGTTCTCCGCGATATCCATGCCCTCGATCCTGCCGCCGGGACCGCCCGCGCCCCAGCGGGTCAGAAGACAGCGATCGATGGTTTACTGCCAAGCGTGGACCCTGCCTACCGCGTCGCCCTCGTCGCCTTCCCCGGCATCCGCGCCTTCGACGTCTCCGTCATCACCGAGGTCTGGGGCACCGACCGCACCGATCGCGGCGCCCCCGCCTTCGACCTGCGCCGTGTCGCCGTCGACAGCGCTTCCGTCCCGATGCGCGGCGGCCTGGCCCTCGCCCCCGACCGCACCCTCACCTGGCTCTCCCGAGCCGACCTGATCCTGGTCCCCGGCCTGGACGACCACCTCACCCCCGCACCCGCCGCCGTCCTGGACGCCCTCCGCCGCGCCCACGCCCGCGGCACCACCCTCGCGGCCCTCTGCGGCGGCGCCTTCACCCTCGCCCAGGCGGGCCTCCTCGACGGCCGCCGAGCGATCACCCACTGGAACCTCATCGACCTCCTCCGTACGCACCACCCCCGGGTCAGCGTCGTCCCCGACGCGCTCTTCATCGAGGACGACAACATCTGGACCGCCGCCGGCACGGCAGCCGGCATCGACCTCTGCCTCCACCTGGTCCGCCGCTCCCACGGCGCCGAAGCGGCCGCCACCATCGCCCGCTCGATGGTCACCGCGCCCATCCGCACCGGCACCCAGGCCCAGTTCATCGAACACCCCACCCCGCGCGCGGACCGGGACGCCGACACTCTCGCCGCCGTACGCGACCACGCCCTGCGCCACCTGCACGAACCACTCACCGTCGCCGGCCTGGCGGCGCGGGCGGGCATGTCCCCCCGCAGCTTCGCCCGCCACTTCACGGCCGAGACCGGCGCCACCCCCCTGCGCTGGCTCCTCGACCAGCGCATCGCCGCGGCCCAGAAACTCCTCGAACGCACCGACCTCCCCATGCCCGAGGTGGCCCGGCGCTCCGGCTTCGGCAGCGAGGTCACGATGCGCCAGCACTTCGCATCGCGCCTCGCCACCAGCCCACGCGCCTACCGCACCGCGTTCAGCACCCGGTCCGTGGCCGACTCCGGCGCGGGCGGAAGCAGCCCGATCGCGCGATAGGCGCTGTCCACGACCGGCCGCGCCATGGCCCGAGCCTTCGCCGCCCCGTCCCGCAGCACCCCCTCCACATGGACGGGATCCGCGCACAGCTCGCTGTGCCTGGCCTGCACCGGCCGCAGCACCTCGACCACCGCGTCGGCCGTGTCCTTCTTCAAGGCGCCGTACGACGCATAGGCGCCGGCCAGCGCCTCCGGCTCCCCGCCCGTACACGCGGCGAGGATCTCCAGCAGGTTGGCGAGCCCCGGCCGCTCCTCCCGGTCGTACACGACCTCCCGCCCACTGTCGGTGACGGCCCGCATGACCTTCTTGCGCACCACATCGGGCTCGTCCAGCAGATAGACGATCCCCGGCCCGAAGTCGTCGCTCTTGCCCATCTTCGACGTCGGCTCCTGGAGGTTCATCACCCGCGCGGCCACCGCCGGATGCGTGGCCTTCGGTACGACGAACGTGTGGCCGTACCGCTGGTTGAACCGCGCTGCCAGATCACGCGTCAGCTCGACGTGCTGGGCCTGGTCGTCGCCCACCGGCACCTCGTCGGCCCCGTAGGCAAGGATGTCCGCCGCCATCAGCACGGGATAGGTCAGCAACGACAGCCGCACACTGCCCCCGCGCTCCCGCTCCCGCCCGGATTTCTCCTTGTACTGGATCATCCGCCGCATCTCGCCGTCCGTGGCCACGCACTCCAGCAGATACGACAGCCGCGCGTGCTCGTCCACATGACTCTGTACGAACACGGTGCACAGCTGTGGATCCAGTCCCGTCGCCAGCAGCAGCGTCGCCGCCTGCCGACTGAGCCGGCGCACCCGAGCCGGATCGTGGTCCACGGTCAGCGCGTGCAGATCGACGACACAGAACAGTGAGTCCGCCCGGTGCTGGTCGACCTCGGCCCACTGCCGCAGAGCTCCCAGGTAGTTCCCCAGCGTCAGATGCCCGGTCGGCTTGACCCCGCTGAAGACCCGCTTCATCTCTCCACCTCCTGGTCGAGACCGCCGCTCCGGCCGGCCGACCCTCTGGAACCCTGGAGGGAGAAACGAGAACGGCCGCCGAAGCGGCGGCCGTTGAGTGCATACGTGAGCACGGCCGCCGTCAGGCGGCCCACCACAGTTGGGTGCACGTACGCGTAGTCATGTGCGTCAGAGTACGCCTCAGGGGTGTCCGTGGGACATGAGTTGACACACCCCGACCGGATACGTAGTGTTCTCCGAGTTGTTCGACGTGAGCGCCGACCCCGGTCGGTCCCCGGACAGCCATTCCGTAAGTACCAACCACTTCTCGGCGCGCAGTCGATTCGTCTGCCGTCATGTCGTTGGCGTGTGTATTCACGAATGAGGAATCCGTGTTCGAAAGGACGCAGGCCCCCGATTGGCTTCGGGGGGCGGGAATCCGCTAAAGTCTCACTCGTCGGAACGGCCCAACAGCCGGGAAGACAAGCCCCCTCTGACTGGGAATCAGCGCCGAAAGGATCTGATAGAGTCGGAACCGCCGGAAAGGGAAACGCGAAAGCGGGAACCTGGAAAGCACCGAGGAAATCGGGTCGAGAAAAGATCTGATAGAGTCGGAAACGCAAGACCGAAGGGAAGCGCCCGGAGGAAAGCCTGAGAGAGTCTCTCGGGTGAGTACAAAGGAAGCGTCCGTTCCTTGAGAACTCAACAGCGTGCCAAAAA